>NZ_JBTYHB010000009.1:0-291598 GCF_054871485.1 Streptomyces sp. UC4497 | reverse complement strand
AGATCGTTTTCCGATCCGTTTTCCTCGGTCCCGCTTCGCTTTCCGGCCTTTCGGCTTTTCCGGCGAGTCCGACTCTATCAGATCCTTTCGGGCCTGATTCCCAGTCAGAGGGGTTTGCCTTCGCGGCTGTTGGGCCGTTCCGACGTTCCAAACTTTAGCGGATTCCCCGCCCCCGAGCGAATCGGGGGTTCGGAATTGAATTCGGGCACGCCGAATAGAATCCCGATTGGGAGATCGTGCTGAGGTTGGGTGCCGCTTGAGCGGCGGATGGCTACCGAAGAACCGTTACGGCTCCGTGGCAACCCGAGGTACCTTACGGATCGGGGAAGGCCGTGTCAACCCTCCCCTGTGGGCGTCTTCAGGCGAGGTCGTTGAGGCGCCCGCCGGCGTCCGGTTGGGCGTCTTCCACGCGACGTAGAAGACGGGTGAGGACCTCGCCCAGCGCGCTGCGCTCCTGCGGGTTGAGGTCCTGGAGCAGGTCCTCCTCGAAGACGGACGCGAGGCGCATCGCCTCCAGCCACTTCTCGCGGCCCTCCGCGGTCAGCTCCACGATGACGCGGACGCGGTTGTTCTCGTCGCGGTCGCGGGTGACCAGGCCCTCCTGGACCATGCGGTCGATCCGGTGGGTCATCGCGGCGGGGGTCAGGCCGAGGCGCTTGGCGAGGTCGCCGGGGCCCATCCGGTAGGGGGCGCCCGAGAGGACGAGGGCCTTGAGGACCTCCCAGTCGGTGTTGCTGATCCCTATCTCGGCGGTCTGGCGTCCGTACGCGACGTTCATGCGGCGGTTGAGTCTGCCGAGCGCCGAGACGATCTGCTCGACCTGGGGGTCGAGGGCCTGGAACTCGCGCTGGTACGCGGCGATCTGCTCTTCGAGCGTCGGCTCGGCCGCCGGTGCGCCTGGGGTGTCCGCCATGCCGCGCAGTATGGCACGGGAGTGGTTGGCGTTGAAGTCCTTGGGTGTGTACTCTTTAGCTTCTAACTTTAGCTTCGAAGTCTTCAGGGTTAAGGCCCCGGAGAGCGAAAGGGCAGGTGAAAGTGACCAGGGCGATGGGCGCCGCGATGCGCCGAATTCAGGTGGGCAGCGCGTTGAGCGCGTTCGGCATCGGCTTCACGGTTCCGTTCCTCTACGTGTACGTGGCGGAGGTCCGGGGGCTCGGGGCCAGTGCGGCGGGGATCGTGCTGGCCGCCTTCGCCATGGCCGCCCTGGTCGTCCTGCCCTTCACCGGTCGCGCGATCGACCGGCGCGGTCCGCTGCCCGTGCTCGTCGCGGCCTCGGTCGTGGCGTCCGTCGGAGCGGTCGGGCTCGGGTTCGCCACGTATGAACCGGCCGCCATCGTGGCCGCCGCGGTGCTGGGTGCCGGGACGGCGGTGCTGCAACCGGCGCTCGCGACCATGATCGTGTGGTGCTCCGCGCCGGAGACGCGCACCCGTTCGTTCGCGACGCAGTTCTTCCTGCAGAACCTGGGGCTCGGCATCGGCGGGCTCATCGGCGGCCAGATCGTCGACGAGGCCAGGCCCGACAGCTTCCTGCTGCTCTTCTCCATCGAGGCCGTGATGTTCCTGGTGCTCGCCGGGATCGTGCTGACCGTGCGGATGCCGCAGGCACCCGCTCTCGGTGAGGCCGTGCCGAAGGACGAGGGCAACGGCGGCATGCGGGCGCTGCTCGGGCACCGGGCGATGGTGCAGCTGTGCGTGCTCGGGTTCGTACTGTTCTTCGCCTGCTACGGGCAGTTCGAGTCGGGGCTGAGTGCCTACGGTGTCGAGGCGGCCGGGATCTCGGCGTCCACGCTCGGGATCGCGCTCGCCGCCAACACGGCGATGATCGTGATCGCCCAGTTCGCCGTGCTCAAGCTCGTCGAGCGCCGCAAGCGCTCGCGGGTGATCGCCGCGGTGGGTCTCATCTGGACTGTCGCGTGGCTGTTCGCCGGGTACGCGGGGATCGGGCACGGGAGCCAGGCGATGGCGACCGCCGCGTTCATCTCCACGTACGCGCTGTTCGGTCTCGGTGAGGCGATGCTGTCGCCGACCGTGGCGCCGCTGGTCGCCGATCTCGCTCCGGCCGGGATGGTCGGGTCGTACAACTCGGCCTTCGCGCTGGTGAAGCAGCTCGCGCTGGCGGTCGGGCCTGCCGTGGGCGGGCCGATGGGGGCCGCGCTGCACGGTCCCTACATCGTGACGTTCGTGCTGTTCTCGCTGGCCGTCACCGTTCTGGCGCTGCGGCTCGGCAAGCGGCTCACGCCGGTGCAGGACCAGCCGTCACTGGCCGGCAGCCGTGTGGTGATGCAGAGCTCGCCGGAGCCCGCCACCGCGGAGGCGTAGGCCCTCAGCCCACGCCTTCCGGCAGTACGAACTCGCACCACACCGCCTTGCCGCCGCCCGGCGTGCGCCGCGAGCCCCAGTTCGAGGCGATCGTGGCGACGATCGCGATGCCACGCCCCGCCTCGTCCGCCGGTTCCGCACGGCGGCGGCGCGGCAGGTGGTCGTCGCCGTCGGTCACCTCGATGATCAGGCGGCGGTCCGTGCGGCGCAGGCGCAGGCGCATGGGCGGGGTGCCGTGCTGGAGGGAGTTGGCGACGAGTTCGCTGGCCGCGAGGACGCCCAGGTCGTGGAGTTCGTCGGCGAAGCGCCAGCTGGTGAGGACGCCGGACGCGAAGGCACGCGCGCGTGGGGCCGCCTCCACGCCGCCGAGCAGTTCGAGCGCCGCGTTGCGGAAACGCTCGCCGTCGGTGCCCTTGCGGGCCGGGTGCTGGAGGACCAGGACCGCGACGTCGTCGTCGTGATCGGCCGTGACACCGGACGCGCGGATCAGGCGGTCGCAGACGACCTGGGGCGTGCCGGTCGCGCCCGCCAGGGCGTTCTCGAGCGCGGCCACCCCCTCGTCGATGTCCTCGTCGCGCCGCTCCACCAGGCCGTCGGTGTACATGACCGCCGTGGATCCGGGGCCGAGCGGCACCGAGCCCGAGGCGTGCAGCCAGCCGCCGGTGCCGAGCGGCGGGCCCGTGGGCTCGTCGCCGCGGTGGATCGTGCCGTTCTCGTCGCGTACGAGGATCGGCAGATGACCGGCGGACGCGTAGACGAGGCGGCCCTCGTTCGGGTCGTGGACCGCGTAGACGCAGGTGGCGATCTGGTGCGGGTCGATCTCCGTAGCGAGGCCGTCCAGTAGTTGGAGCACCTCGTGCGGGGGCAGGTCCAGGCGCGCGTAGGCGCGGACCGCCGTGCGGAGCTGGCCCATGACGGCCGCCGCCCGGACGCCGCGGCCCATGACGTCGCCGATCACCAGGGCCGTGCGGCCGCCGCCGAGGGTGATGACGTCGTACCAGTCGCCGCCGACCGCGGCCTCGGTGCCGCCGGGCTGGTAGGTGGCCGCGATCCTCAGGTCGTCGGGTTCCTCCAACTCCTGTGGCAGGAGCGAGCGTTGGAGCGTGACAGCCGTTTCGCGCTGTTCGCGCTCGCTGGTGCGCAGGCGCTCCGCCGCCTCCGCGTGGTCCGTGACATCGGCCGCGAAGATCAGTACGCCGGGGCCGTCCGGGGTCTCCAGCGGGGTGCAGGTGACGGTGTACGAGCGGCCGCCGGACGTCTTGCGGGACTTGACCGTGCGGGGCTTGCCGCTGCGCAGCACCTGGTCGAGGAACGGGAGCAGGCTGAGCTCGTCGAGCTCGGGCAGCTCCTCGTGGGCGGGCTCGCCGGTGGTGCGCTCGCCAAAGGCCGCTACGTAGGCGTCGTTGACGTACGCGACGCGGTGCTCGGGGCCGTGCACCAGGGCGACGAGGGCGGGGATGCGGTCGAGGACCTCGCGTACGGGCAGCTCGTCGACGCCGCCCTCCTCGCCGGGCGCCTCTTCGGACAGGTGCTCGGCTCGGGCGGCGGGGACCGCGCCGTCGGGCCGCGGTGGTCCGCCGTGGTCGGGCCGCTGGGGACCGCTGTGGTCGGCCCGCGCGGCGGCGCGACGCTGCGTTCCGGGGAGCCGGGCGCTCCAGCGCGTGAAGTTCACAGGGGAAAAGCCTCGTGGGTTCGAGGGCGGGCGAGGGGCCCGCCCAGGGTCGTGGACCAGTCTGGCCGACCGTACTGACAATCGTCAGACGCCGGTCCGCGGGCGGGAGTTCCGCGCTCCGGTCACCGGTGCTCCGTCGGGGGCGTCAACAGCGCGCTCAGGGCGACCCCTTCGGATTTTCGGGAGGCCCTTGCGGGGTGTCGCGGGAGGGTCCTCCAGATGGGTCCGTAGGAGGGACCGCTCCGGCCGCGAGTTCGAACTCGGCGCGGGGCTGTTCCAGCGAGCCCAGCGAGACGATCTCTCGCTTGAACAGGCCGGAGAGCGTCCATTCGGTCAGGACGCGGGCCTTGCGGTTCACGGTGGGCACCCTGCTGAGGTGGTAGACGCGGTGCATGAACCAGGCAGGGTAGCCCTTCAGTTTGCGGCCGTAGACGTGCGCGACGCCTTTGTGGAGGCCGAGGGAGGCCACCGAACCCGCGTACGCGTGCGCGTAGTCGGTGAGTGGTTCGCCGCGTACGGAGGCCGCGATGTTGTCGCCGAGGGTCCGGGCCTGGCGTACCGCGTGCTGGGCGTTGGGGGCGCATTCCTTGCCGGGCGCCGTGACGTCCGGGACGGCGGCGGCGTCGCCGGCTCCCCAGGCGTGCGGGGCGCCGTCGACGGCGAGCGTGGCGGTGCACTTGAGGCGGCCGCGTTCGTTCAGCGGCAGGTCCGTGGCGGCGAGCAGCGGACTCGGCTTGACGCCGGCCGTCCACACGACCGTACGCGTGGGGAAGCGCGAGCCGTCGCTGAGCACCGCTACGCGGTGCTCGCAGGATTCGAGCCGGGTCTCCAGGCGCACGTCGATGTTGCGGCCGCGCAGTTCGCGGATCGTGTACTGGCCCATTTCCGGGCCCACTTCGGGCAGGATCCGGTCGGATGCCTCCACGAGGATCCACTTCAGGTCCTCGGCCTTGACGTTGTGGTAGTACTTCGCCGCGTACCGGGCCATGTCCTCCAGTTCGCCGAGCGCCTCCACGCCCGCGTACCCGCCTCCTACGAAGACGAAGGTGAGCGCCGCGTCGCGGATCGCCGGGTCTCGCGTGGAGGAGGCGATGTCGAGCTGCTCGATGACGTGGTTGCGCAGTCCGATGGCCTCCTCGACGGTCTTGAACCCGATGCCGAAGTCGGCGAGCCCGGGGACCGGGAGCGTGCGGGAGACGGAGCCCGGCGCCAGGACCAGTTCGTCGTAGGTGAGGGTGGCGGCGCCCGTGCCCTCTTCCTCGCTGGCCAGCGTGGTGTACGTGACCGTGCGCTTGCCGTGGTCGATGGACTGCGCCTCGCCGACGATCACCTGGCACAGGTCGAGCGCGCGGCGCAGCGCGACGACGACATGGCGCGGCGAGATCGATCCTGCGGCGGCCTCCGGCAGGAAGGGCTGATAGGTCATGTACGGGTCGGGGGTGATCAGAACGATCTCCACGGCACCGCTCTTGAGCTCCGGTTTGAGCTTCTTCTGGAGCCGCAGGGCCGTGTACATCCCGACGTAACCGCCGCCGACTACAACAATGCGCGTACACGTCGGGGGCACGGGGGTCGACCCCCGGAAGATTGCAGTCCTCACCCTCCCATGACGCATCGGGCCCATGCGTTTGTCCACAGTCCCGACCATTTGTATGACGACCAGAAGTACCCCTTGCGGCCCGGCAGTCGACCCGTGTGCGCGGGAGGTTCCCAGGTCAGCGTCCGGAGTGGGGCCCTGGGCCGGGGTGGAGGGCGACGGGGCCGTCATGGCCAAATCCCGTACATGCTCCTTTCGAGGGGCGCCCGGTGCGGAACCTGCCTCTTCTGAATTGCTCCCGGCTCAACTATGTTCGTCTCTTGTCGGGGTGTCTGGGGGGATACGCGGACGGGATCGGGAAGAGGTCCCGGAAATCGCTGTCTGTTCCTCTGGCTCCGACAGACAATGGCGGGGAGTGTCTCCGGGGGGAGACGTCATTACCGGGGGAACACATATGCACATTCAGGACTCTCATTGGACCTCAGCCTCTGCCGTGGCGCCCTCGGGCGCGACCTTGGGGGCCAACGGCCGGGGGGCGGGCGACAGTTCGCGCTCCACGCCGCTGCGGGTGGACGCACAGCGCAATCTTGAGCATGTGCTGCGTGCGGCCAGGGAGGTCTTCGGCGAGCTGGGGTACGGGGCACCCATGGAGGACGTGGCGCGGCGCGCCCGCGTCGGGGTGGGCACGGTGTACCGGCGCTTCCCCAGCAAGGACGTACTGGTGCGGCGGATAGCCGAGGAGGAGACCGCGCGGCTGACCGACCAGGCGCGCACGGCGCTCGGTCAGGAGAACGAGCCGTGGTCGGCGCTCTCGCGCTTCCTGCGGACCTCGGTCGCCTCGGGCGCGGGCCGGCTGCTGCCCCCGCAGGTACTGCGAGTCGGGGTCGCCGACTCCGAGGAGGGCGTGCGCGACGAGCCGCGCGTGCCCGAGCAGCGTGCCGCGACGCCTGAGCTGCGGCTCGTCGAGCAGCACGAGCAGCAGCCGATGGCCGGCGGCGACGGCCTGTCCGCGGACGACACGGGGGCCGCGGCGCTCCTCGAGGTCGTGGGCCGGCTCGTGGACCGCGCCCGGGAGGCCGGTGAGCTGCGCGCCGACGTCACCGTGTCGGACGTGCTGCTGGTCATCGCGACGGCGGCCCCGTCGCTTCCGGACGCGGCGCAGCAGGAGGCGGCCTCCGCCCGGCTGCTCGACATCCTGCTCGAAGGGCTGCGGTCCCGGCCTGCGTGACCGGTCGGATCCTCACCGAACCGAGGGGGTGACCGCGGGTCGACCACATGGTCACTCGCGGTCAACTCTCGTTTACGGGAAGGTGGTTGAGGCTTCCCCGAACGGGTGATCCTTAGGGGTTGCGCACGCCAAATCTCCACGGATGAGTGGTTGCCGTGCAGCAACCACTTCGGGTGCCCTTGCGTGTGGCACTCTTTCCCGGTGATCGGGTCAGAGTGGGCGGTCGGGGGCATTCCGCAATGAGCGTTGACGGGCGGGACGAGCAGCGGCCCGAGGGCGGTGGGACGAGCGCCGGGAGTCCGCCCTCGCGGCAGGTACCGAGCCAGGGCGGTCCGGGGCGCACGCCCACCGAGCAGCCGGACCCGCAGACACCGGACCTACAGGCATCAGTGCCGCCTCAGCGCGAGAGTGGATCGTCCGGCGGCGGCGACGGCGAGGTGCCGCCCTCCGACGCCGATCTGATCGGCCGCATGCGCGCGGGCGACGACAGTGCCTACGAAGAGCTGTACCGCCGCCACTCCGCCGCCGTGCGCCGCTACGCGCGCACCTGCTGCCGCGACGGGCACACCGCCGACGACCTCACGGCCGAGGTGTTCGCCCGCACCCTTCAGGCGGTGCGCAGCGGCAGCGGTCCCGAGCACGCGGTGCGTGCCTATCTGCTGACCACGGTGCGCCGCGTGGCCGCGGGCTGGACGAAGTCGGCGAAGCGCGAGCATCTCGTCGACGACTTCGCCGTGTTCGCCACGCAGGACGCGCGCTCGCGGGAGGCCAGCGACGACGACACGCTCGACCTGGGCGCCGACGTCCTCGCGATGCACGAGGCCGAGCAGTCGATGGCCATGCAGGCCTTCCGCTCGCTGCCCGAGCGCTGGCAGGCCGTGCTGTGGCACACGGAGGTCGAGGAGGAGTCGCCCAGCGAGGTCGCGACGCTCTTCGGGCTCGACGCCAACGGCACGCGCGTGCTCGCCAAGCGCGCCCGCGAGGGCCTGAAGGAGGCCTACCTCCAGGCCCATGTCTCGACCACGCTCACGCAGTCCGAGGAGTGCGCCCGCTACGCGGACCGGCTCGGCGCCTACGCGCGCGGCAGCCTGCGCACGCGGGCGGAGCGCGGCCTGCGCAAGCACATGGAGGAGTGCGCCAAGTGCCGGCTCGCGGCCGGCCAGATCAAGGAAGTCGCCAGCGGCATCCCCGGTGTCGTACCGATCGCGGTCATCGGCTGGTTCGGCGCCGCCGGGTACGCGAAGGCCGCCGCGTTCATCGGCGGTGGCGCCGCGAGTGCGGCGGGCGCGGCCGGGGCCGGTGCGGCCGCGGCGAGCGGCGGCTCCACGAGCGGCGGCGCCGCGGGTGGCGCGGCCTCCGAGGGGCTCGGTGCTCCCGCGAAGGCGGGGATCGCGGCCGGTGTGGTGGCCGCCGGAACCGCGGTCGCGCTGGCGATGGCGCTCACCGGCGGCGACCCGAAGCCGAAGCCGGAGGCCCGCGAGAAGGCGCCGCCGCCCGCCTCGCAGCCGATCGAGCCGAAGAAGCCGAAGCCCGAACCCAAGCCGCCGGCGCCGAAGCCGGAGCCACCGGCTCCCAAGCCGACGCCGAAGCCGAAGCCGCCCAAGGCCTCCCCCAAGCCGGCCCCGAAGCCCACGCCCAAGCCGACGCCACCGAAGCCGAAGCCGAAGCCGCCGGCTCCCAGGCCGACGCCGCCCAAGCCGACCCCGAAGCCGACGCCGCCGCCCGCCCCGGCCGTCTACCAGGTGAACAAGCTGCCGTACGACACCCTCGGGGACGACTCGCAGCCGGAGATCCGGCTCGGCGAGAGCAGCTGGGTGTGGCAGCGCTACGGCATGTCGATCGCCGGCAAGCAGTACGCGAACGGGGTGTCGGTGCACTCCCGGTCCTCCGTCACCATCGACCTCAACCGGAGCTGCACGACGTACGACGCCTATGCCGGTGTCGACGACATGACGCTCGGTCTCGGCGCCGTCCGGTTCTCCGTCTACGTCGACGGGGCGCGGGCCTGGAGCTCGTCCGTGGTCAAGGGGCGTGATCCCGCCGTGCCGGTGCATGTGAACGTGGCCGGGGCGAAGTCGATCCGGCTCGTGACCGAACCGAGGAGCCCGGCCGACTCGGTGGCGGTCGCCGACTGGGCGGAGTCCCGCTTCACCTGCAGCTGATCGGTCGGCGTCAGCCGTCCGTATCGGTGTCGGCGCCGGTATCAGTATCGGTGTCGGCCCCGGTATCGATGTCGGCCCCGGCCTCCAGCTCCGTCAGGAGCCGCTCGTGCGTGAGCGCGGCGCCCGCCGCGCGCTCGGCCTCGTACCGTGCGTCGCCGAGCTCGGCCCGCGCTCGGGACGCCGCGGCCTCGTACTCCTCGCGCTCCGGCATCGACCTCGGCAGACCGGCGCGCATCACGTCGGCCGCCGCGAAGATGCGCACGGCGCGTGCCGTGTCGCCCACGCGCGCGTGCAGTGCGGCTCCGACGTCGACGAGGCCCGCGGTCACCAACTCCGCCGTCTGGCCCAGGACCTCGTCGCGCAGCAGGCGGACCACCTTCCCGAGGCCGGCCCGGGGGCCCGACTCCGCCGCCGTGACGCGCGCGTCGACCACGCCGAGGGCCGCGACGAACTGCGGTGGCGGGGTGCCGCCCTCCGCCACCGAGCGCGAGACCTCCAGGTGCTCGCGCGCAGTGGCCACGTCCCCCTCCGACAGGGCGAGGTAGGCCCGCAGCAGCCGGGCGAAGGCCGCGGTGTCCACCACCCCGTAGCGCTCCGCCTCGGCGGTCGCCATGTCGAGCGTCTTCTGCGCGGCGTCCCGGTCACCCGCGCGGAAGGAGATCTCCGCGAGGCGCGCCATGAGGAACGGCGACTCGGCGTACGCCCCCACTTCGTAGGCGAGCAGCAGCGCCTCCTCGTACTCGCCCTTGGCCTCCTCGTACAGGCCGCGCCCCATGGCGGCCTCGCCCGCCGCGCTGCACACCTGGGCCCGCATCCAGCGGTCGCCCACCCGGCGGCTCAGGACCCGCAGTTCGGCGAGGTCGTCGTCGACGCCGCTCATGTTGCCCGGCATGTCCACCGCCATGTGCGCGCGGAACATCAGGGTGACGGCGAGCTCCCAACCTCCGCCGAAACGGCGGCAGTTGGCGACGGCGGCGTCCAGGTCGGCGCGCACGTCGCGGCCTTCGAGCAGGAACAGCGTGAACGGCCAGATGATGCCGGGGAAGCGGGCCCCCTGCGGGTTGGGCGGTGCGAAGACGGCCTGCACGCGCAGCGCGTACGCGCGCTGTTCCTCGTCGGCGACGGCCCTCTGCGGGTAGATCTCCGAGAGGAGGAACAGGGAGAGCAGCCGCAGGTTCATCTGCGGCCAGTACATCGGGTCCTCGGTGTCCTCTGGGAGCACGCCGTCCGGCAGCAGCCTCATGATGCGCTCGACCCAGTTCGAGCCCTCGTGGCGGTAGTTGCGCAGCCACCAGAACCAGCCCATGTGCAACGCCAGGGCGATCGCCGACTCCAGGTCGACGGGGCCCGGCCCGGAGGTGACGCGGGTCAGCGCCGCGCGGATGTTGTCAAGCTCCGCCTCCAGGCGCTGGATCCAAGGGAGTTGCTCGGCTGAGCGCAACTTGGGGTCGGCCGCCTCGACCAGCGCGCGCAGGTGGGCGATGTGCCGCCGCTCGGCCGCTGCCAGGAGCTCGGGGGCCTGCGCGGCACGCTCCGTGGCGTACTCGTGGATGGTCTCCAGCATCCGGTAGCGCATGCCCGCGCCGTGCTGCTCCTGGTGGGGCGCGGCGACGAGCAGCGACTTGTCCAGGAGGGAGCCGATGACGTCGGCGACCTCGCCGCTGGAGCACACGGCCTCCGCCGCCTCCAGGTCCCAGCCGCCGGCGAAGACCGAGAGCTCGCACAGGGTGCTGCGCTCCCGCTCGTCGAGCAGGTCCCAGGACCAGTCGACGACCGCGCGGAGGGTCTGCTGGCGGGGCAGCACGGTGCGGCTGCCGCCGGTCAGCAGGCGGAAGCGGTCGTCGAGCCGGTCCGCGATCTGGCGGGGCGTGAGCAGTCTGAGGCGGGCCGCGGCCAGCTCGATGGCCAGCGGCAGCCCGTCGAGGCGGCGGCAGATCTCGGCGATGGCCGCACGGTCCTGGCTGGGGTCGAACCCGGGGCGGACCGCGGCGGCCCGTTCGGCGAACAGGCGGTGGGCGGGGTCCGGAGGCAGCGGCTCGACGGGGCGCACGGACTCCCCCGGGACGCCGAGGGGTTCGCGGCTGGTGGCGAGGATCGTGAGGCCGGGGCAGCGCGTGAGGAGGGTCTCGGCGAGCTGGGCCGCTGCGCCGATGACATGTTCGCAGTTGTCAAGGATCAGGAGCAGGCTGCGGTGGGCGCAGTGCTCTACGAGGAGGCTGGTCGGATCGGTCTGCGGTCCCGACAACTCGTTCGTCAACAGGACCGTCTCGCGCAGGTCCAGTGCGCTGACCACCGCGCCCGGCACCGCCAGCGGATCGTCGAGCGGCGCCAGCTCGACCAGCCAGGCGTGCGGGAGCGGCGCTGCGGCTTCCTCCGCGAGGCGGGTCTTGCCGGAGCCGCCCGGGCCCGTGAGGGTGACCAGACGTGCTCCTCGCAAGTGGGAACGGATGGCGGCGAGTTCGGGTTCCCGCCCGACGAACGAATTGAGCCGGGGCCGGAGATTGCCGTTCCGGGGCCGCGGGGCGCGCAGATCCAGCCCCTGCGGCACATCGAGCCCCGCTGTTGGACGAGAGCCGGCGGGGTCCGGGGCAGAGCACCGAGACGCCACCCACGGGTGGGCGGTCGAGTCGGGAGGCGTCAGCAACTCCGCGTACAGGGACGCCAGTTCGGGGCCCGGGTCCGTCCCCAGACCCTCGGCCAACGTACGACGGGCCTCCTCGTAAGCGGCCAGCGCATCCGCTCCGCGGCCCGAATCGCGCAACGCGCGGATCAGCAGGGCGCGCAGCGGCTCGTCGTACGGATACGCGGTGGTCAGCTCCCGCAGCTCCGGTACGAGGTCCAGGGCGCGGCCGAGGCGCAGGTCCGCCTCGACGCGGGCGCGGGTGGCGTCCTGGCGGCGGGCCTCGTGGCGGGTGGCGGCTGCGTGGTCGGGGAGGTCGGCGAGGACCGGTCCGCGCCACAGGGCGAGCGCGTCCCGCAGCGTGCGGGCGGCGGTCTCCGGGGCGTCCGCCGCGAGGGCGTCGGCACCCTCGCGGGCCAGGCGCTCGAAGACGTACAGGTCGATGTCCCCGCGGCTCGCGGCGAGGCGGTAGCCGCCGGCCTCGGAGGTGACGGCCTCCTTGCCGAGTGCGCGGCGGAGCCGTCCGACCAGCGCTTGCAGGGCGGCCGGGGCGTCGGCGGGCGGGTCGTCGGCCCAGACGTCGTCGATCAGCGCGTCGGTGGGGGCGGTGTGCGGGGTGTGCAGGGCCAGGGACGTGAGCAGGGCGCGCAGTCGCGGGCCGCCCACGGGCACGGGTGTGCCCTCGTCGTCGTATGCCTGTGTGGTGCCCAGGATCTTGTACTGCACTGAGGCATTGTCGCCGCTGCGTGGCGCGAGGTCCCAGTCTTTTCCCCGGCGCGGCTGCCGACACGGCTCGCGTCCCCGGCGCGGCTGCCCGCGCTGCCCGTTGCCGTCGGCCGGTTACCTCGGCCCCGCCCCCAGGGCACGCTCCGGGACGACGCTCCCGGTCGGCACCGCACGCGCGCGTGCCGGGGTGCCGGTCCAGCAGGTGCCGCGGCGGGAGAGGAGGCGGCGCAGCCACAGTTCGAGGGCGACCAGGTCCGCGAGGCCGTCGAGCGGCAGCGGTTCGCCGTCGGCCGCGGCGCGCAAGGCCTTGCGGACCACGCGGGCCTCGATCAGGCCCGTCTGTGCGAGCAGGGGCGTGTCGAAGAGCCCGATCAGCTGGTCCGCGGCGAGGCGGAGCCCGGCGCGGGTCGCGGCGGACGACGAGGCGTGGGAGGGGGCGCCCCAGCCGGGCGGCAGTTCGCTGACGCCCGCGCCTTCGAGGACCCGGCGCAGGATGTCGGCGCGGGCCCCCGGCTGGACGCGCAGTGCCTCGGGCAGGGCGCGGCAGGCGCGGACGACCTGGTTGTCGAGGAAGGGGGCGTGCAGGCGCTGGAAGCGGACCTCTGCGGCCTGTTCGAGGATGCGCAGGTCAGCGGCGTGCCGGGCGAGGCTCGCGCGGGCGCGGAACTCTCCGGGGCGCTGGCCGGGTCCCGGCCCCGGACGGGTCTTGCCGTCGTGGAGGCGAACCGATACTTCTGCGAGCGCCTCCCCGGTCAGCCAGCGCGCGGCGGGCCCCGGTCTGGCCCACGCGAGAGCGGCGAGCGAGGCCCCGACGGCGCCGCCCGGCTCCTCGAAGCTGCGCTGAAGAAGTCGGCTGGAGAGACCTTCGAGGCCCGCCTTGTAGGACGTACGGGCGAGCTTTCTGGCCGCTCCGTAGACGCGCGCAGGCACCGCGAGCGAGCCGTCCGCCTTCGTGAGCGCCGCGACGGGGCGCACCATGTGACGCCGGCGCCGGTCCATCAGCAGGTCGGCGAGGCGCGCCGGGTGGGCGTCCAGGACCTGGCGCGCCCCGTAGCCGGTGAAGTGGTCGGCGCTGCCGGAGACGAGGCGGGCGCGGTGGCGGGCGGCCGTGACGAGGGACGAGCTCGGCTCGTCGGTGAGCGGCCCGTCCAACTCGGCGTAAGGAAGCGCCTCTTCGCCTGCCGCCACCACTACGTGGTGGAGGCGTGGGTTCGCGGCGAGCGCGCCGGCTCTCTCCAGCTCCGACTCGTGCTGGTCCGCCCGCGACGAGCGGTCGTTGAAGGTGACCGCCAGGAGGCGCTCGCCCGCGCCCGTGCCGTGCCCGAGGACCGTGCCCGGCATGCCGGGCAGGCCCGCCGCGAGGAGGGCGAGGGTGCCGGATGCCGGTCCGCCGGAGACGTCGGCGCCGATGCCGGGCACGGGCATGCCGCGGGCGGCCCTGCGCTCGGCGGGGCCCATGCCGGGCACGGGTCCGGGGTCCAGGTCGGTGCCGGGCACGTGCCGGGGCGCCGCGAGGCGGGTCCGTACCGCCTCCACGAGGGCGTCCCTGACGTCGTCCACGGCGCTCTCGGGGTCGACGGCGCCCGCGCCCACGGCGAGCGACGCCACGGGCTCGTAGCCGGCGATCTCGCGGGACCCGGCGCGCAGGATCAGCGCGTGGCCCGGTGGGATGCGGTGCACGCCTTGGTAGGGCGTCGAGTCGTGCAGCGCCTCCGGGACGTCGGGCGCCGCGAGGAGCGCGGCCAAGTGCCCCACGTCCAGGTGGGCTTCGATGAGGTCGGCGAGCGGGAGCGCCGCCGTCGCGTACGCGGTGCCGCCCGCCCAGGGGGTGTGGAACACGGGGCGCGCGCCCGCGAGGTCGCCCACCACCGTGACGCGGCGGCCCGCCTGGACGACGGCCGTGTAGCTGCCGGGCCAGGCCGTGAGGTGGCGCAGGGCGCCGCCGCGCGCCGCGAACAGGCCCACCCTCAGCTGCTCGTCGGAGGCACCGCACACGCCGAGGACCGCGATCCGTGTGTGGTCGTCGGCCTTCACGATGCGTACTTCGTCAGGGCGCCAGTCACCGACGGCCCACAGCGGATCCGGGTCGCCCCAAAGGAGTTGGGATCCCACCGGGTGTACCGTTTCGCCCTCTGTTCCCGTGGCACCCGCGGAACCGAGGGCAACGGGCCCGGAGGCGGCACTGCTCCACCCCACCAACCAGCGCATCGCCGCCTCCACAGGCTGTGGACAACCAAGGGTTCCCCATGCTGCCACGAAGGCGGCCCCGAGGAGGGGACACGGCGAAGGGAAGGGGCGAGCGAAAATTGACGTACGCTCCCCCTAATGCGCCCCTTTTGAGCCGTGGTTGAACCGTGGTACGACCCGGTTCAGTTCGGATGTCGGGGGCGAGATTCGGCCAAATCGGCCGTTGATGGCCGGAGCTGAACACCCCGCTTCGGCCACAGCGCGCAACGCACAGTCCGGGAGGCGCAGTTCGCCTCCCGGACCGGTCCGCCGCCCGCGGGGATGTAGGCGGCGGTGTCCCCCAGCCCGCTGGATCCAGTACAGCGGGCCGACCCACGCAGGTCCCATGCAACCGCCGCCCCGTAGCCCGGGTAAGAGCGCACGCACGGGCGCACGGCACCACGCCCGGAGCACACGGTCACACGGCGTGGCCTGCGCCGTACTTCAGTACGGACAACAATCCCGCCATCCGGAATGACGACCCTTAACGCTTGGGATGCGGCGAACTACGCTGGGTGTACGAATGCCGCGCGGTTATGCCAGGCCGAAACAGACGGTGTGGTGCCCGGCGCGGCAGCCGTCTGTGTCGAGGGGTGGCTCATGTCCAGGGAGCAACGCGGGCCGAACGAAAAGCTCGGCGCCGTTCTCGCCCTCGCGGGAATCAGCAACGCAGGGCTCGCCCGCCGCGTCAACGACCTTGGTTCACAACGTGGGTTGACGCTCCGCTACGACAAGACGTCGGTGGCGCGCTGGGTGTCGAAGGGCATGGTGCCGCAGGGCGCCGCCCCGCACCTCATCGCCGCCGCGATAGGCCAGAAACTCGGCCGGCCCGTGCCGCTGCACGAGATCGGCCTGGCCGACGCGGATCCCGCGCCCGAGGTGGGCCTGGCCTTCCCGCGCGACGTGCACGCGGCGGTGAAGTCGGCGACGGAGCTGTACCGGCTCGACCTCGCCGGGCGGCGGGCGGGCAGCGGCGGGATCTGGCAGTCGCTGGCCGGGTCGTTCGCGGTGAGCGCGTACGCGACGCCCGCGTCCCGGTGGCTGATAACCCCGGCCGACACCTCGGTGGCGCGGGAGGCCCACCACGTGGAGGACGGGGCGCCTCAGAAGGTCGGCCACAGCGACGTACAGAAGTTGCGCGAGGCCGCCGAGGACGCGCGGCGCTGGGACTCCAAGTACGGGGGCGGCGACTGGCGTTCGTCGATGGTGCCCGAGTGCCTGCGGGTGGAGGCGGCGCCGCTGCTGCTCGGCTCGTACTCGGACGAGGTGGGGCGCTCCCTGTTCGGCGCCGCGGCCGAACTGACGCGCCTGGCCGGGTGGATGGCGTTCGACACCGGGCAGCAGGAGGCGGCGCAGCGGTACTACATCCAGGCGCTCAGGCTCGCGCGCGCGGCGGCGGACGTGCCGCTCGGCGGCTATGTCCTCGCCTCCATGTCGTTGCAGGCCACCTACCGCGGGTTCGGTGACGAGGGCGTCGACCTCGCGCAGGCCGCCATCGAGCGCAACCGGGGTCTTGCGACGGCCCGGACCATGAGCTTCTTCCGGCTCATCGAGGCACGCGCGCACGCGCGCACCGGTGACGGGCCCGCGGCCGGGGGCGCGCTGCGGGCCGCCGAGGGTTGGCTCGAGCGGGCCAGGGACGGCGACACCGACCCTTCGTGGCTCGGCTTCTACTCGTACGACCGGTTCGCGGCGGACGCGGCCGAGTGCTACCGCGACCTGAAGGCGCCCCGTCAGGTGCGGCGCTTCACGGAGCAGGCGCTGTCGAAGCCCACGGAGGAGTTCGTGCGCTCGCACGGGCTGCGTCTCGTGGTGTCTGCGGTTGCCGAGCTGGAGTCGGGGAACCTGGACGCCGCGTGCGAGCAGGGGACGCGGGCGCTCGAGGTGGCCGGGCGGATCTCGTCCGCGCGGACCACGGAGTACGTGAAGGATCTGCTGCACCGGCTCGAGCCGTACGGGGACGAGCCGCGGGTGGTGGAGCTGCGGGAGCTGGCCCGGCCGTTGCTGATGGCGCCGGCGTAGGCCGGGGCCGGGGGGCTGTGGAACCGTTGCGTCGCACAGGGGGCTGCTTCTCGCTGCCCTCCATCCGCATGAATTGTCAGTGGGGTCGGGCAAGATGCTGGGTGTGTCGGGAGTGGAGGTGAGGCCCGTGGGGGCGGCTGCGTATGACGGGGACGTGCTGGTGGTCGGCGGGGGGATCGTCGGGCTCTCCACCGCGTATGCCGTGTCGCGGGCGGCGCCGGGGACCCGGGTCGTCGTCCTTGAAAAGGAAGAAGGCCCGGCCCGGCACCAGACGGGGCGGAACAGCGGGGTCATCCACAGCGGGATCTACTACCGGCCGG
Organism: Streptomyces sp. UC4497; assembly: GCF_054871485.1. NCBI lineage: Bacteria > Bacillati > Actinomycetota > Actinomycetes > Kitasatosporales > Streptomycetaceae > Streptomyces > Streptomyces sp. UC4497. The sequence goes on along the minus strand of NZ_JBTYHB010000009.1, from coordinate 274,766 downwards.
GCTCGCTCAAGGCGCGGTTCGCGGTGCGCGGCGCCGCCGAGATGGTCAAGTTCTGCGCGGAGTACGGGATTCCGCACGAGGTCACCGGGAAGCTGATCGTCGCCACGGAGCGCGAGGAGCTGCCCCGCCTGCACGCGCTCGTGCAGCGCGGCCGGGAGAACGGGATTCCGGTGCGCGAGCTCGGCCCCGCGCAGATCCAGGAGTACGAGCCGGAGGTGCGCGGGCTCGCGGCGATCCACGTGGGGACGACGGGGATCGTCGACTACAGCGCGGTCGCCGAGCGGTTCGCCGAGGCGTCCGGCGCCGAGATCCGGTACGGGGCGGACGTCGTGCAGGTCGACCGGCGCCCGGACCGGGGTGTCGCCGTGCGGACGAGAGCGGGCGACGTGGTGCGCGGGCGGGTGCTCGTCAACTGCGCGGGGCTGCGGTGCGACGAGGTGGCGCGGTTGACCGGGGACGACCCGGAGATGCGGATCGTGCCGTTCCGCGGCGAGTACTTCGAGCTCGGGCGGCCTGACCTGGTGCGTGGGCTCGTCTACCCCGTGCCGGATCCGGCGTTCCCGTTCCTCGGGGTGCATCTGACGCGCGGGATCGACGGCGGCGTGCACGTGGGGCCCAACGCGGTGCCGGCGCTCGCGCGTGAGGGGTACGGGTGGGGGGTCGTGCGGCCTCGCGAGGTGGGCGGGACGTTGGCCTGGCCGGGGGCGTGGCGGATGGCGGGGCGGCACTGGCGTTACGGGGCGGGTGAGATCCACCGGTCGTTGTCGAAGGCGGCGTTCACGAAGGCTGTGCGGAGGCTGGTGCCCGGGGTCGGCGCGGAGGACATGGTGCCGGTGGCGGCGGGGGTGCGGGCGCAGGCGGTGCTGCGGGACGGGACGTTGGTCGACGACTTCCTCATACGGGAGGGGGCGCGGGCGGTTCACGTGTTGAACGCGCCTTCGCCGGCGGCGACGGCGTCTCTGCCGATTGGGCGGGAGATTGCGCGGCGAGTGCTGGCACTGGTGTGACCTCGGCCGGTGCCGGGGTTCTCGGCCGGTGCCGGGGTTGACGTCTCGGGGCTCCGCCTCGGGCCCCGCGCCTCAAACGCCGGCGGGGCTGAAAAGATCGGGGCGCTGCCCCGGACCCCGCTGCTCAATCGCCGCAGGGGCTCTATTTGCCGAGCCGTGCTCGCAGTGCCCGTAAAATTGAGCCCACTGTGTCTGAGTCGTCTGAAACCCCCGCGTCCACCGCCCGCCCCAACGAGCCGCGGTTCCCCGATGGGCCCCGGCCCGACCCCGCGCAGTCGCACTACGAGCACCGCATCCGCAGCTTTCAGCCCCGTCGCGGACGGGTCACCGACGCGCAGGGTGACGCCCTGCACCGGCTGTGGCCCAAGTGGGGCCTGGACATCGACGGGCAGCGCAGGCTCGACCTCGCGGAGCTGTTCCCCGGCGTCGAGCGCGTCGTCCTGGAGATCGGCTTCGGCATGGGCGAGGCCACGGCGCAGATGGCACAGGACGACCCGACGACCGGCATCCTCGCGGTCGACGTGCACACGCCCGGCCAGGGCAATCTGCTGAACCTGGCGGACCGCGCGGGGGTCGACAACGTACGGGTGGCGAACGGCGACGCGATCGTGCTGCTGCGCGACATGCTCCCGGACGACTGCCTCGACGGGCTGCGCGTGTACTTCCCCGACCCCTGGCCCAAGAAGCGCCACAACAAGCGGCGGCTGATCCAGGCCGAATTCCTGTCTCTGGTGGCGGGACCGCTCAAGTCGGGCGCGGTCGTGCACTGCGCGACCGACTGGGAGGACTACGCCGAGCAGATGCTCGAGGTCCTCACCGCCCACCCCGAGTACGAGAACACCATCGAGGGCGGCGGTTACGCGCCCCGCCCCGACTTCCGCCCGCTCACCCGCTTCGAGGGCAAGGGCCTGAACAAGAGCCACGTGGTCCACGACCTGCTGTTCCGACGTCGATAGAACCAGGGGCTGTCCCGGGCCGGATCTCCTCGGCCCCGTCGCGGTCGGCCGCATCCCTCGTTAGGGTCAATTGGTGGCCTCGTATCCCGTCTATCCGCACCGGCAGGACGACGTCCTCGGCGCACACCCGAGCGGCGCGGTCCCGCACGGTGCGGTTCCGCATCCGCGCTGGTGGGAGCGGAAGGGCGTGCGGGCCACCGCGCTCGCGGCGCTGCTCGCGGTCTCCGGGGTCGTGATCCTCGCCATGGTCCGCGAGCAGACCGGCACGGAGGGGTTCCTGGTCGGGCTCGGGCTCGCCGTGCTGCCCGTGCCCCTCCTGATATCCGCGTTCCGCTGGCTGGACCGCGTACAGCCGGGCCCCTGGCGGAACTTGATCTTCTCCTTCGCGTGGGGCGCGTGCGCTGCGGCGCTGATAGCGATCGTCGCCAACAGCTTCGCGACCCGCTGGATAGAGACTGCGACCGCCGACCCGTCCAGTGCCGACACCCTCGGCGCCACCGTCATAGCCCCGATCGTCGAGGAGTCCGCGAAGGCGGCGGCCGTGCTGCTCGTCTTCCTGTTCCGCAGACGGGACTTCACCGGAATCGTCGACGGCGTCGTCATCGCCGGGGTCACCGCCACCGGCTTCGCGTTCACCGAGAACATCCTCTATCTCGGCAACGCCTTCGGCACCGACCAGCTCTCCGGCACCGGAGCCGGCCTGACCTCGGTCACCGCCGCCACCTTCTTCGTGCGCATCGTGATGTCCCCGTTCGCGCACCCGCTGTTCACGGTGCTCACCGGCATCGGCTTCGGCATCGCCGCCGCCATGGCGCCGGGCCGCAGCCGACTGCGCCGGATGCTGCTCCCGCTCGCCGGACTGCTCGCCGCGATGGGCATGCACGCGTTCTGGAACGGCTCGTCCTCGTTCGGCGAGTACGGCTTCTTCGCGGTGTACGCCGCGTTCATGGTGCCGGTGTTCGGCGTGCTCACCTGGCTCGCGGTGTACGTACGCCAGCGCGAGCTGCGCACCATCCGCCAGGAGCTGCCCGCCTACGTCGCCGCGGGCTGGCTCGCCCCGCCCGAGCCGTTCGCGCTCGGTTCGCTCAAGGCGCGGCGCCTGGCCCGCGACTTCGCGACGCACTACGGCGGCCGGCCCGCCGCGACGGCGGTCGCCGAGTACGAGGACTTCGCGACATCCCTCGCGCTCCTTCGCCACCGCGGCCGCAGGGGCAAGGCCGGCGCGGACTACGTCGAACGGGAGCAGGAGCTGCTGGAGGCACTGTGGGCGCGGCGCGACTACGCGCGCCCGGCGCTCGCGTACGGCTCCCAGATCGCGGCGCCGATGTGGCTGCCCCCGGTGTACGCGGGCCCACTCGCGCAGGGCCCCGCGTACACACAGGGCCCCACGTACACGCAGGGCCCCGCGTACATCTACGACAACCCGTACCGCTACTGAGAGGCCGCGGTCAGCCGGTCGAGTTCCGCCTGCGTCAGCTCCACGTCCGCCACCGCGAGCAGCGCCGGGAGCTGCTCGACGATGCGCGCGGACGCGATCGGCGCCGCGACCGTGGGCTGCGCGGCGAGCCAGGCGAGGGCGACCGTGGCGATCTCGGCGTCGTGCGCCTGCGCGATCTCGTCGAGGGCGGTCAGGACCTTCTGGCCGCGCTCCGTCTCCAGGTACGCGCCGGCCTTCGCGGCGCGGGCGCTGTCCACCTGCTGCCCCGGCCGGTACTTGCCGGTCAGGAAGCCGGACGCGAGCGCGTAGTACGGCACGGCCCCGAGGCCCGCGCGGGCGGCGACGTCCTGCAGCTCACCCTCGTACGTGTCGCGCGAGACGAGGTTGTAGTGCGGCTGGAGCGCGACGTACCGGGCGAGGTTCTCGCGGTCGGAGAAGTCGAGGGAGGCCTGAAGGCGCTCGGCGGAGATGTTCGACGCGGCGATGTGCCGCACCTTGCCCGCCTTCACCAGCTCGTCGAGGGCGCCGATGATCTCCTCGACCGGCACCTCGGGCTTGTCGTAGTGCGTGTAGTACAGGTCGATGTGGTCGGTGCCCAGGCGCTTCAGGGAGGCGTCGGCCGCGGCCTTGATGTTGGCGGCGGACAGGCCCTGGAACTCGGGGTGCTGGCTGCCCTTGGTGGCGATGACGACGTCGTCGCGGCGGCCGCGCGAGGCCAGCCACTTGCCGATGACGGTCTCCGACTCACCGCCCCGGTTGCCGTCCACCCACGCCGAGTACACATCGGCGGTGTCGATGAAGTTGCCGCCCGCGGCGACGTACGCGTCGAGCACCTCGAAGGACGTGGCTTCGTCGGCGGTCCAGCCGAACACGTTGCCCCCGAGGGACAGCGGGAAGACCTCGAGGTCGGAGGTGCCGAGCTTGCGCAGAGAGCGAGAGGAAGTCATGCCCCTACTCAACACCCGTACGGAATACGGCATTCCTCGATCACACCGGAAATCGCCCCAAGAGCCCCAAGAATGGGCAAACCGGCAGCCCTGACGTCGGGGGGTGTGCGCCAGGACCGCCGGAGTTCAGTTGCTCAGGGGGTGAGGCCCTTGCCGCGCAGCCAGGACGCCGGGTCGACCCCGGTGGACTGCCCGTCGGGGTGGACCTCCAGGTGGAGGTGCGGCCCGGTGACATTGCCCGTGGCGCCCACACGGCCGATGACGTCACCCGTCGAGACCTTCTGGCCCGCGCTGACATTGAGCGAGGACTGGTGGCAGAACCACAGCTCGGTGCCGTCGTCGAGGGTGAGCACCGTGCGGTAGCCGTACGCGCCCGCCCAGCCGGCCTCGGTGACCGTGCCGGAGTGGATGGCGCGGATCGGGGTACCGGTGGAGGCGGCGAAGTCCAGGCCCGTGTGATAGCCGGAGGACCACATGGAGCCGGGCTGACCGAAGGTGCCGGAGAGCGTGTACGAGGCGACCGGGAGCTTGAAGCTCTTGGCGAGCTTGGCGAGGCGCTCTTCCTCGGCCTTGCGGCGGGCCTCCGCCTCGGCCTCCTTCTTCTCGGCGAGGGCCTTGGCCTTGGCCGCGTCCTGCTTGGCGGCGGCCTCGGCTGCCGCCTGCTTCGCGGCGGCCTCCTCGGCGGCCTGCTTCGCGGTGGCGTCGGCCGCGTCCTGCTGCGTCTCGGCCTGCTGCATGATGCGGGCCCGCAGCGCCTCGCCGGCGCCGGTCTGCCCGTCGGCGGCCTCGGCCTGGGTGACACCGGCGCCGCTCAGCGGGGAGGCCGTGGCGCCGGAGTCGGAATCGGAGTCCGAGCCGTCGGATATCAGCGAGCCCACGCCCGGCAGCGACTTGGCCTCGGGCAGCGAGTCCTTGACCGCCGACAGGTCGGGCATGGAGATGTGGACCGGCGGCTTGCCGCCCTGTGCGGTGGCGATGCCGCCCGCACCGACGGCGGCGACCACGCCGACGCCGAGAACAGTGGAGCTGCGAGCGAATCCACCACGGCGGCGGGCTACGCGATGCCTACCGCGGACGGGAGCGATGGACTCCTCGGTGGGGTTCCACTCCTCCCAGGTCTCCTGCTCGACGCCGAAGTCGTCTTCGGGGCCGTAGAAGAAGTCGGGGGCAGGCCGGTTCGACGCCACGGGGGCGCTCTCCTTTCCTTCCTTCTCGCCTACCGGGTTAGCTGACGGGTTCGGAGCAGGAAGGTCTCCTACGAACGCCTCCTTGGACAGGAAGAGCGTCCGATTCACCCCAAGTTGGTGGTTCCCCGGTTCCCTTGCGGGATTGAGCGTGTGCGCACGGAGCCATCTCTTGTGACGGCTGGGACGACCGCGCTGCGTTATCGAACGTTAATAGACAGCAGACAGTAATTCCAAGCGCTTCCCACTGATCGTTCACGACTCTGGCCAGGACTTATCGGGACATGAGCGGGTGGAATAGGGCGAGTTGATCGCACCTCTCAAACGTCCGCACAGCTGATGGTGCGTCAATTGTTATGCGGAGCGACGCCGTTCGACTACCTCTGGTAACAACGATCAAGGAACTCAGCCGCGCCGCACGGCGAGCAGCGCCATGTCGTCCTTCGTCCCGTCGCCGGTGTGCGCGCGCACCTCCACGGCGAGGGCCGCGAGGAGTTCCTCCGGCCCCGGGAAGACGCGTCCGGAGAGCCGGGCCGCCGGATCGTAGAAGCGGCCGCTCGGGTCGCGCGCCTCGGAGAGCCCGTCGGTGTAGAGCAACAGCGTGGCCGCGGACGGGAACGCCGCCTCGACGGCCCGGTCGGGCCAGCTGCCGAGTTCGCTCATGCCGAGCGGCAGCGCCGCCTGGCACGGATCGAGCGCGCGCACGGCGCCGTCGCCGAGCAGCAACAGCGGGCTGGGGTGGCCGCGGTTGAGGACGCGGACGAGCTCGACGCCGTGCGGGATCTCGACGAGCACCGCGGTGGTGAAGCCCTCGAAGTCGTCGATGCCGCTGCGCCGGGTGCCCTCGCGCGCCAGGGCCCGCTCGAGGCGCTGGGCGACCGCCTCCAGGGAACCCTCCTGCTCGGCCGCCTCCCGGAACGCGCCGATGACGACGGCGACCGCGGCGACCGCGCCCATGCCCTTGCCGCGCACGTCGCCGACGATGATCCGGATGCCGTGCGGGGTGTCCTGGACCGCGTACAGATCACCGCCGATGAACGCGTCGGCCTGCGCCGCCTCGTAGCGCGCCGCGATGACGAAGCCGCCGAGCCGCCCGGGGGGCCTGGGCAGTACGGCCAACTGCGCGGCCTGGGCGATCTCGCGGGCGGAGGCCAGCTCCTCGTAGCTGCGGCGCACGATCCGGTTGAGCAGACAGGCCAGCAGGCAGACGGTGGCCACGGTGACGATCTCGGTGACGAACACCGAGTCGAGGTGCTCCGTGAAGCGCAGGTGCACGGCGGTGATCGCGCCGATCGACACGACGCCGACCAGCATCGTCGCGCCGAGCGAGAAGAACGGGGCGGCCACCAGCGGTGCCGCACTGAATAAGGGGGCGCCCGGGAAGCCGCTGGGAGTGACGTACTCGTAGACCGCGCCGCCGATGACGAGCAGCAGGGGCAGCAGCCGCAGGAAGAGCCGGACCCTCACGTTCTCGGAGCCGTGCCGCTTCCGTCTCGCGCCGGTACCTCCTGTTCGCTTCCCCACCACTCGTCTCCTGCCGTTCCCTGCCAGCTTCCGGCGTCTCACCAAGAGTTCCTGCACGGGGACGCCGGGGCGAGCAGGAGTGGGCCGTACGGGTGGGGAAAGTGACGTGCGCAACACCGGCGGTACAGGGGCCACACGGGGCGCCACAGCGGCATCGCGGCACAAAGAAACCGAGGCCGGAATCTCGATGAGATTCCGGCCTCGGTCTTCAGTAGCGGGGACAGGATTTGAACCTGCGACCTCTGGGTTATGAGCCCAGCGAGCTACCGAGCTGCTCCACCCCGCGCCGTTGTGTTCACAACTCTACGCCATCAGGGGGAGTGAACGCGAATCGCTTCCCACGAGGCCCACGCGGCGGCTCACGCCACGGCTCACGCGGCGGCGTGCGTGAGCGTCTCCCAGGCCACGAACAGGTCGTCCGTCCCCTCAGGCCGCTGCTGGCGGGTGAGCTTCTCGGTCTGCGGGAGGTCCATCTTCAGCCGTCCGTTCAGGTGCTGAAGGCCCACCTCCGTGTCGGGCCCCATGTCCCGCTGCACCTTCCCGCCGCACAGCCAGGTCGGGGCCTTGGCGCCCAGCTGGTACTTGGAGTGCAGTTCGAGCGCGGCGGCGAGCCGGTCCTTCACCTCCCCGTACAGGTCGACGCCCTGGTGCCAGGCGGTCTCCGCCATGTGGGAGGTGGCGGCGAGGGAGTAGCTGGCGTGCTTGAAGTTGCGGCAGGTCTCCTGGGCGAGCCCGTCCTTGAAGGTCTTCTGCCCGAACCAGTACGTCCGCAGTTCCTGCGGGGTGTCGATGCCGCTGCCCTTCGGCTTCACCGGCAGCGGCCCGTCGGAGGACAGATAGAAGTACGCGGGGACCCGGTTGCGGAAGTGCCCGACGGCCTGGTCGAAGGCCTTCCGGTCGTTGAGGTGGACGGCCATGCTCATCGTCGCGTCGGCCATCACCAGGTCCCAGTTGCCGTTGAAGTCGGCGGAGCCGCCCCGCACTTCGGGCAGATAGGCCTCGCGCAGCATCCGCTGGAACTTCAGCTCCTGCCCGTCCGGCCAGTCCTCGTACGTGTACTGCATCAGCTCGCCGGCCTTCGCCCAGGAGGTGCCGGCCCAGGCGGCCTGCAGCCCCGCGTTGTCCGCGGTGTGCCCGGTGATCCTGTCCGCCCAGGCGTTCATGATCTCGACGGCCTTGGCGGCGTGGGCCCTGTCGCGGGTGACGTTCCACAGCAGGGCCTGCGTATAGGCGGCGATGGCGTCCTCGCGCTCCTCGACGCAGCCCTGCCCTGCCTCGGCGTCGAAGGGGCACTCCACGGTCGCGTACGGCTTGGCCTTGTAGTCGAGGTCGGCGTACTTGCTGTCGCTCATCTCCTTGTACGCGGAGATCCACGGCTCCTGCTTACGGGCCACGTGGTCGCGGACCGCGTCCAGTTGGCCCTGGTCGACCAGGACGCCGGGGTGGGCGAAGAGGCCGCCGGAGGGCCGGTGCTCGGGGTGCGCGCCCACGTCGGAGTCGGTCCGTGTGGACCCGCCGCAGGCCGTCGCGGCCACCACCAGCAAGGGGACGAGGCTCCCCAGAAGAACGCGTCGCGTCCGTGCGCCCGCTGCCATGCAACACCTCCGGTCGGATCATTGGCAGCCTGACGCGTGCGGGCGGTGACCGCAGGATCTGTTGCGCCGGTCGGGGGCGGCCACGCGCGGCCTTCCTCACGGGCCACATGTCGCCTTCCTCGCTCCTCTTGCGCACTTCTTGCACCCTTATTGCGGCCTTCGAACTTCTTCTGACTCTTTCGGACTCTTCCGGACTCTTTCGGACTACGGGGGCCGGTGCCGGGCAGCGCCGATTACGGTGCTTCTCTCCCTGCCGACCTGTTCACCGGGAAGAGGCGATCGCAGTGAAAGCTGAGCGGCGCCCAGGTGATCTTCCGATCGAGGTGACGAGCTTCGTCGGCCGGTCCAAGGAGATCGGCGCGGCCACCCAACTCCTCGGCAGGGTCCGCCTGGTGACCCTTCTCGGGCCCGGCGGCGTCGGCAAGACCAGGACCGCGCTGCGCGTCGCCGCCCAGCTGGCCGGAGGACTCGACGACGGCGTCTGCATGGTGCAGCTGTCCTCCCTGAAGGACCCCGATCTGCTGGCGCACTCGGTGTCGGCCGCCCTCGGCCTGCCGGAACAGCCGAACCGCTCGCAGCTCGACGTCCTCGTGGACCACCTGGAGGACCGGGAACTGCTGCTGGTGCTAGACACCTGCGAGCACATCGTGGACGCCTGCGGGATGCTCGCCGACGTCCTGCTGCGCAGCGCGCCCTCGGTGCGGATCCTCGCGACCAGCCGCGAACCCCTCGACGTACCCGGTGAGCACACCTTCCCCCTCATGCCGCTGGCCGTGCCCTCCGCGCAGGACGGGCAGCCCACCACCACCGACGCCATGCAGCTCTTCGCCGACCGCGCCTCGGCCGTGGTGCCCGGGTTCACGCTGAACGACGACAACCGCGGGGCCGTCGCCGCCCTGTGCCGTCGGCTCGACGGGATCCCGCTGGCCATCGAGCTGGCGGCGGTGCGGCTGCGCGCCCTGTCCCTCGAACAGATCGTGGACCGCCTCAGCAGCCGGTTCCGCGTGCTCACCGGCGGCAGCAAGGTGGCCCTGCCGCGGCACAAGACCCTGCGGACGGCCATCGACTGGAGCCACGACCTGTGCTCTCCGCAGGAACGGCTGCTGTGGGCCCGGCTCTCGGTGTTCGCGGGCGACTTCGACCTGCCGTCCGTGGAGGTCGTCTGCGCCGACGACGCGCTGCCCGCCGACGAGGTCGTCGAGCAGCTGATCGGGCTCGTCGACAAGTCGGTGGTGCTGCGGGCCGACGACGCCGGCGAGGTCCGCTACCGGCTGCTCGACACCCTGCGCGAGTACGGGGCGGAGCAGTTGATCGAGTACGCCGACGGGCACGCCGTGCAGGTGCGTCACCGCGACCACTACCTGGAGCTGGCCCGGTGGTTCGAGGCCGAATGGTCCGGCGACGAACAGATGCCGCGCTTCCACCGGCTGCTGCGCGAGCGCGCGAACCTGCGGGTGGCGCTGGAGTTCTCCTACTCCTCACCGGGTCAGGCCCACACCGGCCTGACGCTCGCCACGACGCTGTGGGCGTACTGGTTCTGCGCCTCACGCCTGTCGGAGGGCCGGTACTGGCTGCACAAGGGGCTCGAACTCGTACCCGAACCAGTCGCCGAGCGCTCCATGGCCCTGCGGTACGCGGGCTGGTACGCCGCCATCCAGGGCGACCACTCCCCCGAGCTGCCGCGGATGCTGGAGGAGGCCTGCGACATCGCCGTACAGCTCGGGGACGAGCGGCTGCACGCGCACGCGCGGGCCATCCTGGGCTGCGTCCACATGGCGATGGGCCGACCCGAGGCGGCGGTGGAGCTGTACGAGGCCGCGCACGTCACGCTGCGCGCACTCGACGACCAGGTCGGCATCCTCATGTACGGGTACCACCTGGGCTTCCTGCACATGCTGCTGGGCGACCTGGAGGCCGCCTGCGACAACTACGACGTCACGCTGTCCATGGCCGGTCCGGAGGAGCGCTGGAACCGGGGCTGGGCCGCCTGCCACAAGGCGGTCGCCCTGTGGCTGATGGGCGACCACGAGGAGTCCGCGCGGCTCGCCCGCGTCGGTGCCCGCTGCAAGTACGACCTGGAGGACTACCTCTGCATCGCGCACTGCCTGGAACCCCTGGCCTGGATCGCCGCCGAGGAGCCCGAGCACTGCGTGCGGGCGGCCTGGCTGCTGGGCGCCGTCGCCGGCCTCTACCGCAGGTGCGGTGCCGTGCCGATGTTCGGCGTGAGCATGCTCCAGGAGTTCCAGTACGCGGCCGAGCGGAAGGCCAAGCAGGTGCTCGGCGAGACCGCGTACGAGGCGGCGTTCCGCGGCGGCGCCACCGCGCCGCTGGACCAGGTGATCGCCCGGGCCACCGGCGACGAGCCGCCCGTCACCACCCCCGAACCCGACGAGCAGGTCACACCGCTGGGTGTGCTGACCCGCCGGGAGCGCGAGGTCGCCACGCTGGTCGCCGAGGGCCTGTCGAACCGGCAGATCGCGCAGCGCCTCGTCATCTCCAAGCGCACCGCCGACGCGCACGTCGAGCACATCCTGACCAAACTCGGCTTCTCCTCCCGGGCCCAGATCGCCAGCCTGGTGGGCGAGACCGCCCGCGAGGCCACCAACCCCTGAGCGTTGCCCAACACGCTTTGGCAGGGCCCGAGTTGAGCGTCGAACCGGCTACCGCAGGGGCCCGCGCGTCCACACCTCCCGGCCCGATTCCTCCGCGCCCGCCCCCGAGGCCGGCAGCGCCTTCCAGCCCCACGCCCGGAGCAGCTGCCCGACCCCGGCCGCACGCCTGTCCGCGTCCACACCGGCCACCACGAGGTCCTGGGTGTGGCGGGAGAACAGCAGGTCCCCGAGGCGGGTCGCGACGCCGCGGCGGCGGTGCGCGGGCAGCACCATCAGTTGGGTGAGCACGAACACCCGCCCGGACGCGGTGAGTTCCTCCGTCTGCCGTGTCACCTCGACGGGGAAGTCGGCCCACCACGCCCCGTCGCGCTCCAGGCGGTACCCGTAGGCGCAGCCGACGACGCCGGGCGAGTCGGCGACGATCATGTCGAACCCGTCGTGCCGCACATGCTGTTCGAAGCGGCGCTGGAAGCTCGTCCGGTCCCGGTACTCGGACCCGGCCGCGGCGCGGTACGCCGCGACGTACACGTCGGCAACCTCCTCCCGCTGCTGTTCGGCCTGCCATCGGCTGAGCCTGCGCAGATACACCTCGTCCATCCGGACTCCCCTCCCGGTACCTTCGACGCGGCCCCGCTCAGTGGGCCTGCTTCTGCGTGATGCGGTCGTGGCGGCGGCGCGCCCGGACGGCGATCCTTCCCGCCTGCTGTGCGTTGAGCCGGTGGATCAGGTAGGCGCCGATGGTGATCAGCACCAGAATCGCGGCTGCCGTGAGTGCGGAGTCCATGGCCCTCACCGCCCCACGGCCGTGGGGACGGCGTGGGTGGACGTCGCGCCGCCCTCGTACTCCCACGACTCCTGGGCGCTCTGCGTCCGGTCGAGGACCGCGGCGCCCTGCCGGTGCACGGTCTCGGCGGCCATGAGATCGGTGGCGGTCAGCGGCGGACCGCCCGGGGCGCAGGCTGCGGCCATGAGCCGCTCGGCGCTCGCGTCGTCCGTCTCGGGCGGGATCACCAGCAGGTCGAAGCGGCCGGTCCCGTAGGACAGCAACAGCAGCTTGTGCGGGTCGAGTTCGGGGGTGAACCAGCCGACCTTCAGGACGCGCTCGTGGAGGGTCACCTTCCGCGGGACGACGGGCCACAGCATCGGGTTGACGGCGACGCGCGTGATCCGGCCCCACAACGGATCGAGTACGTCCACCAGGCCGGGGAGTTCGGCGGCCAGGTCGCGTGAACGGGGCCACCAGGCACCATCGAGCAGACCGTGACCGGTGGGGGACTTGAGCGCCACACGTGCGGGGGAGAGCGGAGGCGGTAGGGCGGTGCGGAGGGACGTGGTGCTCGCGGTCATGATGCGAACCCGTCTTCGGAGCGGCACGGCGGCCGTCCCCGATGCCAATGGCTCACCGAGGACGAGACCTGCGTGGATGCCGGAGTGCGAAATGCCCTGGGTACCTTCAACGGTACTCCTACGGCCGGGGCCGCAGACGATTCCGGGCCGCCCGTCATCGACGTCGTCGAAGGTTCCTCAAGCGGAGGAGCAGCCCTCGCTCGCCATCAGCGCGGTCCCGGTGAGGCGGAGGGCGGGGTCGGCGGCCGCGATCATCAGCCGTGCGGCCTCGTCGGGCGTACTGCGCGGTGGGACGACGAGCAGGTCCCAGCGGCCCACACCGTGCGAGAAGAGCCGGATCGTGTGCGGGTCGAGGCCGGACACGCACCACGTGGCCGTGACCGTGTGCCCCGTCACGGGCAGGATGCGCGGCTCCTTCGGCCAGCTTCCCCGGCTGGACGCGATCCGGGTCACCAGCCCGCGCGACACGTCGAACACATCGGTGAGCGCGGCCAGTTCGGCGGACAGATCGTCGCTGCGGGGCCACCAGGCTCCGCACACAGGACCCGGCGGGAAAGTCGGCGGGCGCAGGGCGAGACGGGCGGGCGGGTACGCGTCGAGTCCACCGTGGGTGGCCGAACTGCGGTGAGCGGTGGGTGCGTTCATGACGCACACCCTTCTGCGGGCCGGCATGACGGCAAAGCCCGGTGTCGTGGTGCACCGGAAGCGACGCCGAACGGAGTCGGCATACGAGGAGCACCCGGTGGCCCCAGCGTACGTCCGGCCCGTTTCCCGTAGGGCAGGAGTACGGTGAAGGAGACGAGGACATCCGTACGCCGGTGCCCGATCACCCCGGAACACCCGCTCCCTTCCTCGCCGTTCACTCTGGGGCAGCCCCCGACGCCGCGTGTCCGGCGGGGAGGCGACATGCACCGGCGGGCCCCGGCCCACCCATGACCCACGCACCGCACAGGTCGCCCGCACCTCGCCCGCAACTCCTCGATCCAGAAGGAAAGCAGCCGCATGTCGAGCCTGATGACGGGTAGGTTCCTCTTCTACGTACCCCGCGACCCCGGGTGCGGTCATGAAAACGGCCGGACCCGCGAAGTCGACACCCGCGGCTCCGGCGCCACGTCCCTCCGGACAGCCATCACCGGGGCACTCCCGCGTTCAGGAGTCGCAGGGGACGAGGCAGGCGAGCAGACGCCGAAGGGGGAGGGCGTTCTCTCGCCGGATCGGCCCCTGGCGATGTTCTTCGGATTCCCGCCGGGGGCCGTTCCGCGACCGGTGCGGTACGGAAGGTGCGGGTCCGTCTCATGAGCGGGCGTACGGTGCGGCCCGCCGACGACCGGGCGCCCTCGCGCCACAAGGAGCAGGGCCCCTCGCCCTTGGAGGCCGAGCGGATTCTTCCGCTGGCCCGGGGCCAGGTCGACGACCGGCTCCAGGAACTCGGCGCGCTGTACGCGGCCAATTGCGGTGCGGAAGCCGGGCAGTGGGACCGGGTGACCCACGCCTTCCTGCGCCGCCTGATGAGCGACATCCGGCGCCCCGGCTTCGGCCTGCTGATCGCGGAGAACTCCACGATGACGGCGTACGCCTACGGATTCCCGCTGCACCGCGGGCTCTTCGAGATACGCGAGATCGTGGTGCCGCGTCGGGCGCGGGTGCAGTCACCGCACCAGGACTGGAACCTGGCCCGGCGTCTGCAACGCCGACTCCTCGCCGACCACGGTCACTCCACGGGCATCACCCTGGTCGACAGGTCCGACGTATGGACCCATGCGGCACTGCGGTCCTGGGGCTGGCGGGACGCCCCGGACAGCTCGTACGGGATCCCGGTGCGGCCCCACCGCACGGTCCTGCTCCTCGATCTCTGAGCGACGACCCGGCCCTCACGGGGTGGCGTTGGTGGTGTCCGGGGCCGGGATCACCGCGGTGTCGAACGTGCCGTCGACGACACGCCTGGCCAGCTCCGTGAGCCGCAGATGGTGGGAGCGGGCGTAGGACCGGAACGCGGCGAACGCCTCGTCGACGGAGGTGTCCCAGCGCTCGGCGAGCACGCCCTTGACCTGCTCCACCAGGATGCGGCTGGTCAGCGCGGTGTTCAGCTGCGTGTTCTCGACGTGGGACTGCTCCAGCGTGCGCTGCTGAAGAATCGTGATCGTGGCGACGTCCGCCAGCGCCTGGGCGAGGGCGATCTCGTCCCCTCCCAAGCGGCGCTCGGTCCGCTGGAAGAGGTTCAGGGCACCAACCACCCGGTCGCGCAGCCGCAGCGGAATCGCATGCGTCGCCCGAAAGCCGATCTCGTGGGCGGCCGGTGTGAAGTGCGGCCAGTCCGCGGCCGACTCCGGACGCCTCAGGTCGATGTTCGTCCGGGCCGCGCCGCTGCGGAAGCACTCCACGCACGGCCCCTGGTCGTACTGCCGGGCGAACAGCTCGAGGAGCCGCGTGTGCTCGTCCGACGCGGCGATGACCTGGAGTTCACCCTGTGGGTCGGCGAGCAGAATGCCCGCGGCCGATACGTCGAGGAGTTCCACGCAGCGCGCGGACAGCCGCTGCAAGAGGTCGAGTACGTCGAAGTCGTCGATGAGCGAATCCGCGATCTCGACGAACACTTCGGCGAGCCGCTGTTCCCGGGCCATGCTGATCATCCCTCTCCACTTTCGGGCAAATGAGGCCCGTTGCCATCGTCTTGGGTTCCGTCGTCGAAGCGCAGCCGTCGGGCCACGATGTCCTCCGCGACGTCACCGAGGGAACGCTCGCTGCCGTACGCCGCGGCGCGCAGCCGCACCAGGGCGTCGCCCATCGAGGTGCCCAGCTGGACGCTGAGCATGCCCGTGGCCTGGTGCACCACGGCCCGCTGAAGCCCTTCCGGCGGCCACAGCCGGTCGTCGTCCACGGCGCTCCCGTTGCTCCCGATCCGCTGTCCGGCGGGCCCCCGGTCGCCGAGCAGCGCCGCGATCAGGGCGGCGGTCAGCGTGTTCGTGTCCCTGAGTTGTCTGTCGCTGAGAGCGCCCCCGTCGCACAACAAGGTCAACAGGCCGAGCCGCGCGCCCCCCAGAGCCAGCGGGAAGCAGCACACGCCGTACACCCCGAGCTGTCGCGCGGCGGGCAGCAGCACGGGCCAGCGTTCGGGCCGCACCCGCTGAAGGTCCGGTTCGAGGACCGGGACCCCGGCGCGCGCGGCATCGGGCCCGGGCCCCTCGCCGAGGGTGAACTGCAACTCCTCGAACCGCAGGCTCAGTTCGGGAAAACACCACAACGGCTCGGGCGCCCGCGCGCTGTCCGCCTCCGCCGGGGACCGAGCGAACACGGACACGGCAACGCCCTCGACTCCCAGGGCCTGCGCGCCGGCAGCCGCGGGGTCCTTGTCGCTCCCCGGGCGCAGGCACCGCAGCACCTCGGCCATGCCGTTGCCGGTCACCGCTCGCCGTCGTGCCGAGCCTGGTGCCCTCCCGCCCCGTGCCGGGCGTCCTGAACGCTCGCGTAGCCCGGGAACCGGTCGGCGAGGCCACCGGCCCGGAAGACCAGGGAGGTCGCCGACCGGGTGTAGACGACCCGGGTCCAGCCGTGCCGCTCCCGGCTCTCGGCCCACGCCTCGCACAGCGGTTCAAGGATGCTGCCGTCCGCGAAGGTCACCGCGCTCAGGTCCACGATGAGACGGAGCCGGCCTTGCCCGGTACGGACCTGGCGCAGGGCCCGCTCCAGGCGGGGCACGGTGGTCACGTCCAGCTCACCGTGCGCGCGCACCACACGGCAGTCGTCGAACTGGACGGGGAACGCCGACCGGGCGGTCGATTCGGACAGATCGGAACGAGGGCTCATGCGCCCCATCTCCTCTGGCAAGGATGGTGCTTCACATGCGCAGAGCCTCTGTTGCGCGGAACAAACTGCACGGAGAGGGCCGGGTCCGGGGCGGCCGTCCTTCGAGCGTACTCGTGCACGCGGGGGTCGTTCGGGCCCACATGCCCGATGTTCAGATACCTGAACTCCCGGCTCCGGATGCCCGCCCCGCAAACACAACGGCGCCCGAGCCGACCGAAGCCGACCCGGGCGCCGCCCGGCAGGTCGGAGGGGCTGGCCCCTCCCCCACACTCGTAGACCCTGTGGGACTCGAACCCACAACCAATGGATTAAAAGTCCACTGCTCTGCCAATTGAGCTAAGGGTCCACACGCCGACCTGAGCCGACGCACCCCCGAGCATAGCCCGACGAGGCCGGGAGGCCGATCGGGTATCGGCTTACCGGTCCTCGCGCGCCGGACGGAGCGTCAGCGCAGGAACCAGTGCCGGGCCGACACCGCCCACCAGGTGCCCGCGAAACCGAGGACCACGAGGACCGCGATCGGGGCGTAGTTGAAGGTCTCCCAGGTGACCGGGGAGACCTGCGGCAGCATGAAGAGGATCGTGATGACGACGACCCAGGCCACCGCCACCACACCGATCGGCTTCGACCAGCGGCCCAGGTGCCACGGCCCCCGCTCGAACTCGTCGCCCTTGCGCAGCCGCAGCAGCGTCGGGATCACGTACGCGATGTAGAGGCCGATGACGGCGATCGAGGTCACGGCCGCGTACGCCGTGACGTTGATCAGGTAGGGCAGGCCGAGGACCAGGGCGCCCGCCGCCGCGAGCCAGACCGCCGCGACGGGGGTGCGGGTGCGCGGGCTGACCGTGTGCCACACGCGGGAGAACGGCAGGGCGCCGTCGCGCGAGAAGGCGTAGATCATGCGGCTGTTGGCGGTCACGGACGCCATCCCGCAGAACAGCTGGGCGCCGATCACGACCAGGAGCAGCAGCTTTCCGGCCATCGCGCCGAGGGCGTCCAGGAGGATCTGGGCGGGCGGCGCGCCCGTGGGCGAGTTCAGCGCGCCCTCGTACGACTGGATCGCGAAGGTGAAGCCGAGCAGGAGGACGAAGCCGGCGATCCACGACGTCCAGATCGAGCGGACGATCCCCTTGGGGCCCGCCGTGGACGCGTCGTGCGTCTCCTCCGTCATGTGCGCCGACGCGTCGTAGCCCGTGAAGGTGTACTGCGCCATCAGCAGCCCGATGAGGACGACGTACGCGCTGCTGCCCCAGCCCGTGTTGTTCACGAACTCGCCGAAGACGAAGGACGCCGACTGGTGACTGTCCGGCGCGAAGGCCAGCGCGCCCACGATCAGCGCGACGCCCAGCACGTGCCACCACACGCTGACGCTGTTGAGGAAGGCGACGATGCGTACGCCGAAGGTGTTGAGGAGTCCGTGCAGCAGCAGGATCCCGGCGAAGAGAAGGATCGTGCGGCCCGCTGTCACCTCGAAGCCGAACTGGAGATTCAGGTACGCGCCCAGGAAGGACGCCGCACCGAAGTCGATGCCGGCGGTCACCGCCACCTGACCGAGCACGTTGAACCAACCGGTGAACCAGGCCCACGCCGCCGCGCTGCGCTCCGGAGCGAGCCGGTGCGCCCAGAAGTACAACCCCGCCGACGTCGGATACGCCGAGCAGATCTCGGCCATCGCCAGGCCCACGAAGAGGGTCATCAGGCCGACGGCGACCCAGCCCCAGGTGATGAGCACGGGGCCGCCCGTGTTCATGCCGAACAGATACAGCGTCAGACAGCCCGAGAGGACCGAGATGATCGTGAAGGAGACGGCGTAGTTCGAGAAGCCCGACATGCGGCGGGCGAGGACCTGCGTGTAACCGAGCTGGGCGAGGCGCTCCTCGTCGGAGCCCGCGGCCACGGCCGACTGCTGTCCGTCAGTGGCTCTGCTGGCATCACTTGTCATGCCCCCAGCGATTCCCTCGCCGGGGGCGCCGCATGCGGCCGATCAAGGCCCAACTCCCGTACGCGCGCCGGTGACGCGGTGACCCGGTGACGCGGAAAGGCCGCGGCCCCACCCCCGTGAGGGAGTGGGGCCGCGGCCTTGTCACGTCAGGAACGGTCAGCCGTTGCGCTTCCAGCGCGGCTTGTCGTCGCGGCGGCCGAAGGACGAGCCGGAGCCCGAGCCGGAGCCGGCGCCACGGTGGTCGTCACGACGGCCGTAGGGGCGGTGGCCGCCGGAGGGGCGGTCGCCCTGACGGTCGCGGTTGAACGGACGGTCGCTGCCCCGGTGGCCCGACGGACGGTCGTCGCGGCGGAAGCCACCACGGTCGTTGTCACGGCGCTCGAAGGGGCGGCCGCCACGGTCGTCGCGGTTGAAGCCGCCGCGGTCGTTGTCCCGGCGGAAGCCGCCACGGTCTCCACCACGGTCGCCGCCGCGGTCGTCACGGCGCTCGAAGGAACGGCCGCCACGGTCGTTGTCCCGGCGGTCGTCGCGGCGGAAGCCGCCCTTGTCGCCGCCACGGTCGTCGCGACGGAAGCCGCCACGGTCGCCGCCGCGGTCGTCACGACGCTCGAAAGAACGGCCACCACGGTCGCCGCCACGGTCGTTGCGGTTGAAGCCGCCACGGTCGTTGTCCCGGCGGAAGCCACCCTTGTCGCCACCACGGTC
Organism: Streptomyces sp. UC4497; assembly: GCF_054871485.1. NCBI lineage: Bacteria > Bacillati > Actinomycetota > Actinomycetes > Kitasatosporales > Streptomycetaceae > Streptomyces > Streptomyces sp. UC4497. The sequence goes on along the minus strand of NZ_JBTYHB010000009.1, from coordinate 255,705 downwards.
GTCGCGGCGGAAGCCACCACGGTCACCGCCACGGTCGTTGTCGCGACGGAAGCCACCCTTGTCGCCGCCACGGTTGTCACGGCGCTCGAAGTTGCCCCGCTCGTCGCGGCGCTGACGCGGCTGGTCCGAGAACGAACGCTCCTCGCGCTGCGACGCCTCGGCGGCAGCGGCGGCGGCCTGGGCGACCTGCTCGGCCGCGGCCTCCTGCGCGGCGGCGACGGCCGCGGCCACGCCCTCCTCGTCCTCGCCGCGGTCACGGGCGGCGCGGGCGGTGAGGCGGTCGGCCTGCTCGCGCAGCTCGGCGGCGCGACGGGTGGCGCGCTCCAGCTGCTTGGTGAGGTCGGTGACCTCGCGCTCGGCCTGCTGCGCGGCGTTGCCCGCGGACTCGGCCTCGACCTCGGTCATGGAGCGGGCGCCGGTGATCTCGGCGACCTCCGGGTCGAAGGCGGCGCCGCCCTGGATGATGTGGCGGCCGGCGTCGACGCCCGCGTCCTCCATGAGGCGGAAGATCTGGCGGCGCTGGTGCGGCAGCGACAGGGAGACGACCGTGCCGGTACGGCCGGCACGCGCCGTGCGGCCCGCGCGGTGCAGGTAGTCCTTGTGGTCACCGGCCGGGTCCACGTTCAGGACCAGGTCGATGTCGTCGACGTGGATGCCTCGGGCGGCGACGTCGGTGGCGACGAGCGCGTTGACGTAGCCCTTCTTGAAGTCCTCCAGGACGCGGGTACGCGCGCCCTGCGTCATGCCGCCGTGCAGCGCGTCGGCCTCGACACCGGCGTCGCGGAGCTGCTCGGCGATGCGGTCGGCGCCCAGCTGGGTGCGGACGAAGATGATCGTGCGGCCCTTGCGGGAGGCGATGGCCGCGGTGACCGGGGCCTTGTCCTTGGGCTTCACGACGAGGATGTGGTGCGACATCGTCGTGACGTTGCCCTGGGCGCTGTCGACCTCGTGGGAGACCGGGTCCTTCAGGTAGCGGCTGACGAGCGTCTTGATCTCGTTCTCCATGGTGGCGGAGAAGAGCATGCGCTGGCCGCCGGCCGGAACCTGGTCGAGCAGCTCGGTGACCTCGGGCAGGAAGCCCAGGTCGGACATCTGGTCGGCCTCGTCGAGGACGGCGACCTCGACGTTGCTCAGGTCGCAGGCGCCACGGTTGATGATGTCGCGCAGGCGGCCCGGGGTGGCGACGAGGATGTCGACGCCGCGCTCCAGGGCGTAGATCTGGTTGCCCATCGACGTACCGCCGCAGACGACCTTCATCTTGAGGCCGACCTGGTCGCCGTACGGCTGCAGGGCGTCCGCGACCTGCATGGCGAGCTCGCGGGTCGGGGTGAGGATGACGGCGCGCGGCTTGTGCTTCTCGCTGCGGGCGCCGGCCAGGCGGGCCATCGTCGGCAGACCGAACGAGAGGGTCTTGCCGGAGCCGGTGCGGCCACGGCCGAGGATGTCCTTGCCGGCCAGGGCGTCCGGGATGGTCGCGGCCTGGATCGGGAACGGGGTGGTCACACCGTTCTGCGCGAGCTTGCGGACGACGGCCTCGGGGAGACCGAGGTCGGCGAACGTCATGGTGGGCTCGTCGTTCTCGATGATGTCGACGGTGTCGGTGTCGATCGTGTCGGTGTCGATGTCGTTCTCGACGGCCTGGTCGACGGTGTTCTCAGTGGAAATGGACATGCGAAATGCGAAACCTTCCGGAGTCTCGGCACGCGCCCGCAACTCCGTGTATTCGCAATTCAGCAAATCGACCGCCTCAATGCGGTCCAGCCACGGCAAGGGAGAGTACGCGCCACGCGGCGCTCTCTTGACGGCGCCGGGCAAATGGGATCAAACGATCTACCACCATACGCACCCCCCACCCCCCGAGGCAAACCGGATCGTTGAGACCCGGCTCACACACCCTTTTCGGTCAGGCCGGCTCCCCGGCCTGCGGCCGCGGTTCACTGGCCCGCTCCGACGCGGTCTCCTCGTGCGCCGACGACGAGGGCTCGGCGGTCGGCGGTGACGACGAGGGCGCGGGGGACGTCTTCGTGGGCGAAGGAGTGCTGGTCGCGCTGGGGGAGCTCGGCCGCTGCGAGGGCCGCTCCGGGACGCTGCGGGACGGCGAGGTGGGCGCCGAGGGCGGGGTGGACGCCTTCGTGGACTTGGGGGAGACCGACGAGGGCGTGACCGGATCCTTCGGCGAGGCGGGCCGCCCCGAGGGCATCGGCGAGGCGTCCCCGACCCGCGCGCCCACGTCCGCTCCGCCGTCCGGTACCTCGGCGCCGCCGTCGGGCGCGGCGCCCGAGCCGCGCTGCGGCGGGGAGTGGGTGGACGCCCCGCCGCCGTCGGCGCCCACGCTCATGCAGCCGGCGGCCGCGGCGACGGCGACGGTGGTCGCGGCCAACCGGCCCAGACGGAGCGCGGTGAGCGACAGGGCGCGTTGCGATACGGACAGCTGGCGCACGGGCGGGCACCTCCGGTGCACGAGACGGGGTCACCAACGGGATCACCGTGGGGGGTACCGTTCCCAACTCCTGTCGCCGGTACGAGGACACGCGCCGCGCGAGCACCGCACAAAGCCCCCACAATCAGCGCGGGGGTCTCACCCGTGTCTCCCCGCGCACCTCACCCGTATCCGAGCGCGTGCAGCCGCGCGTCGTCGATCCCGAAGTGGTGCGCGATCTCGTGCACCACGGTCACCTCGGTCTCCGTGACCACGTCCTCCGTCGACTCGCACATCCGCAGCGTCGGCCCCCGGTAGATGGTGATCCGGTCCGGCAGCACCCCCGCGTACCACTCGCCCCGCTCGGTCAGCGGGGTCCCTTCGTAGAGCCCGAGCAGCTCGGGGTCCTCTGCGGGCGGCTCGTCCTCCACGAACACGGCCACGTTGTCCATGAGTCGGGTCAGCTCGGGCGGGATCCGGTCCAGCGCTTCGGCGACCAGTTCCTCGAACGTCTCGCGCGTCATCTCCAGCACACGGCCATTGTCCGGTACAACCCGCATATCCACCCGTGCACTTGGGCATACGGGAGCAATGGCCCGCTCGCCAGTCGCCGCCATACGTGGAGTCCGCCGCCGTGTACGAGGCGTTCGAGGGGCGCCCTCGGCGCTCCTGCGCCACTACCGCGACCGCCATCCCCACCCGGTCCTCCAACTGGTCCACCCGCCGCACCCCTACGTACGCGCGCTCGGCCTGGTCGCCGTCGTGCTGCTCGGCGCCTGGCTCGGCCTGCTGATCGTCGGCAGCGTGCGGACGCCGGTGGGGCCCATGGACACGAAGATGACGCTGCGCCCCTCCGTCTCGGGCGGTACGAAGATCAACGTGTCGCCGCTCGGTGCCCTGGAGCTGCACTCGCACACGGCGCCGATCCGCCTCGACGTCGACGTGGACCGCCTCGATCCGGCCCGCGCCCAGGCCCTCGTCGACCACCCCGAGCGCTTCTCCGGGCTCCAGGACGAGGTCGCGCGCGACGTTCAGCACGGCACGGTCGACCTGGCGCTGCGCTCCTGCGTGGCGGTGCTCGCGGGCGCCACGACGCTCGGCCTCGTGGTCTACCGCCGCCCGCGCCGCGCCCTGGCCGCCGGCGGTCTGGCGCTCACCCTGCTCGCGGCCTCGGGCGGTACGGCGTACGCGACGTGGAACCCGGAGTCCGTCCTGGAGCCGAAGTTCTCCGGGCTGCTCTCCTCGGCGCCCTCGGTGGTCGGCAGCGCCCGCTCGATCGTGACCGAATTCGACGCGTACCAGAAGGAGTTGGCGCTCCTGGTCACGAACGTGACCAAGCTGTACGACGCGACGTCCACGCTCCCCACGTACCAGCCGGACCCCTCGACGATCCGCGTCCTGCACGTGTCGGACATCCACCTCAACCCGGCGTCGTGGAAGATCATCGCCTCGCTCGTGGAGCAGTACAGGATCTCCGCGATCGTCGACACCGGCGACACGATGGACCACGGCTCGAAGGCCGAGAACGCGTTCCTGGACCCGATCAAGAACCTCGGCGTGCCCTACGTCTGGATCCGCGGCAACCACGACTCGAAGAACGCGACGCAGAAGTACCTCGCCGACCGGAAGCGCTTCAAGAACGTCCGCGTCCTCGACGACGGGAAGGCCACCACGGTCGCGGGTCTGCGCTTCGCCGGCATGGGCGACCCGCAGTACACCCCGGACCGCGCGGTGAAGGCGCAGGGCGATCCGGCCGAGCGCCTGTCGGGCATCCGGCTCGCCTCGGCGCTGCGCGATCAGCGGGCGGCGGGCACCCCGGTCGACATCGCGCTCGCCCATGAGCCGGCCGCGGCCCGCGAGGTGGACGGCGAGGTGCCGCTGGTCCTTGCGGGGCACATCCACCACCAGGAGATGGAGGTGCTCCCGCTCGGCACCCGGCTGCGCGTCGAGGGCTCGACCGGCGGCAGCGGCCTGCGCGCGGTGGACGACGGCAAGCCGGACCCGGTCGAGGCCTCGGTCCTCTATCTGGACCGCACGAGCAAGCGTCTGCAGGCCTGGGACGAGATCCGGCTGGGTGGTCTGGGCCTGACGAAGGCGGAGGTCAGCCGCCATCTGCCGCAGGAGAACCAGCCCGGCGCGACCCCGTCGCCGAGCCCTGGGGAGAGCTCCCCCTGACCCTTGGGCAGAGCTCCCCGTAAACCGTTTTGGCGATAGCTCCCTGCATCCCATATGCTTCTCACGTCCCCGACGCGCTGCAAAGCGCGCAGGCGGGCCGATAGCCCTCATCGTCTAGCGGCCTAGGACGCCGCCCTTTCAAGGCGGTAGCACGGGTTCGAATCCCGTTGGGGGCACGCACAACCGTGTGAGAGACTTGCTCTTGCTTGTCTCGCACAACAGCTTGGTCCTGTGGAGCAGTTTGGAGTGCTCGCCACCCTGTCAAGGTGGAGGCCGCGGGTTCAAATCCCGTCAGGACCGCTGAAGTTCCTCGTGAACTTCGTGGCTGGGTAGCTCAGTTGGTACGAGCGATCGCCTGAAAAGCGATAGGTCGCCGGTTCGATCCCGGCCCCAGCCACAGGAACTAGGCCCCGTCTCCGGACGGGGCCTATTGCGTTTCCCGGCTTGGGTTTTCCCTGTTCAGACCGGTGCCGCGTGCAGCGGTCCCGTCCCCCGGCCGCCCGGGTGGCGGTGGCGCCAGAACCAGAAGAGGGCGCAGGAGACCAGGGACCAGCCGGCAAGCACCAGGATCGGGAAGGCGTGCTGGTTGCCCTGGAAGTAGACCGCCGTGTGCTGGGCGTTGTACGAGGCGCCCGGTGGCAGCCACTGGCCGAGGCGGCCGATCACCGTGGGCAGCAGCGGGGGTGCGACCGCGCCGCCGGACGCCGGGTTGCCGAGCAGGACCAGCAGGCCCCAGGTCGGGATCATCGCCCAGCGGTGGAAGAACGTGTTGAACATCGTGAAGACCATGCCGCAGGTGAACATCGTCAGCGCGAGGATCAGCCAGGACTCGACGAACGGCAGGTCCACCGCCCCCAGGCCCCAGTCCGCGACCGCCGCCACCGCGAACCCGCCGAGCAGTGAGTAGGCGATCGTGAAGGCGATCCGCTCGGCCGGGTTGAGGCCGCGCGCGTGCACGCTGAGCTGGATCGCGCCGACGAAGCCGATGATCACCGCGGCGAGCGTGATGTAGAAGATCGTGAGGCCGCGCGGGTCCCCGCCCTGCAACGGGTTCACGTCCTTCACCGACACCGGGATGCCGGTCGCCTTGCTGACCGGGGGCGCCGCCTCGGCAAAGACCTGGGCGACGGTGACGCCGGAGGCGCCGGAGACGTCGAGGTGGACGCGCGAGCCGCCGCCGCGTACGTCGAGGACCGCGTAGATCTTCTGGGCGTCGAGGGCGTCGCGGGCATCTGCCCGGGAGGCGTAGGGCTTGAGGTCCAGCTGCGCGTCGAGCGCCTTCTCCATCGCGCCGAGGAACCGCTGGCCCTGGGCCTCCTTGTACGCGCCGGTGACGCCGGTCGGGATGTTGTGCGGCGTCGGGTTCGCCATGGAGTACGTGTACGAGCCGGCGAACAGGGCGGCCGCCGCGGCCAGGATGAGGACGAGCACGCACGCCGGGAAGAACGGTGAGTTCTTGAAGCCGGACCAGCGCTCGGCCCCGCTCAGCGGGCGCCCGTGCTGGCCGTGCGGCGGGTGCTCCTTCTCCGGGGACGGCGGGGGCGCGTCGTCCGGTGCGGGCCCATCGGGCAAGTGCGACATATCCGCACGTTAAGGCAAGCGTCGGCGCTCTACATCCGGACGCGGACCACGGCCGCCCCGTCGCACCGCCCGCAAAACCGGTCGCCACACATTTCCCCGAGGTGAGATCCTTGAGGACGTATGTCTACGCAGCCTGCCCCCGCCGCCGATCAGTTCGCCGCCGTAGCGCGGCGGATCTCCGAGCTGTCCCTGCGCGATGCGCACCGCCTCGGGCGCAGGCTCGAAGGCGCCCGCAAGATCCGTAAGCCGGAGGCGCGCGCCGCCGTCGTCGCGGAGATCGACGCGGAGGCCGAGAAGGCCGCCGTCCGCACGGACACCCGTCGCGAGCGCCGCGAGGCCCTCGACGTCACGTATCCCGAGCAGCTCCCGGTCAGCCAGAAGAAGGACGAGATCGCCGAGGCGATCCGCGACCACCAGGTCGTGATCGTCGCCGGTGAGACCGGTTCCGGAAAGACGACGCAGATCCCGAAGATCTGTCTCGAACTCGGCCGTGGTGTGCGCGGCATGATCGGCCACACCCAGCCCCGCCGTATCGCGGCCCGCACGGTCGCGGAGCGCGTCGCCGACGAGCTGCACACGCCGCTGGGCGAGGCGGTCGGCTGGAAGGTCCGGTTCACCGACCAGGTGGACCAGGACGGCACGTTCGTGAAGCTGATGACGGACGGCATCCTGCTCGCCGAGATCCAGACGGACCGCGAGCTGCGCGCGTACGACACGATCATCATCGACGAGGCCCACGAGCGGTCCCTCAACATCGACTTCCTGCTCGGCTACCTGGCGCAGCTGCTGCCGAGGCGCCCGGACCTCAAGGTCGTCATCACCTCCGCGACCATCGACCCCGAGCGCTTCTCGCGGCACTTCGGGGACGCCCCGATCGTCGAGGTCAGCGGCCGTACGTATCCGGTGGAGGTGCGCTATCGCCCGCTCCTCGAGGAGGACGGCGACGACTCCGACCGCGACCAGATCACCGCGATCACGGACGCGTGCGAGGAGCTGATGCGCGAGGGCGACGGCGACATCCTCGTCTTCCTCTCCGGAGAGCGCGAGATCCGCGACACCGCGGACGCGCTGGAGAAGAAGAGATACAAGTTCACGGAAGTCCTGCCGCTGTACGCGCGGCTCTCGCACGCCGAGCAGCACCGCGTCTTCCAGCGCCACACGGGCCGCCGCATCGTGCTCGCCACGAACGTCGCGGAGACCTCCCTGACGGTCCCCGGCATCAAGTACGTGATCGACCCGGGCACGGCCCGCATCTCCCGCTATTCGCACCGCACGAAGGTGCAGCGGCTGCCCATCGAGCCGGTCAGCCAGGCCAGCGCCAACCAGCGCAAGGGCCGCTGCGGCCGTACGTCCGACGGCATCTGCATCCGCCTGTACTCCGAGGACGACTTCCTGGCCCGCCCGGAGTTCACGGACGCGGAGATCCTCCGTACGAACCTGGCCTCCGTCATCCTCCAGATGACCTCGGCGGGGCTCGGCGACATCGAGAAGTTCCCGTTCATCGACCCGCCGGACCACCGCAACATCCGCGACGGTGTCCAACTCCTCCAGGAACTGGGCGCGTTGGACCCCGCCCAGAAGGACGTACGGAAACGGCTCACGGAGCAGGGCCGCAAGCTCGCCCAGCTGCCCGTGGACCCGCGCCTGGCCCGCATGGTCCTGGAGGCCGACAAGAACGGCTGCGTGCGCGAGGTCATGGTGATCGCCGCGGCGCTCTCCATCCAGGACCCGCGCGAGCGCCCCTCCGACAAGCAGGCGCAGGCCGACCAGCAGCACGCCCGCTTCAAGGACGAGACGAGCGACTTCCTCGCCTTCCTGAACCTGTGGCGTTACGTGCGCGAACAGCAGAAGGAGCTCGGCTCCTCCGCCTTCCGCCGCATGTGCAAGCGCGAGTACCTGAACTTCCTGCGCATCCGCGAGTGGCAGGACATCTACTCGCAGCTGCGGACGGTCGCGAAGCAGATGGGCATCCATCTCAATGACGCCGACACTCCCGCGGCCGACGACTCCGTCCACCTCTCCCTCCTCTCCGGTTTGCTTTCGCACATCGGAATGAAGGACGTGAAGGAGTCCAAGGAGTCCACGCAGAAGGACCCGAAGCAGGCGGGTCGCGACCGCGGGCGCAATGAGTACATCGGCGCCCGCAACGCCAAGTTCGCGATCTTCCCCGGCTCGGCCCTCTTCAAGAAGCCCCCGCGGTTCGTGATGTCGGCGGAGCTGGTGGAGACCAGCCGGCTCTGGGCCCGCGTCAACGCGAAGATCGAGCCCGAGTGGGTCGAGCCGCTCGCCGAGCACCTCCTCAAGCGCACGTACAGCGAGCCGCATTGGGAGAAGGACCAGGCGGCCGTGATGGCGTACGAGAAGGTCACGCTGTACGGCGTCCCGCTCGTCGCGCAGCGCAAGGTGAACTACGGGCGGATCGACGCCGAGGTCAGCCGCGAGCTGTTCATCCGGAACGCGTTGGTCGAGGGCGACTGGCGCACGCACCACAAGTTCTTCGCCGACAACCGCAAACTCCTCACCGAGGTCGAGGAGTTGGAGCACCGGGCGCGCCGCCGCGACATCGTCGTCGACGACGAGACTCTCTTCGACTTCTACGACCAGCGGGTCCCCGAACACGTCGTGTCCGGCGCCCACTTCGACTCCTGGTGGAAGCAGAAGAAGCGCGAGGAGCCCGAACTCCTCGACTTCGAGCGCTCGATGCTGATCCGCGAGTCGGCGGAGGCGGTCACGAAGGCCGACTACCCGGACTCCTGGCGCCAGGGCGGGCTCAAGTTCCGGGTGACGTACCAGTTCGAGCCGGGGGCGGACGCGGACGGCGTGACCGTCCATATCCCGCTCCAGGTGCTCAACCAGGTCACCGACGAGGGCTTCGACTGGCAGATCCCCGGCCTGCGCGAGGACGTCGTGATCGAGCTGATCCGGTCCCTCCCGAAGCCGATCCGCCGCAACTACGTGCCGGCGCCGAACTACGCGAAGGCGTTCCTGGACCGTGCGGTGCCGCTTCAGGAGCCGCTGCCGGTCACTCTCGCGCGCGAGTTGCAGCAGATGGTCGGCGTCCCGGTGAGCCCGGACGACTTCGATCTGGGCCGCGTACCGGACCACTTGAAGATCACCTTCCGGATCGTCGACGAGCGGCGCCGCAAGCTCGCCGAGGACAAGGACCTTGAGTCCCTCAAGCTCCGGCTGAAGCCGAAGGCCCGGCAGGCGATCTCCCAGGCGGCCAAGGCCACCGCAGAGCGCTCCGGCGGCCCGTCCCTGGAGCGCAAGGGCCTCACCGACTGGAGCGTCGGCACGCTGTCGAAGGTCTTCGAGACGCGGCGGGCGGGCCAGCCGGTGAAGGCCTACCCGGCCCTGGTCGACGACGGCGACACCGTCTCCGTACGCCTCTTCGACAGCGAGGCCGAGCAGGCGCAGGCGATGTGGAAGGGCACGCGCCGGCTGATCCTGCGCAACATCCCCGTGAATCCGGGGAAGTTCGCCTCCGACAAGCTGACCAACCCGCAGAAGCTCGCCCTGTCGGCGAACCCGCACGGTTCCGTCCAGGCGCTCTTCGACGACTGCGCGATGGCGGCCGCGGACAAGCTCATCGGCGACTTCGGCGGGCCCGCCTGGGACGAGGAGTCGTACCGGAAGCTCTACGACAAGGTGCGCGCGGAGATCGTCGACACCACGGTGAAGGCGGTCGGCCAGGTGCAGCAGGTCCTCGCGGCCTGGCAGGCCTGCGAGCGGCGCCTGAAGTCCACGAAGAGCGTGGTGCTGCTGCCCAACCTCCAGGACGTGCGCGCCCAGTTGGACGAGCTGGTGAAGCCGGGCTTCGTCACGGCCACCGGTCTGCGGCGGCTGCCCGACCTGATGCGCTATCTCGTCGCGGCCGACCGCCGGCTCCAGCAGATGCCGACCAACGTCCAGCGGGACACCACCCGCATGGAAAAGGTCCACGAGATGCGGGACGAGTACCTGTGGCTGCTCGAGCAGATGCCGCAGGGGCGGCCCGTGCCGCAGGAGGTGCTCGACATCCGCTGGATGATCGAGGAGCTGCGGGTCAGCTATTTCGCCCACGCGCTGGGCACGGCGTACCCCGTCTCGGACAAGCGGATCGTGAAGGCGATCGACGCGCAGGTTCCGTAACCGGTCGACCGCACAGGGTGAGTTCGACCGCACGGCCTGCGCTGCTGTAGAGTCCTGTCTCGCAGCGCAACGCAGAACAAGCGCCGCGAAACCTGGTCCTGTGGAGCAGTTTGGAGTGCTCGCCACCCTGTCAAGGTGGAGGCCGCGGGTTCAAATCCCGTCAGGACCGCAGTAAAGAAGAACCCCCGCACCGTACGGTGCGGGGGTTCTTTCGTTTCCACGGGCAGCACGGGCAGCACGGGCTGACAGGCTCACAGGTTCAAGGGCTCAAGGGCGTACAGACGCGCAGGCTGACTACCCGTCATCCCCGACGGCGCTCCAGGGGCCGCCAGGAAGGCCCCTGGAGCGCCACTGGAGCGCCCGCGAGCCAGGTGGGGACGAAAGACCCTCGAAGGGGTGACCAAAGGCGACCCTGCGCGCCCTCAACTGGTGGCAGCCTAGGGAGAGTCGGCGACGCGAGCGGGAGCGGGCACCGACGCCGGCGCCCAATAGCGCAAGGGCGTCACCTGCAACAAGCGACGAGGCGTGTGACGGGTGTCACCGAAGTTGTTTTGGAAACACCGTTTCTTACCCCCGCCCTACAACGGCTCAATTTAATATGTGCAATTGCACTGCCCCGGGCAGGAGCCCACAGGGATCGATCAAGGTCCGACAAGGGCGCGCACAGACCCCCGCCCGGAACCGGCCCCCGCGCACAAAAAAGATCGCGCTGGACCCGGCGGAGTCCAGCGCGATCGGATGACGCTTGCGCGAGGCAGTTGAGATGACGCCTCGGCGGCCTTCATAAGAAGGAGTCCTGTTGGGGCAGGACCCGCGTCGAGTGGAGCTATGGGTGGGTGTGTGACGGGTTGGGGGACCCGAAAACGCCCGTGTTGCTGCGTTGTGCGGTGCCTCAGGCCTCGCTGCGCTGCTGCGGGATACCCGCAAGCAGAGCGCGGACCTCGGCCTCGCGGTAGCGGCGGTGTCCGCCGAGCGTACGAATCGACGTGAGCTTGCCAGCCTTCGCCCAGCGCGTGACCGTCTTGGGGTCGACGCGGAACATCGTGGCGACCTCAGCCGGGGTCAGCAGCGGCTCGGCATCAGGGGTGCGAGCGGTCATGAGCGGCCTCCTCGGAGAACCGAACCTTCTCGGTTCATTCCTCTAAATTCTGCACCTTGACCCGCGTTGCCCGAAATGGCGGACGCGAGTCGAGTCGGTTATAGGACGAACGGCTTGTCCTCGGCACTACAACTACACCATCCGTCCAGCCACGTCGGCCAAACCGATGGAATTGCCCTCCCAGGTGTTCATCAGCGACGGAAGCCGATGGACCGTGCCATAGCGGACAGTCACGCCACAGTGACGATCAGTCACAGAGCGATCAGGAGCCATCAGACCCCCCAGCGGCAGTGCAATGCTGAGTAATCCGTCCATGGTTGGACTTAGATGGACGGAAGGAGCCCTCCCCGGACTCCTTGTCCTATTTTGGCACGAGGAGGGGTGATGGGCGCAAGGTCCCGGTAAGTGCTGTCCATCACGCTTGAGGCAAACGCCCGGATCAGGACGTAGGTCCCGAAGGTCGGTGTGAGCGCGCTCACTTGGGGATTCAGTTCGCGAACTGCCTGTCCCGCGCCGACCGCCAGCGTTCCACAAGCCTCGCGTACGCCTCTCCCGCACCGTCCTCGTCACCGACGCGCAGCGCCTCGATGCCCTCGGCGACATCCGCCGCCGAGTGGTCCTCCTCGAGGAAGTCCTGAGGAAGGGCGTGCACGAGCCCGCCGTAGTCGAGCTCGACGTACGAACGGGGGTGGAACTCCTCGAGCCAACGCCCCACATCTACCAGGCCGTCGATCAGGGGGCCTTCCTCGATCGTGTCCTTCAGCGCCTTCAGACCCCGCGCGACCCGGCGCCTCGCCTGCACCATCGGCGTCCGGTAGCGCAGCCGCGGGACGCCGACGCCCTCCGCGCCGTCCTCGTCGCTCTTCGCCTCGTACTCGCGCTCGTCGTCCGACACCAGCACGAACCAGTTGATCGGCACCTGCCACGTGGACGTACGGATCCAGGGCCTGGCGTCGGGGTTCCGCTCCAGCCAGCGCTCGTAGTCGGCGGACGACTGTCGGCGCACCACCGGGGGGATCGCCGCGTCCAGGACCGGGGCCGGCAGCTCGCCCGGCAGCTCGTCCAGGGCCTGCCAGCCGCGCAGCCGGGTGCGCCACGGGCAGACGCAGACCACCCCGTCGATCACGATCACGAACGCGTCGTCGCTCTCGTGCACCGGCACGGGCACCGGTGGGGTGGGCAGGAGATCGGCCAAAGAACGGCGCAATTCATCCTGGTAGGAGGGGAGGCTGTCGCGCTTCGCGTAGCGCTCCCAATGGCCGCGTTCGGGCTGCGGGAAGGCTGCGAGGGGTTCGTACACGCGCAGATATGACGCGTACGGGACGGTCACCGAGGACACCTTGGGCACGGCTGCTCCCTCCCCCGCCCACCGGCTGGAAAACACTCCAAATCGTCCCACGTGGCGACGCGACGGGTTTCGGCCGTAATTCCGGCCCCCACGCGCGCGCGAGGGTGATCCTTGGCGCCTCGGCCGTGGCGGGCCCTCGCACGCTCTAATCTCTTGCCCACAAGCACCGACGGAAGGCCCGCCACCCGCACGGGATTCCGCCCAACCGCCGCTATGTACTTGGGAGTCACCACAGTGACCGATGTGACCGGCGACGCTGTCACCACCTCTGACACCTCCGGCGCCTCTGGCGTTCTGCACACGCTCTTCCACTCGGAACAGGGCGGCCACGAGCAGGTCGTCCTCTGCCAGGACCGCGCCAGCGGCCTCAAGGCCGTCATCGCCCTCCACAACACCGCCCTGGGCCCGGCCCTCGGCGGCACGCGCTTCTATCCGTACGCCTCCGAGGAGGAAGCGGTCGCCGACGCGCTGAACCTCGCGCGCGGCATGTCCTACAAGAACGCCATGGCAGGGCTCGACCACGGCGGCGGCAAGGCCGTGATCATCGGCGATCCGCACACCGTGAAGAGCGAGCAGCTGCTCCTCGCTTATGGCCGGTTCGTGGCCTCGCTCGGCGGCCGGTACGTCACCGCGTGCGACGTCGGTACGTATGTCGCCGACATGGACGTCGTGGCGCGCGAGTGCCGCTGGACCACCGGACGCTCCCCCGAGAACGGCGGCGCGGGCGACTCCTCCGTACTCACCGCCTTCGGTGTCTTCCAGGGCATGCGGGCCAGCGCCCAGCACCTGTGGGGCGATCCCACGCTGCGCGGCCGCAAGGTCGGCATCGCCGGTGTGGGCAAGGTGGGGCACCACCTCGTGGAGCACCTCCTGGCGGACGGCGCCGAGGTCGTCGTGACCGATGTCCGCGAGGAGTCCGTGCGGCAGATCACCGACCGGCACCCCGAGGTCACGGTCGCCGCCGACACCGAGGCCCTGATCCGGGTGCCGGGACTCGACATCTACGCCCCCTGCGCCCTGGGCGGCGCGCTGAACGACGACTCCGTGCCGGTACTGACCGCGAAGGTGGTGTGCGGCGCGGCCAACAACCAGCTCGCGCACCCGGGCGTCGAGAAGGACCTCGCGGACCGCGGGATCCTCTACGCGCCGGACTACGTGGTGAACGCGGGCGGCGTCATCCAGGTCGCCGACGAGCTGCACGGCTTCGACTTCGACCGGTGCAGGGCGAAGGCCTCGAAGATCTTCGACACGACGCTTTCCATCTTTGCTCGTGCGAAGGCTGATGGAATTCCGCCGGCCGCGGCGGCCGACCGGATCGCCGAGCAGCGGATGGCCGAGGCCCGCGGACGGCTCTGATGGGGCCCGGCGCGTAACGAGCATCACGCCCCTCGGCGGGTCGCTCGTCCGGAAGAGGTTAAAATCGCACCTGACCAGCGAGGAAAGGGCTCCTGGCTGGTCCTGCGCCCAGGCGCGTCCTGCGGGCGACGTACCGTATGGGCGTGGGCTCAGGTACCGTGGAAGCCCTACGGACCGGTCTCCCTGCGGGGAGTCCGTTCTAGATCATGTACGCGTGTCAAGACTCTGGGGCCATGAAGCCCCATCACCGAGGGGGTCGAGCCATGGGGCGCGGCCGGGCCAAGGCCAAGCAGACGAAGGTCGCCCGCCAGCTGAAGTACAACAGCGGCGGGACCGACCTGTCGCGTCTGGCCAACGAGCTAGGCGCATCCACGTCGGATCCAATCTCGAATCAGCCGCCGAACGGCGAGCCTTTCGAGGATGACGACGAGGAAGACGACCCGTACGCCCGCTACGCGGATACGTACGACGAGGACGAGGACGAGGACGGCCAGTCCGGTCCTTCGTCACAGCGCCGCGGCGCTTGACCTCGTAACACGTCAGCGGCGTCACCGTCGCTGCACTTCACCCGGTCCGGGGTGGTCACCACGCCGGACCGGGTTTTGTGCTGTCCGTGCACGGGGCGCCGGGGGCGCCCCCACGGGGACTACTTGGCGTAGTCCCCGGTGAGCTCGGCGCCCGTGGTGTGCTCGCCGCGGTCGACGATCTCGCCGGCCACCCAGGAGTCCACTCCGCGGTCGGCCAGGGTCGCCAGGGCGACCTCCACCGACTCCTGCGGCACGATCGCCATCATGCCGACGCCCATGTTCAGCGTCTTCTCCAGCTCCAGGCGCTCTACCTGACCCTTCCGGCCGACCAGGTCGAAGATCGGGTCCGGGGTCCACGTGGAGCGGTCGACCGTGGCGTGCAGGCCGTCCGGGATCACGCGGGCCAGGTTCGCCGCGAGGCCGCCGCCCGTGATGTGGCTGAAGGCGTGGACCTCGGTGGTGCTGATGAGCGAGAGGCAGTCCAGGGAGTAGATCTTCGTCGGCTCCAGGAGCTCCTCGCCGAGCGTGCGGCCGAGCTCCTCGACGTAGCTGCCCAGCTCCATCCCCGCGCGCTCCAGGAGGACGTGGCGGACCAGCGAGTACCCGTTCGAGTGAAGACCGGAGGACGCCATGGCGATCACCGCGTCACCCTTGCGGATGCGATCCGGACCCAGCAGGTTGTCGTGCTCGACGACACCCGTACCGGCACCCGCGACGTCGAAGTCGTCCGGGCCCAGCAGGCCCGGGTGCTCGGCCGTCTCGCCGCCGACGAGGGAGCAGCCCGCGAGGACGCAGCCCTCGGCGATGCCCTTCACGATGCCGGCGACCCGCTCCGGGTGGACCTTGCCCACGCAGATGTAGTCGGTCATGAAGAGCGGCTCGGCGCCGCACACCACGATGTCGTCCATGACCATCGCGACGAGGTCATGGCCGATCGTGTCGTACACGCCCAGCTGGCGGGCGATGTCGACCTTCGTGCCGACGCCGTCGGTGGCCGAGGCGAGCAGCGGACGCTCGTACTTCTTCAGGGCGGAGGCGTCGAAGAGGCCGGCGAAGCCGCCGAGGCCGCCGAGGACCTCGGGGCGCTGCGTCTTCTTCACCCACTCCTTCATGAGCTCCACGGCGCGGTCGCCGGCTTCGATGTCGACGCCTGCGGACGCGTAGGAGGCACCGGAGGGCTGGGTCTCAGACATTGCCTGGGATCTTTCGGGTTGGCGAAATCGGGGTCTACGGGCGACGGATCGCGTCGGACGCAGCCGTGGACGCAGGACCTGCGGCCAGTTCCGTCTCCAGGAGCTGCTTGCCGAGGAGCTCCGGGTCGGGGAGGTCCATCGGGTACTCGCCGTCGAAGCAGGCACGGCAGAGGTTCGGCTTGGCGATGGTGGTCGCCTCGATCATGCCGTCGATGGAGATGTACGAGAGCGAGTCGACCCCGAGCGAGGTACCGATCTCCTCGACCGTCATGCCGTTGGCGATCAGCTCCGCGCGGGTCGCGAAGTCGATGCCGAAGAAGCAGGGCCACTTGATGGGCGGGGAGGAGATCCGCACGTGGATCTCGGCCGCGCCGGCCTCGCGGAGCATGCGGACGAGGGCGCGCTGCGTGTTGCCGCGCACGATCGAGTCGTCGACGACGACCAGACGCTTGCCCTTGATGACTTCCTTGAGCGGGTTCAGCTTCAGACGGATGCCGAGCTGGCGGATCGTCTGGGAGGGCTGGATGAAGGTTCGGCCCACATAGGCGTTCTTCACCAGGCCGTTGCCGAACGGGATGCCGGAGGCCTCGGCGTAACCGACCGCGGCCGGAGTTCCGGATTCCGGGGTGGCTATGACGAGGTCCGCGTCGACCGGAGCTTCCTTGGCGAGCTTGCGGCCCATCTCCACACGGGAGAGATACACGTTCCGACCCGCGATGTCCGTGTCCGGGCGGGCCAGGTACACGTACTCGAAGACGCAGCCCTTGGGCTTTGCTTCGGCGAAGCGGGACGTTCGCAGGCCGTTCTCGTCGATGGCGACGAACTCGCCCGGCTCGATCTCGCGGACGAAGCTGGCGCCGCAGATGTCGAGCGCGGCGGACTCCGAGGCGACGACCCAGCCGCGCTCCAGGCGACCGAGGACCAGCGGGCGGATGCCCTGCGGGTCACGGCCTGCGTACAGGGTGTTCTCGTCCATGAAGACGAGCGAGAAGGCGCCCTTGACCTGAGGCAGCACCTTGGCGGCCGCCTCTTCCACGGTCAGCGGCTTGCCGTCCTCGTCGACCTGGCCCGCGAGCAGCGCGGTGATCAGGTCGGTGTCGTTGGTGGCCGCGACCTGGGTCGCGCGGCCACTCTCCTTGGGGAGCTCGGCGACCAGCTCGGCGAGGTGCGCCGTGTTGACCAGGTTGCCGTTGTGCCCGAGGGCGATCGAACCGTGCGCGGTGGCGCGGAACGTCGGCTGGGCGTTCTCCCATACGGAGGCCCCGGTGGTCGAGTAGCGGGCGTGACCGACCGCGATATGACCTTGGAGGGACCCTAGGGATGTCTCGTCGAAGACCTGGGAAACGAGCCCCATGTCCTTGAAGACGAGGATCTGGGAGCCATTGCTGACCGCGATTCCCGCGGATTCCTGACCCCGATGTTGGAGGGCGTAGAGCCCGAAGTAAGTGAGCTTTGCGACCTCTTCACCCGGAGCCCAGACACCGAAGACGCCGCAAGCGTCCTGGGGGCCCTTCTCGCCGGGAAGCAGGTCGTGATTGAGTCGACCGTCACCACGTGGCACGCCACCGAGTGTAGACGTGATCCCTCAGTGGTCCGAATTGGGGACAGTGGCTACGCGGGTTGACCGGGGCGGATGTGACCGAACTCATCGGTTGTCCGGAGTACGGGTGCGTGGGTTGTCCGGAGTACGGGTGCGTGGGTTGTCCGGAGTACGGGTGCGTGGTTGACAGGTGTACGTCAGTGTCGGCAGAGTCCCGGTCCATGCAGCCACTCCGTGATCGTGAGGTCACCCTTGTGGAGCGCCGCCACGTCGACCTGGTCCGTGTCGCGAGCGCGATCTGTCTCTGTGCGTGATTCCTCCCTGCCGCTGACGTCCGTCTGACGTCGCCCGTCGGCTCCTGCCCGTGCGCCGGAGCCGCCCATCACTGCTGCGCCGCGCCCCTGTGGGGCGCGCGCTTCGTGTGCCGCGCCGCGGCCCCATCACCCCGGAGACCCCATGCCCTCGCATGCCTCTCACCTGTCCCGTCGTGCCCTCGGCGGGGCCGCCGTCGCCACCGTCGCCGCTGCCGGAGTGGGCGCCTCCGCCCGCTCCGCCCAGGCGGCCGCGCCCCGTGAGACGCCCTTCCGGGCCGCCACCGGGCGCAGGTCACAGCGGCCCAACATCCTGTTCATCCTGGGCGACGACCTGGGCTGGGCCGACCTGTCCTCGTACGGCGCCCCGCACATCAAGACCCCCCACCTGGACCGGCTCGCCCGCCAGGGCGTCCGCTTCACCGACGCCTACAGCGGCTCCGCGACCTGCTCCCCGACCCGCTTCAGCCTGTACACCGGCCGCTATCCGGGCCGTACGAAGGGCGGCCTCGCGGAGCCGATCGCCGACCGGTCCGTCGGGCTCGACCCGAACCACCCCACGCTCGCCTCGCTGCTGCGCGGCGCCGGCTACGCGACGGCCCTGATCGGCAAGTGGCACTGCGGCTACCTGCCGGACTACTCGCCCACCAAGTCGGGCTGGGACGAGTTCTTCGGGAACTTCGGCGGGGCCCTGGAGTACTACTCGAAGCTCGGCCTCGGCGGCGAGTACGACCTCTACGAGGGCGAGGTCAAGGAGGGCGACGCCGAGTACAAGGACCTGCGGTACTACACGCGGATCCTGACCGAGCGGGCGAGCGAGTACGTGAAGCGGGACCACGGCGACAAGCCGTGGCTGCTCAACCTCAACTTCACGACCCCGCACTGGCCATGGATCGCCGACGGCGACGAGGAGGCGAGCGCCGAGGTCGTACGGCGGATCAAGGCGGGCGACAAGCGGGCCCTCTTCCACGACGACGGCGGGTCGGTCGAGAAGTACACGGAGATGGTGCAGGACCTGGACCGGTCGGTCGGGCAGGTGCTGAAGGCGCTGAAGGAGTCGGGGCAGGAGCAGGACACCCTCGTCTTCTTCGCCTCGGACAACGGCGGTGAGCGCTTCTCCTACAACTGGCCGCTGTCCGGCAACAAGTCGTCCCTCCAGGAGGGCGGCATCCGCGTCCCGACGATCGTGCGCTGGCCCGCCCGGATCGACGGCGGGCAGGTCAGCCACGAGCCGGTGTTCACCCCCGACTGGACGGCGACGCTGCTGGAGATCGGCGGGGCCCGCGCCGACAAGGCGTACCCGCTGGACGGCACCAGCCTCGCGGGCTATCTGCTGCGCGGCGAGGAGTTGACGGAGCGCGAGCTGTTCTGGCGGGTGCGCGGGGAGCGCGCCGTGCGGCGCGGCGACTGGAAGTACTACCGGGGCAAGGGCGGCACGGACCAGCTGTTCGACCTCGCGGCCGACCGGCGCGAGCAGGCGGACCGGGCGGCCGACGAGCCGAAGCTGCTGGCCGAGTTGAAGGCGGCGTGGGAGCGGACGGACGCGGAGCTGCTCCCGTATCCGTCGTCCTGAGGACGCGTCACTCGGCGGCGGTGAGGCCGATTCCGCTGCCGCCGCCGGGTGCCTTCAGAGTGAGGGAGTCACCCTGAATGTCGTACGACACCTTGCCCTTAAGGACATCGAGCATCGTCCGCTCCAGCTTCGCGGCGTCTCCGATACAGCCCATACGCGTGCTGCTCAGCGGGCCGAAGGTGACGTCGTCGCCCTTGACGGTGGCCTTGGCGCGGCCGCTGTTGCAGCCCAGGCGGGCGCTGACGTGGCCGTCCTTGTCGAAGACGAGTCCTGCCCTGCCCTGGGCGGCCTTCGGCACGGAGCGGGTGGTGTCGTCGGCGCTCAGGCTCGTGACGTTCCACTTGGTGCCGACGAGCTTGGCGTCGCGCTGCTTGGCGAGGGTGACGGTGTCGCCGTTCTCGCCGGTGAGGGTCAGGTCGTCGCCCTTGGCCTCGACCGTGTTCTTCTCGGAGAGGGTGCGGGCCAGGGTCTTCTCGAAGGCGGCCACGTCCTTGCCCTCGCAGAGCATCATGGTCCGCTTCGCCTTGCCCAGGTCGACGCTGTCCTCGGTCACCTGTGCCTCGGCGTCGAAGTGGTTGCAGCCGTAGTTGCCGCGCACCCGCTCGTCCGAGACGAACTCGAGGTACGCGCTGCCCGGGGCCTTCGTCGTCTTCCCGTCCACGGTCGCGCTCTGCACGCTCCAGTGGACGCCGGTGATGGGGGCTCCCCCGGCCGCCTTCGAGCCGGGGGCCTTCTGGTCGCCGCAGGCGGTCACGGTGGCCAGCGCGGCGAGCGGCAGGACGGCGGTGCTGATCAGGGCACGTGTACGGGATGTACGTAGCGTCGTGAGCATGGCAATGGGACGTGGCGGGCGGCGTTCCGGTTCCGGCCCGCGGCACGTCCCGTGCGCATCACGCCATGATCGGCAGCAGGTCCGCGAGGTTCGCCCGCTCGCCGCTGGCGCTGACCAGCGCGCCCTCGACCGCCGCCGACCAGGTGGTACGCCCCGTGGCCAGGCGGATCCAGGTGAGCGGGTCGGTCTCCACGACGTTCGGCGGCGTGCCGCGGGTGTGCCGGGGGCCTTCGACGCACTGGACAACGGCAAACGGTGGGATCCGCACCTCGGTGGAGGCGCCCGGGGCCTTGGTCGCGAGGGCGTCGGCGAGGATGCGGGTGCAGGCGGCCAGGGCCTGGCGGTCGTACGGGATGTCGAGGCCCGGCACGGCGTCGTTCAGGTCGTCGGTGTGGACGATCAACTCGACGGTGCGGGTGGGCAGGTAGTCGGCGAGCGTCATGACGCCGGTTCGGTTGGCGACGAGTTGGTCGCCGGGGTGGTCCGCGAGGGCCTGTTCGAGGCTGCTCGTGGCGTCGGCGTACAGCGTGGCGAGGTCGTTGTCCGCGGCGAGGCCCCTCACGTACGCGGCGATGTCCTGCGCGTACGGGGCGGAGGTCATCGGCCAGTCCTGCGGCGCGAGTTCGGCCTTGGCCGCGTCGACCGCGGCGAGCCCGCGGGCCAGGGCACTCACCCCCATCGTGATGTGCGCGGCGAGCTCCCGCACGGTCCAGTCCCCGAGCCGCGTCGGACCGTCGAGCTGTTCGGGGGTGAGGCCCTCGACGGCCTTCCGTACGTTGCCGAACTGAGCCAGTACGGCGGCGCGGGTCTTGTCGAGGTTGTAGACGCGGGACTTCCTCTTGGCCGGTGGCATACGCCGAGCGTACGACTGCGTGGGGCGTGGCCGGGCCGGGGGCGACGTCTTCCGTGGGTGCGGCCTGCGTTGGGGGGGCCGGGGGTGGCGCCTTCCGTGGGTGCGGGCTGCACCGGGGGCCGGGGGTGGCCCCTTCCGTAGGTGCAGCCTGCACCGGGGCGCCGGGGGTGGCCCCTTCCGTAGGCGCGGCCCGCACCGGGGGGCCGGGGTCGGCGCCTTCCGTAGGCGCAGCCTGCACCGGGGGCCGCCTTGCCCACCCTGCCGCCCCAGGCGGCAGATTGCCCAAGTCGGGCACGGTCGACCGCAGGGGGGCGGGAGCCGTGGTTGGCGGAGGTTGCCCGAGGCGGGGTGGCGTCGACCACGACGGTGAGAAGCCGGGGCTGCGAGGGTGCCCGAGGCGGGGCGGTCGACCGTCACGGGTGGGGAGGCGTGGCTGCCGGCGGGTTGCCCAGGGTGTGGTGCGGTGCCCCGTCGGGCCGACGCCCCCGGAGGGGGCGGGTGGGTGGGAGATGGGCGGGGGAACGGGGCGATTGCCTGTGGGCGGGACGACAATACGAGCCCTGCGGCGGGTGGGCATTTCAAGCCCCGCTCTGGGACGAGACTCGCGGGGGCCGGGGCAGAGCCCCGAGTCCGCAACGCCGGTTCGGCACCATCAGCCCCGTCGGTGCTTGAGACGCGAGGTCCGGAGCGGCCCGGCGTCGGCTCCGGCACGTCAAGCCCCGCTCTGGGACGAGACTCGCGGGGTCCGGGGCGGAGCCCCGATCTTTTCAGCCCCGTCGGCGCTTGAGACGCGGGGTCCGGGGCGGAGCCCCGAGGCCGGAACGCCGGTTCGGCGAAGTCAGCCCCGCCGGCGATTGAGGCGCGGGGGCCGGGGCGGAGCCCCGTGGCCGGAGGACGGTGCCGGGCGGCAGGTGCCGCGTGGCGTGGGGGTCGCCCGCCCGTACAGGCAGGCGACCCACACGCCAACCGCGTTACGCCAGCAGCGCCGGAATCGTGCCCTCGTGCGCCTCGCGCAGCTCATCCAGGGTGAGCGCGAACTCGCCCTGGACGTCCACCACGTCACCGTCCA
The DNA here is from genome assembly GCF_054871485.1 of Streptomyces sp. UC4497. Taxonomy (NCBI): domain Bacteria; kingdom Bacillati; phylum Actinomycetota; class Actinomycetes; order Kitasatosporales; family Streptomycetaceae; genus Streptomyces; species Streptomyces sp. UC4497. The sequence goes on along the minus strand of NZ_JBTYHB010000009.1, from coordinate 233,698 downwards.
CGACACCGATGCGGGTGACGGGCAACCCGCGCGCCCCGCACATGTCGTTGAAGCGAAGCTCCTCGCTGCGCGGAATCGACACGACCGCACGGCCCGCCGACTCCGAGAAGAGGAACGTGAACGCGTCCAGGCCCTCCGGCACGATCAGCCGCGCGCCCTTGCCGCCGAGCAGCGCCGACTCGACCACGGCCTGGATCAGACCACCGTCGGACAGGTCGTGCGCGGCATCGATCATGCCGTCGCGGGAGGCCGAGATGAGGATCTCGCCGAGCAGCCGCTCGCGCTCCAGGTCCACGGCCGGCGGCAGCCCACCGAGGTGCTCGTGGACGACCTGCGACCAGGCCGAACCGCCGAACTCCTCGCGGGTGTCACCCAGCAGGTAGAGGAGCTGGCCCTCTTCCTGGAAGGCGACCGGCGTGCGCCGCGCGACGTCGTCGATGACGCCCAGAACCGCGACGACCGGCGTCGGGTGGATCGCCGCCTCGCCCGTCTGGTTGTAGAGCGAGACGTTGCCCCCGGTCACCGGCGTGCCGAGCTGCTGGCAGCCGTCGGCGAGGCCACGGATGGCCTCGGCGAACTGCCACATGACGGCCGGGTCCTCGGGCGAACCGAAGTTCAGGCAGTCGGAGACGGCGAGCGGCTTGGCACCGGTCGTCGCGACGTTCCGGTACGCCTCCGCGAGCGCGAGCTGCGCACCCGTGTACGGGTCGAGCTTCGCGAAGCGGCCGTTGCCGTCCGTCGCGATGGCGACGCCGAGCCCGGTCTCCTCGTCGATGCGGATCATGCCCGAGTCCTCGGGCTGCGCCAGAACCGTGTTGCCCTGCACGAAGTGGTCGTACTGCTGGGTGATCCACTTCTTCGACGCCTGGTTCGGCGAGGAGACGACCTTGAGGACCTGGTCCTTCAGCTCGTCACCCGAGGACGGCCGCGGCAGCTTGCCCGCGTCGTCGGCCTGCAGCGCGTCCTGCCAGTCGGGGCGGGCGAGCGGGCGCTCGTAGACCGGACCGTCGTGGGCGACCGTGCGCGGGTCGACGTCGACGATCTTCTCGCCGTGCCAGAAGATCTCCAGCCGGTCGCCGTCGGTCACCTCACCGATGACGGTGGCGATGACGTCCCACTTCTCGCAGATCTCCAGGAAGCGGTCGACCTTCGAAGGCTCGACGACCGCGCACATGCGCTCCTGCGACTCGCTCATGAGGATCTCCTCAGGCGAGAGCGTGGAGTCGCGCAGCGGTACGTCGTCCAGCTCGACGCGCATACCGCCCGAGCCGTTGGACGCCAGCTCGGAGGTGGCGCAGGAGATACCGGCAGCGCCGAGGTCCTGGATGCCGACGACGAGCTTCTCGGCGAAGGCCTCCAGGGTGCACTCGATGAGGAGCTTCTCCTGGAACGGGTCGCCGACCTGCACGGCCGGACGCTTCGACGGCTTCGCGTCGTCGAAGGTCTCGGAGGCGAGGATCGAGGCGCCACCGATGCCGTCGCCGCCCGTGCGGGCGCCGTACATGATGACCTTGTTGCCCGCGCCGGACGCCTTCGCGAGGTGGATGTCCTCGTGCCGCATGACGCCGATGGCACCGGCGTTGACCAGCGGGTTGCCCTGGTAGCAGGCGTCGAAGACGAGCTCGCCGCCGATGTTCGGCAGACCCAGGCAGTTGCCGTAGCCGCCGATGCCGGCGACGACGCCGGGCAGCACACGCTTCGTGTCGGGGTGGTCGGCGGCGCCCATGCGCAGCGGGTCCACCACGGCGACCGGGCGGGCACCCATCGCGATGATGTCGCGGACGATGCCGCCGACGCCGGTGGCCGCGCCCTGGTAGGGCTCGACGTACGACGGGTGGTTGTGCGACTCGACCTTGAAGGTGACGGCGTAGCCGTTGCCCACGTCGACGACGCCGGCGTTCTCGCCGATGCCGACGAGCAGCGCGTCGGACTCCGGGGCCTTCTCGCCGAACTGGCGCAGGTGCACCTTGGAGGACTTGTACGAGCAGTGCTCGGACCACATGACCGAGTACATGGCGAGCTCGGCGCCGGTGGGACGGCGGCCGAGGATCTCCACGACCCGCTCGTACTCGTCCTTCTTCAGGCCGAGTTCGGCCCAGGGCAGCTCGACGTCGGGAGTCTTCGCGGCGTTCTCTGTGGTGTCGAGGCTCATGAGGCGGCGACCAGCTTCTTGAGGATCGAGGTGAAGAACGGGAGGCCGTCGGTGCGGCCGGACCCGATGAGGGGCTCGACGGCGTGCTCCGGGTGCGGCATCAGACCGACGACGTTGCCCGCCTCGTTCGTGATGCCGGCGATGTCACGGAGACTGCCGTTGGGGTTGTAGTCCACGTACCGGAAGGCGACGCGACCCTCCGCCTCCAACATGTCGAGCGTGCGCTCGTCGGCCACGTAGCGGCCGTCCATGTTCTTCAGCGGAATGTGGATCTCCTGGCCCGCCTCGTAGTCGGACGTCCAGGCCGTACCGGCGTTCTCCACGCGCAGCTTCTGATCGCGGCAGATGAAGTGCAGGTGGTCGTTGCCGAGCATGGCGCCGGGGAGCAGGTGGGCCTCGGTGAGGACCTGGAATCCGTTGCAGATCCCGAGGACGGGAAGGCCCGCCTTCGCCTGCTCGATCAGCGTCTCCATGACGGGCGAGAAACGCGAAATGGCGCCCGCGCGCAGGTAATCGCCGTAGGAGAAACCACCGGGCAGGACGACCGCGTCGACCTGCTTCAGGTCCTTGTCCTTGTGCCAGAGCGCGACCGGCTCCGCACCGGCAAGCCGGATCGCGCGCTGAGTGTCGCGATCATCGAGGGAACCGGGAAAGGTGACGACGCCAATACGAGCGGTCACTTTTCGGCTCCCACCGCAGGCTCTTCCACCTTGACGGTGAAGTTTTCGATCACGGTGTTGGCGAGGAAGGTTTCCGCCAGCTCATGGATACGGGCAAGAGCGGCGTCATCCACCGGCCCGTCCACTTCGAGCTCGAAACGCTTTCCCTGACGTACGTCGGAGATGCCGTCGAAACCGAGGCGCGGCAGCGCGCGCTGCACCGCCTGGCCCTGGGGGTCGAGGATCTCCGGCTTGAGCATGACGTCGACTACGACGCGTGCCACTGGCACTCCCGGTGTGTGGTTGAGCTGGTCCGTTCAGCGTACCTGCCCAAATTTTCTACTCGCGTAGACAGTAGGAAGCTACGAGATGCGGATCACGTTATGGCAACGACATGAGATCCCCACGGAAAATTAAGGGAAAGACTCCGGATAACCACCACGCGAGACACACCGAGACTTTTAACTGGTCTTCCCACTGCATTGCCGGACAGGGTAAAAAGGAATTGGCAGATACAGGCACTCGGCCTGAACTCGGGGCACCACATTGCCCGGGATTTGCCTGACAACAGCTGGACAGTCTGCATCACCGCACGTCAAAGCGGGGTGCTGGACGAAGGGACCGATATTCGTGGCGCAGCGTGTCGTGGTCACCCTCTTTGACGACATCGACGGCGGGGAAGCGGCGGAAACGGTCGCGTTCGGTCTCGACGGCTCGTCGTACGAGATCGACCTCAATCGAGCCAATGCGCATCAGCTCCGCGAGGCGCTGGCCCCCTACCTGGAGGCGGGCCGCAAGCGTTCGGGGAAGACCGGCAAGGCGTACAAGCGCACCGACCTGAGCCCGGACCCGGCAGCCGTGCGCGCCTGGGCCCGCTCGAACCACTTCGACGTGCCGCCGCGCGGCCGCATCCCGAAGCGGGTCTACGAAGCGTTCTCCGAGGCCAACTGAGCCGCGGGACCCGCCCCATGAGGCCCCTCGGTGACCGGACTTGCGCTGCACCCCGGGCAGTCGGCTAAAGTCTGGAGCACGCCGAGGGGCAAGGCCGCAGGGCCGGACCTCACGGAGTACATGCGGGTGTAGTTCAGTAGTAGAACATCCCCCTTCCAGGGGGAAGGCGCAGTGTGCAATTCCTGTCACCCGCTCTGCATCGCGTACAGACCACCTCGGTGGGTACGGTAGGCTGATGCAAGCAGTGCGAACGTAGCTCAGTTGGTAGAGCGCAACCTTGCCAAGGTTGAGGTCGCGAGTTCGAACCTCGTCGTTCGCTCAGAGAACGAAGGCCCCGGTCCTCTTGGACCGGGGCCTTCGTCGTTCCCGGACGCGTTCTGACATTTGTCATGCGAGGCGATGACAGCGCGCACTGCCGCCCTCCCGCCCCGGGCGGAAGGCTGGACCCATGACCACCAACGAGCGCGTGATCGACGTCACTGATCTGCGCCGCGTGTACGGGGACACGACCAAGGGTTCCTTCGAGGCGGTGCGCGGAGTCGGCTTCTCCGTGGGCCGCGGTGAGCTCTTCGCCCTCCTCGGCACGAACGGCGCCGGAAAGACCTCCACGGTCGAACTCATCGAAGGACTCGCGGCGCCTGCCGGCGGCCGGGTGCGGGTGCTCGGGCACGACCCGTACACCGAGCGGGACCGGGTACGGCCGCGGATCGGCGTGATGCTGCAGGACGGCGGATTTCCCAGCGAGCTGACCGTCACCGAGACCGTACGGATGTGGGCCGGCTGCACGAGTGGGGCCCGGCCGATCGGCGAGGCGCTGGAGGCCGTGGGGCTCGCCAAGCGGGGGAAGGTGCGGGTCAAGCAACTGTCCGGCGGCGAGAAGCGGCGGCTCGACCTGGCGCTCGCGCTGCTCGGGCGGCCCGAGGTGCTCTTCCTCGACGAGCCGACCACCGGGCTCGACGCCGAAGGGCGCCGCGACACCTGGGAGTTGGTGCGCCGGCTGCGCGCCGAGGGCACCACCGTGCTGCTGACCACGCACTACCTCGAAGAGGCCGAGGAGCTCGCCGACCGGCTCGCGATCCTGCACGAGGGCCGGATCGCCGCCGAGGGCCGCGTCGACGAGGTCGTCGCGTCGCAGCCCTCGCACATCTCCTTCGAACTGCCCGACGGGTTCTTCGTGGGCGATCTGCCTCCGCTCGGCTCGCTCGGCGTCGAGGCGCACGAGGTCGAGGGCCGGCTGATCCGGCTGCGTACCGAGGATCTGCAGCGGGCCGCGACCGGGGTGCTCGTGTGGGCCAGGGACGCGGGCGTCGAACTGCGGCGGCTCGACGTACGCGGGGCCTCGCTGGAGGAGGCGTTCCTGCGGATCGCGCAGGACGCCAAGGGCTCCGCGGGGGAGCCGGACCGGAAGAAGGAGATGGCGGTATGAGTACGGGTACGGCTACGGGTACGGCAGTCCTGACGACCTCCGCGGGGCGGCTCGGGGCGCTCGCGCGGGCCGAGTTCACGCTGCTCGGGCGGAGCAAGGGCGTGCTGTTCACGGCGGTGTTCGTGCCGCTCGTGCTGCCCTTCAGCGTCTCCCAGTCGGTGGACAAGAGCGATCTGCGGGGCGTCGGTCTGAACATCGGCACCGTCATGGTCTCCTCGGCGATCGCGTTCTCGCTGCTGTTCGCCGTGTACAGCTCGCTGGTGAGCGTGTACGCGTCGCGGCGCGAGGAGCTCGTCCTCAAGCGGCTGCGCACCGGGGAGCTGCGCGATCTGGAGATCCTCAGCGGGGCGGCGGTGCCGTCCGTCGTGATCGGGCTCGTGCAGTGCACGGCGGTGGCCGTCGTGTGCGCGTTCGCGCTGGACGCGGGGGCGCCGGACGCGCCTCAACTGGTCCTTCTCGGCGTGCTGTTGGGCATCCCGCTGTGTGTCGCGCTGGCCGCCCTCACCACGGTCTTCAGCCGCAGCGTGGAGAGCGCGCAGGTCGCCGCGATGCCGATGCTGCTCGTGTCGATGATCGGCTCGGGCGGCGTCGTGCCGCTGGAGATCTTTCCGGACAGGATGGCGGCCGTGTGCGAGCTGCTGCCGCTGACGTCGGCGCTCACGCTGGTGCGGGGCGGCTGGAGCGGGAGCCTGTCCGGCGGGGAGTCCGTGAAGGCGATCGTCATCGCGGTGGCCTGGATTCTGGTCGCGGTGTTTGCTGTGCAGAAGCGGTTCCGGTGGGAGCCGCGGCGTTGAGACGAGGGGTGTAGCGGTGCGGGCAAGGCAGTGGTGGGCGCGCCACCGGCGGATTCCCGGCTGGCACAACCGGAGCAACATCGCGCAGATCGAGCTGTACACCCGCGTCACTCTGTACGTGGTCGTCTGGACGATGCTGCTCTCGCAGATCGCCCTGTCGGTGACCGGGCCCGTCCGCGCCGCGGCCCCCGGGGCGCTGATCGTCGTGACCGTCGTCCTGGGGGTGGCCCAGGGGGCCTGGAACACCCGGCTGGCGGCGCGCGGCCTCGACGTCTATCTGGGGCGCGCCCCCCTCGACCGGAACGCGTTCGTGGTCGGCGCCGTCCTGATGCTGGGCGCGACGGGCACGCTGCTCGCCCTGGCCACGTTCGTCGCTCCCGACGACTTCCCGCTGTTCGTGCTCGCCCTCGGCGCGGCGCTGCTGCCGTACTTCGGGGCGCTGAGCCTGGTCACCGCGTGGCGGTGGACCGCCCTGCTCGCGGCCCTCGCTCTGACCTGCGCCACGGGCGTGGGGCTCGGGCTGGCCGGCCACTCGGGACTGATCTTCGTCTCGACGGTCGGCGTGCTGTTCGGCGGGCTGTGGGGCGTGTGCACGATGCGCCCTTCGGGGTGGACGCTGCGCGGCATGTGGGACCTGCACGAGGCCCGCGAGACCAAGGCCCGGCTCGCCGTCGCCGAGGAGCGGCTGCGGTTCGGGCGTGACCTGCACGACGTCATGGGCCGCAATCTGTCCGTCGTCGCGCTCAAGAGCGAGCTCGCGGTGCAGCTCGCGCGGCGCGGGCGGACCGAGGACGCCGTGGCGCAGATGACCGAGGTGCAGCGCATCGCGCAGGACTCGCAGAAGGAGGTCCGCGAGGTCGTACGGGGGTACCGCGAGGTCGATCTCGGCGTCGAACTCGCGGGCGCGCAGGGTGTGTTGAGCGCCGCCGGGATCGCCTGCACGGTCACCGGGTCCGCGGCGGGCCTGCCGGGCGAGGCGCAGTCGGCCCTCGGCTGGGTGGTGCGGGAGGCCACGACGAACGTGCTGCGGCACGGCGATGCGAAGGCCTGCCGGGTGGAGCTGGTGACCGGGGCGGAGGAGTTCGTGCTGACGGTGGAGAACGACGGGGCGGGGGCAAGTGCCGGGGGCGGGCAGGGGTCGGGGCTCGCGGGGTTGCGGGAGCGGTTGGCCGCGGTGGACGGGGAGTTGGAGGCGGGAGAAGTGCGGGCGGGAGTGTTCCGGGTGGTGGCGAAGGTACCGGTGACGGGCGCACCAGGGCCGACCGACGTACGAGAGGCGTCCACGGAGGGCGTCCGATGACCGTGCACGTACTGCTGGCCGACGACGAGCACCTCATCCGGGGCGCGCTCGCCGCGCTGCTCGCGCTCGAGGACGATCTCGTCGTCGTCGCCGAGGCCGCCACTGGGCCCGAGGCGCTCGCCATGGCGCGGGCGCACCGGCCGGACGTCGCCGTACTCGATCTGCAGATGCCGGGCGCCGACGGTGTGAGTGTGGCCACATCGATCCGGGACGAACTGCCCGGGTGCCGCACCATGATCGTGACCAGTCACGGGCGTCCGGGGCATCTGAAGCGGGCCCTCGCCGCGGGCGTGCGCGGCTTCGTACCGAAGACGGTGAGCGCGCAGCGGCTCGCCGAGATCATCCGTACCGTGCACGCCGGAAACCGCTATGTGGACCCGGAGTTGGCGGCCGACGCGATCTCGGCTGGGGACACGCCGCTGACCGCGCGCGAGGCCGAGGTCCTGGAACTCGCGGCCGACGGCGCACCCGTGTCGGAGATCGCGGAGCGGGCCGCGCTGTCCCAGGGGACGGTCCGGAACTATCTCTCGTCGGCCGTCTCGAAGCTCGGCGTCGAGAACCGTCACGCGGCGGTGCGTCTCGCGCGCCAGCGAGGTTGGGTATAGTTGGCGTCGCGCCACGGCGCAGCAGCACCGCGAAAGCGGCGCTTGCGAACGTAGCTCAGTTGGTAGAGCGCAACCTTGCCAAGGTTGAGGTCGCGAGTTCGAACCTCGTCGTTCGCTCCACAGAGATAAGGCCCCCGGTCCTCGGACCGGGGGCCTTTCTCTTTGTCATGTCTCTTTGTCCTGCGGTTACGCGTCCCAGGGCGTGCCCGTCAGCAGCTCGTACGCCTCGATGTACTTGGCGCGGGTCGCCGTGACGACCTCGTCCGGGAGCGCCGGCGGCGGCTGCTCGCTCTTGCGGTCCCAGCCGGAGGCCGGCGAGGTCAGCCAGTCCCGCACGAACTGCTTGTCGTAGCTCGGCTGGGCGCGGCCCGGCTGCCACTGGTCGGCGGGCCAGAAGCGGGAGGAGTCCGGGGTCAGCACCTCGTCACCGAGGATCAGGGTGCCGTCCTTGTCGAAGCCGAACTCGAACTTCGTGTCCGCCAGGATGATGCCGCGCTCGCGCGCGATGTCCCGGGCGCGGCTGTAGACGGCGAGCGTGGACTGCCGCAGCTGGGCGGCCGTTTCGGCGCCGATCCGGCGGGCCACCTCCTCGTAGCTCACGTTCTCGTCGTGCTCGCCGACCTCGGCCTTGGTGGCGGGCGTGAAGATCGGGGCGGGCAGCTCGGAGCCGTCCTCCAGGCCCTCGGGGAGGGCGAGGCCGCAGACCGTGCGCGACTCGTTGTACTCGACGAGGCCCGAGCCGGTGAGGTAGCCGCGGGCCACCGCCTCGACCGGGACCATGTCCAGGCTCTTGCAGATGAGCGTGCGGCCCGCCCAGTCGGCCGGGGCGCCCTCGGGGAGCTCCTGCGAGATGACGTGGTTCGGGATCAGGTCCTGGAGCTGGTCGAACCACCACAGGGACAGCTGCGTGAGGACCTTGCCCTTGTCCGGGATCGGCGAGGGCAGCACCCAGTCGTAGGCCGAGATGCGGTCGGTGGCGACCATGACGAGGTCGCCCGCCTCGTTCCGGTACAGGTCCCGCACCTTGCCGGTGTGGAGATGCACCAGGCCCGGCACCTGTACTGGCTCGGGCTTTTCGACGAATCCGGACATGGTTCCTCCCCGTGGGTCTGTACGAGTACCCCGATTCTCCCGTACGTGGGGGCGGGTTTTGGCCATGGGGTGAGGTGGCGCGCTGTGGGCTCGGTCTCGTCAGTCGCGTTTGCAGATGCGGTCGAGGAGATTCGCCGTCGCCCGCTGGATCCGGGGGTCGACGTGGCCGGGGCGGTCCAGGGCCGGGGACCAGGCGAACGTCCCGGACGCGAAGACCAGCGCTCCGGACGGCGAGCGGTACAGGGACGTCTCCTGGTGCCTGCGGGCCTTGTCGCTGTCGCGGTACGGGGAGTGCGCGAGCAGGATGCGGTCCTGGTGCTCCGGCAACGATGTCCGAGGGAAGTAGCGGTCGGCCTCACCGGCGACGAGGTCCGCTATCTCGTCCCCCTCGTGCGCGCCGGTCGCCTCCCACAGCCAGTGATCCGCGTTCCGCACGATCAGCGGGTGCGGGTCGGGGACCCGGCCCGCGTACTGGATGCCCATCAGCTGCTGCTCCGGCTTGTCGATCTCCCGCCACAGCGTCGGCTTTCCGGGGCCCCTGCGCTTGCGGCAGGTGAGCAGCCGGTCCGGGACCCCGGACGCCGACGGGCCCAACTCCACCTGCCAGTACATGGTGTTGGCGGAGAGGAAGACGAGCGATGTCCCGGTGTCCCGGGCCAGCTCGGTCGTGCGGCGCATGTTCGCCGACCAGTACTCGTCGTGCCCGGGGAAGACCAGGCCGCGGTAGCGGGTCGGGTCGATGCGGCCCGCGTGCAGATCGCGGGCGTCCGCGTAGGCCAGGTCGTAGCCGTAGCGCTCCGCCCAGCGGATGAAGTCGTAGGCGTGCCCCACGTGCAGGGGGAGGCCCGCGCCCGCGTACGGGCGGTCGAAGGAGACCGTGATCGCGGCCTCGCTCTCGCCGAGCAGCCGGCCGTCCTCGTCCCACGCGTGGTACAGGCTCGCGCCCGTCCGCCCGTCCTCCGGGTAGAGGTTGTACGCCTGCCAGGTGATGTCCGGGAGCAGGAGCAGCAGATCGGCGGGCTCGTCGTCGCGGACCGTGAAGGGGATGTGCGAGCGGTACCCGTCCAGCGTCGTGAGGACGGCGACGTACGCGCCGACGTTCCAGTACGACGGGATGTGCAGGCGCCACGAGAGCCACCAGTGGTGGCAGGACACCGTGCGGTCCGCGGTCAGCGGGGGCGGCTGGACGATGCCGGACAGGCGCGGGCTCGTGGTGATCTTTCGGGCGCCGTCGCCGCCGTAGTGGCCGATGCGGTAGACGTCCACGGTGAACTGCTGGGGCGGGTCCACCGTGATGTGGAAGTCGATCGCCTCGCCGGGGGCCGCCGCGCCGGTCGAGGTGAAGCCCTTGATCTGGCGGTGCACGTCGTCGGCGGTGCGGGGGCCGCTGGTGCGGGGGGCCGGGATGTCGCGGCTGCCGGGCTGCGACACATGGTCGACGTACCAGGGAACGACATGTCCGGTGTCGTCGAAGTAATGCTCACTTCCGCGCAGCCAGGGGAGCGGTCCCTGTCCGAACGGGTCCGTGACCGCGTGCGCCAGCGCGCCCGATTCCCAGCGGGTCGTATGCGGGCGGGGCGGGGGCATGTCGTTGCTCGCCAGGTCCTTCGGGTGCCCCTCCCTGTCCGGCCCCATGCCCGCTCCCCTCCCTCGCTCCCCCGAGCCCTCACCCGCGGCGTCATGTCCGCGACCGGTCCCAGCACATCACATTACGCACGCACTCCGTCACCGTTCGTCGCGAATTGACGAGAGTGGAACGATTCCCTCCGGATTTCCGGGAGTTGGGGCGGCGCCGGGACTGTGGCTCACACGAGGCGCACCGGCTTCTCCGCGCGGATGCCCCGGCGGGTCAGCCAGTCCTTGAGCGGCTCCACGTCGCCGTCCTCCACGAGGCTCAGCACGCGGGGCGTCAGATCGGCCGTCCGCTCCCCGTCGACCAGCAGCGACGGGCCGTCCAGCCAGTCCAGGCCCGGCGCCGCGCCCGCCGTGTCCACGGCGGCGCAGCAGACCATCGCGGTGACGTGGTCGGCCAGCAACTCCCGCCCACTGCGCGGCGGTTGCAGCGGAAACAGCGGCAACGCCCCTTCGTCCCACAGCGCCCCGTCCGGACTCCCCTGCCCCGCCGGAGGCCCGGCCGCCGCGGGCCGCGCACTCTCCTCACGGGCCACCTCGGCGGCGAGCCCAGCAGAAAGCACCCCAAGCGGACTCTCATCCACGTCACCCTCATCGGCCGCTTCAAGCCGGTCGGCCAAATCAAGCCCCTGCGGCGATTGAGCAGGCTTTTCAAGCCCCGCCGGCGATTGAGGCGCGGGGCCCGGGGCAGAGCCCCGAGACGTGGGCGCGGAGGGCCCGTCCGCTACGGGGTCCCGAGGCGCAGGCGCAGCAAGGTGATCCAGCACCCGCGCCAACGTCGGCCCCTCCGAACCCCCGGAGGGAACCCGTACGCCCAAACTGTCCAGCACCCGATGCAGCCGAGCCGCATCCATCCGCCACTTCCGGTCCACGACCTCGTCCGGATACTCCTGCCAGTCCACCGGCGCCCAGTCCGGGCCACGCTCGGCAGGCCCGCCGTGGAAGAGACGGGCGGCGAGCAGCGACGCCGCCTCGTCGACGGTCCCGGGCTCTTCGAGCAGATCGCACGCCGGACGCTCGCCGAGCCGCGACGCAAAGCTCCCGTCCTGCGCCGCGAGGCGATCGCGCCGGGACAGCTCGGTCAGCGCCGCGACCACGCCCGCGTCCAGCCGCGCGGGCCAGCGGCCCATCCGCCAGGCCGGCAGCGCGACCCGCGTGAGCAGCCGGTCCCAGCCCGCGTACGCGAGGCCGACCTGCTCCTGGGCGACGATCCGCAGTCCGTAGTCCACCGCCTGGGCGCGCTCGGCCGCGGCCGCGGCGACGCCGCGCTCCATCTCGGCGGCGTGCACCCGGCAACCGGTCAGCAGCAGCCGGGCGACCCGGCCGACACCGCCGAGCACGGCGCGGGCCACCGGCCCGCGGCCGTCGCCGGAGGAGACCGCCACCGCCGCGTCGAGGCCGCGGATGAAGCGCCGGGCCGCCGCTATGTCGGGGTGCGCCGAAGGGCCCGTACCGGCGACGACCGGGGCCAGGACCGCGCGCAGCTCGCCCACCCGCATCCACCACAGGAAGGGGGAGCCGATGACGAGGACGGGCGCGGCGGGAGCCTTGGGATCACCGGCCCCGTCCGCACCGCTCCGCCCGGGGGCGGGGCTCTGCCCGCGGCGCGTGGGCGGGCCATGGGCCGGATGCGTACGGTCCTCGAGCCAGCTGTCGCAGTCCGGGGTGAGCGCTATCGCCGAGGGCGCCGGAACGTCGAGCCGGTCGGCCAGGTCGCGCACCAGCCGGTACAGATCGGGGGCGGTGTTCTCGGCGATCGGGACCGTCGGACTGACGGCCGGGCGGGCGCGCGCCACGACGAGGGCTACGGCAGCGGCCGCGATCAGGACGACGAGGGCGATGGCGCTCACGACGCCGCGCGCGACGTCCCACCCCCCGCCCGTCAGATGGCCGGTGGTGCCTCCCGCGAGCAGCACCACGGAGGCGGCTGCGGGAAGCACCGCGACGGCCGTCGCCCTGCTGCGGATGCGCAGCACGGCGAGGGCTCGGGAGCGCGCACTCTGCGCACCCATCTCCACACCCGTACCGGACACGACCGATGTCACCCCCTGCTGCCCTTGCCTGTTGCCCAACCAGGGGCCGAGGCCCGCGGCAGAGCTCTGGTGGCGTTGCTCACTCCCCCACAATGGCACCCGCCACTGACATCGCAATGCCGGTGGTCCGTCTGGTTCTGCGCGGCTCGCACGGGTGCCGTAACTCCGTGCGCCGCACCCTAGTTGGGGGTTCCGGCCTCGTCAGCCGGTTGGGCCAGCGGTCACTCGATGGAATGGCTTTGGGCAGAGGTGGGTGACATCGGGCGCCGGGCAGGCGAGGGTGTGGCCTGCCCGGCGGCGGGTCCGTGCCAGTGGCCGGTATCGGCCTTCGGAGCCGATGTCACCGACCCGAAGCGGCCACCGGGCCCGGTGTCACTGGCCGGTGGCGGCCTTCGCGGCGATGTCCGTGCGGTGCTGCGAGCCGTCGAGGCCGATGCGGTCCACGGCGGCGTACGCGCGCTCGCGGGCCTGCGTCAGATCGCCGCCGACCGCGGTGACGGACAGCACGCGGCCGCCCGCGCTGACGACCGCGCCGCTCTCGCCGTCGCGCTTGGTGCCGGCATGCAGCACGTACGCGTTCGGGGCGTCCTGCGCGGCCACCTCGTCGAGCCCGGTGATCGGGTCGCCGGTGCGCGGGGTGCCGGGGTAGTTGTGCGAGGCGACGACGACGGTGACGGCCGCGTCCTCGCTCCAGCGCAGCGGCTCGAGGTCGGCCAGCGTGCCGTTCGCCGACGCCAGCAGGACACCGGCGAGCGGGGTCCTGAGGCGGGCCAGGACGACCTGGGTCTCCGGGTCGCCGAAGCGGGCGTTGAACTCGATGACGCGGACGCCGCGGCTGGTGATCGCGAGACCGGCGTAGAGCAGGCCCGAGAACGGGGTGCCGCGCCGCGCCATCTCGTCGACCGTCGGCTGCAGCACCGTGTCGAGGACTTCCCTGACCAGCTTCGGGTCGGCCCACGGGAGCGGCGAATAGGCGCCCATGCCACCGGTGTTGGGGCCCTCGTCGTTGTCGAGCGCGCGCTTGAAGTCCTGCGCGGGCTGCAGCGGGACGACGGTGGTGCCGTCGGTGATCGCGAAGAGGGAGACCTCGGGGCCGTCGAGGAACTCCTCGATGACGACGCGCTCACAGGCCTTCGCGTGGGCGCGGGCCTCCTCGATGTCCTCGGTCACGACGACGCCCTTGCCGGCGGCGAGACCGTCGTCCTTCACGACGTACGGGGCGCCGAACGCGTCGAGCGCCTCGTCGATCTCCGCCGCGTTGGTACACACGTACGAGCGGGCGGTGGGCACGCCTGCGCCGGCCATGACGTCCTTGGCGAACGCCTTGGAGCCCTCCAGCTGGGCGGCCTCGCCGGACGGGCCGAAGACGGGGATGCCGGCGGCGCGGACCGCGTCGGCGACACCGGCGACCAGGGGTGCCTCGGGGCCGACGACAACGAGGTCGGCCTCCAGCTCCTGGGCGAGGGCGGTGACCGCCGCGCCGTCGAGGGCGTCGACCGCGTGCAGCTCGGCGACCTCGGCGATGCCTGCGTTGCCGGGAGCACAGTGCAGGGCGGTGACGTCGGGGTCGAGGGACATTGAGCGGCACAGGGCGTGTTCGCGGGCGCCGCTGCCGATGACGAGGACCTTCACGCCGGTCAGCCTATCCGCACGACCGGGGTGGTCTTGTACGGGCTACCCAAGGCGGGAGGAGCGGAGGTTTGTGGATTCCTCCAGCCGTTCCATGAGGCAGGGCCACTCCATGGGGGGCGGGGTGCCGCTGGTCGGTCGTGCTGCCCCGATCCAGCCCGGTGGTGAAGCGGATCCCGTGGCTGCGGTGCGGAGCGTCACGATGTCGTTTCGGTGGTGCCGGGCAGCGCGGTGCCTGGCGAGGGTGATGGGAAGAACGGGTGTTCCCGGTTACGGAGGGTATGGTCCGTTCGTACGATCTTCGCATGCAGCTTCGGTACGCCTTCAGGTTGTACCCGGAGCCTGGTCAACGCGCCGCGTTGGCGCGGGCGTTCGGGTGTGCCCGTGTCGTGTTCAACGACGTGGTGCGTGCCCGTGAGGACGCCCGCAAGGCGGGGCGGCCTTCCCCTACGGCCGGGGAGCTGTCCCGCTCTCTGATCACCGAGGCCAAACGGACGAGCGAGCGGTCCTGGCTGGGGGAAGTGTCCGCAGTCGTGCTCCAGCAGTCCCTGCGGGACGCCGAAGCCGCCTACCGCAACTTCCTCGCCTCCCTCAAAGGCGTCCGCAAAGGCCCGCGACTTGGCCCGCCCCGCTTCAAGTCTCGCAAGGACGCCCGGCAGTCGGTCCGGTTCACCGCCAACGCCCGCTGGAACATCACCGACAGCGGCCGCCTGAACCTGCCGAAGATCGGCGCGGTGAAGGTGAAGTGGTCCCGCGCCCTGCCCACCACCCCCACCTCGGTCACCGTCATCAAGGACGCGGCAGGCCGGTACTTCGCCTCCTTCGTCATCGACACCGACCCTGCCGCCGACCAGGCGCGGATGCCGGCAACCGACCGCACCATCGGTATCGATCTCGGACTCACCCACTTCGCGGTCCTCTCCGACGGCACGAAGATCAACTCGCCCCGCTTCCTGCGGCGCGCGGAGAAGAAGCTGAAGAAGGCCCAGCGGGAGCTGTCCCGCAAACAGAAGGGATCCAAGAACCGGGCCAAGGCCCGCCTCAAGGTTGCCCGCGCCCACGCCAAGGTCGCCGACGCGCGCCGCGAGTTCCACCACCAGCTCTCCACGAAGCTGATCTCCGAGAACCAAGGGATCGCCGTGGAGGACCTGTCGGTGGCGGGACTGGCGCGCACCAAGCTGGCCAAGTCCGTGCACGACGCCGGATGGTCCACCTTCGTCGGCATGCTGGCGTACAAAGCGGCTCGGTACGGCCGCACCCTGGTCAGGATCGGCCGCTTCGAGCCGACCTCCCAGACCTGCTCCACCTGCGGCGTCAAGGACGGACCCAAACCCTTGGGCGTCCGGAAATGGACGTGTACCGCCTGCGGGACCGTCCATGACCGGGACGTCAACGCCGCGATCAACATCAAGACGGCCGCCGGACTGGCGGCATCAGCCTGCGGAGCGCCGGTAAGACCGGGAGCAGTCCCGGCACAGCGCACAGAAACAGGAAGCCACGGGATCCCCACCGAATGCTGTGCCGCGTACGCGGCACAGCAACACGTCGGGAAAAGACCAGAATCCTCGGGCTGGAGCCCGAGGAGCAAGTCAATCGTTCGTGAACTCCTCGACCACCGTCGCGCCCAGTTCGCGGACGATCAGGTCGTGGCCCGAGAGGGATTTCTCGTCGAGGTCCGGGTCGTCGTCCTCCGGGATGTCGTCCTCCACCGACACCGAGCGTCTGGGTGGCTCGGAGGGCGCGGGGGCCGGGGCCGGGGCGGGTGCGGCCGGGGCCGCGCCGGACGCCGAGGACTGAGGGGTGGGCGACGAGGACTGCGCCGGGGGTGCGGGCGCCGGAGCCGGGGCGGGCGCGGGGGCGTACCCGCCGCCGTAGCCACCGCCGCCGTATCCGCCGCCGGGGCCGGGCGGCGGGGGCGAGCCGCCTCCGCCCGAGGTGTCGACGACGGCGTCGATCTTCCAGTTCGCCCCGAACTGCTCGGACAGCGCCGCCTTCAGCACGTCCTCGCTGCCGCTGCTCACGAAGTTGTCACGGGCGCCCGCGTTCACGAAGCCGAGCTGGAGTGTGGTGCCGTCGAAGCCCGTGACCTGCGCGTTCTGACTGAGCAGGATCCAGGTGAAGCGGCGCTTGTTCTTCACCGCCTCCAGGATGTTCGGCCAGAGCGTCCGGGGGTCCGGGCCGCCGGCCGGGGCCGCCGCCATCGGCGCGGGGGCCGGCTGCTGCGGGGTGGGGCTCGGCGCGGGGGCTGCCGCCTGTGGTGCGGCCGGGGCGGGCGGCTGGCCGGAACCCGCGGCCGCGGCCGTGGGCCACCCGCCGGGCCTGCGACCGGCACCGCCGCCTGCCGGGGCGGCGGTGGGCCAGGAGCCGGGGGTGGCGGCCGGAGCGGGCTGGGCCTCCGCGGGCGGGGCGGGAGCCGGGGCCGGGGCGGGTGCCTGGGTCGGAGCCGGAGCAGCGGGGGCCTGGGCCTGCGGAGCCACCGGCGCCGCGGGAGCCGGGGCCTGAGCCGCGCCGGGACCGCCGCCCGGCGCCCCTCCTCGCACCGCGGCCCGAGCCGCCGCGGGCCCGCCACCGGGCTCGACGACGGGCGCGGGCGCCTGAGCGGGGGGAGCGGCATGGGCATCGGGCCCGGGAACGTACGCCATGGAGGGCGCGGGCCCCTGCCCGCCCGGCGTGAAGACTCCGCCGCGCTCGATGCGGTCGAGGCGGGCCATGACCGAACGTTCGTCGTTGTACGCGGCGGGCAGCAGCACGCGCGCGCAGATCAGCTCGAGCTGGAGCCGCGGGGCGTTGGCGCCGCGCAGCTCGGTCAGTCCCTCGTTGACGAGGTCGGCGGCGCGGCTGAGCTCGGCGGCGCCGAACGTGCTCGCCTGCGCCTGCATCCGCTCCACCACATCGGCCGGGGCGTCGATGAGCCCCTTCTCCGCGGCGTCGGGAACGGCGGCCAGGATCACGAGGTCCCGCAGCCGCTCGAGCAGGTCGGCCACGAAGCGCCGCGGGTCGTTGCCGCCCTCGATGACCCGGTCCACGACCTCGAAGGCCGCGGCACCGTCACCGGTGGCGAACGCCTCGACGACGGAGTCGAGCAGCGAACCGTCCGTGTACCCGAGCAGACCGGTCGCCATGGCATACGTCACACCGTCGTCGCCCGCGCCGGCGAGCAGCTGGTCCATGACGGACATGGAGTCACGCACGGAGCCCGCGCCGGCCCGGACGACGAGCGGCAGCACGCCCTCCTCGACCGCCATGGCCTCCTTGCCGCACACCTCGCCCAGGTAGTCGCGCAGCGTCCCCGGCGGCACGAGCCGGAAGGGGTAGTGGTGCGTCCTGGACCGGATCGTCCCGATGACCTTCTCGGGCTCGGTGGTCGCGAAGATGAACTTGAGGTGCTCCGGGGGCTCCTCGACCACCTTCAGCAGCGCGTTGAACCCCGCCGACGTGACCATGTGGGCCTCGTCGATGATGTAGATCTTGTAGCGGCTGGAGGCGGGCCCGAAGAAGGCCTTCTCGCGCAGATCACGGGCGTCGTCCACACCACCGTGCGAAGCGGCGTCGATCTCGATGACGTCGATCGAACCCGGCCCGTTGCGCGCGAGGTCCTGGCAGGACTGGCACTCCCCGCACGGATTCGGGGTGGGACCCTGCTCACAGTTGAGACAGCGGGCCAGGATGCGCGCACTGGTCGTCTTGCCGCAGCCGCGCGGGCCCGAAAACAGGTACGCGTGATTGACCCGGTTGTTCCGCAGCGCCTGCTGCAGCGGGTCGGTTACATGTTCCTGCCCGATGACCTCGGCGAACGACTCCGGGCGGTAACGGCGGTAGAGCGCGAGAGACGACACGCATACGAGGCTATAGGTGCCCACTGACAACCGGACCCGCCCACGGGTATCGGGAGCGCCCCGGAAACGTAAACGCCCCCCACGCACCCGCCAGAGCCGACTTACCCTTGCTGCCTTCCGGCCCTGGGGGAGTTCAGTCAGATAGCGCCACGTGAGGGGCTGACGCCAACAGTACCCGATCCCCCACCGTGGAAAGAACCCGGAGGTCCGACCCCCGGTTCGGTCGACCGATCCGTCGACGACCTTGATCATCAACGTGGTCGCGAGCACCCTTCAGCGTCTTGTATTGTTTGCGGCGGAGGATTCGCCTAGTGGCCTAGGGCGCACGCTTGGAAAGCGTGTTGGGGGCAACCCCTCACGAGTTCGAATCTCGTATCCTCCGCCGGCGGAAGGCCCGGACCGAGCAATCGGTCCGGGCCTTCGTCGTTCCCGTTCGAGTCTTCGTCGTGCCCATGAATCGCTGCCGGGGCGGGCCGACCTGGGGAAAACCCCACCCCCAAGACACCCCGCAGCCCCATGTCCCCCGCGCCGTCGAATCGCGAGGCTGGTGGCATGACCTCGACCACGCTGCCGTACGCGAGCACCACTTCGACCACACCCCGGGCCCCGGGCCGCCCGTACGCGCGCCCCGGGTTCTGGCGCGCTCCGTTCGCCGGTGCCACCTACCGCGAGATCGGCCACACGCTCACGTCGCTGCCCGTCGCGATCGCCGGGTTCGTCTTCGCCGTGACGATGTTCGCCCTGGGCGTGAGCACGCTCGTCGTGTGGATCGGTGTTCCGGTCCTCGCGGCAGCGCTGGGCGGGGCGCGCGGTCTCGGCGCGGCCGAGCGGGGCCGGGCCCGCTCCCTCCTCGGTCTGGACGTGGCGGCGCCCGCGGCTCCCGCATCCGGGCTGCGCGGGCGGCTCGCCGACGCCGCGGGGTGGAAGGCGCTGCTCTTCCACGCGGTGATGTTCCCGTGGCGCGTGCTGTCCTTCGTCCTGTCCGTGACGTTCCTGGTCACCGGGTGGGTCGTCGCGCTCTTCCCCACCTACTCCTGGGTCTTCCACCGCTACCTGGACTGGCCCGGCTACCGGCTCTACGACTTCACGACCGACGCGGGCGTGCACCACGCGTACTACGTGGAGTCGCCCGCGCAGATCGCCGCGGTCTCGGCCATCGGGTTCGTGCTTGTGTTCCTGACGCCGCAGCTGGTGCGCGGCCTGACGAACCTGGACCGCGTCGCGATCCGCTCACTGCTGGGCGCCACCCGCTGACCCCCGCGTGAGGACCGGCCGCAGCGCGTCCAGGACCGATACGTCATCGACCGTCGACGGCACTGGTTCGTCCAGGCCGTCGGCGATTCCGCGCATCGTCCTGCGCAGGATCTTCCCCGAGCGGGTCTTGGGCAGGGCCGCCACCACGGCGACCTCCTTCAGGGACGCGACGGCGCCGATCCGGTCCCGTACGAGCTGGACGAGTTCCGCCTCGACCACCGCGGGGTCCGACGCGACGCCCGCCTTCAACACGACCAGTCCGCGTGGCACTTGGCCCTTGAGCGAGTCCGCGACGCCGATCACGGCGCACTCGGCGACATCCGGGTGGGAGGCGAGCACCTCCTCCATCCCGCCCGTGGACAGGCGGTGCCCCGCGACGTTGATGACGTCGTCCGTCCGCCCCATCACGAACACATAGCCGTCCTCGTCCACGTGCCCGCCGTCGCCGGTCAGGTAGTAGCCGTCGAACGCGGAGAGGTACGAGGAGACGAAGCGCTCGTCGTCGTTCCAGAGGGTCGGCAGGGAGCCGGGCGGCATCGGGAGGCGTACGACGATGGCGCCGTCCTCGCCGGGGGCCATCGGCTTGCCGTCCCCGTCCACGACCCGCACGTCCCAGCCCGGCAGCGGGAACGTCGGGGAGCCCGCCTTGACCGGCGCGGCCTCGATGCCCACCGGGTTCGCGACGATCGGCCAGCCCGTCTCGGTCTGCCACCAGTGGTCGATCACCGGGATGCCGAGCAGCTCGCTCGCCCAGTGGTACGTCTCCGGGTCGAGCCGCTCCCCGGCGAGGAACAGGTACGTCAGCGAACTCAGGTCGTACGCGCGCGTGAACTCGCCTTCCGGGTCGACCTTCTTGATCGCCCGGAACGCCGTCGGCGCCGTGAACAGCGTCTTCACCCCGTACTCCGCCGCCACCCGCCAGAACTGGCCGGCGTCCGGGGTGCCGACCGGTTTCCCCTCGTAGAGGACGGTCGTGGCGCCGGCCAGCAGCGGGGCGTACACGATGTACGAGTGGCCGACGACCCAGCCCACGTCGGACGCGGTGAACATCACCTCGCCGGGCCCCACGTCGTACACGGCCTCCATGGACCAGCGCAGCGCGACCGCGTAGCCGCCGCAGTCGCGGACGACTCCCTTGGGTTTTCCGGTCGTTCCGGACGTGTAGAGGATGTACAGGGGGTTCGTCGCCGCCATCGGGACGCAGGCCGCGGGGTGTGCGTCGCGCATCGCCTCCATCCAGTCCACGTCCCGGTCGGGCGTCAATTCGGCCGGGCCCTCGGGGCGTTGGAGGATCACGCAGGCGTCCGGCTTGTGCTGCGACAGGTCCACGGCCTGGTCGAGGAGCGGCTTGTACGGGACGACGCGCGCCCCCTCGATGCCGCAGGACGCCGAGACGACGACCTTCGGTGCCGCGTCGTCGATCCGTACCGCCAGTTCGTTCGCCGCGAATCCGCCGAAGACGACCGAGTGCACGGCGCCGATCCGCGCGCAGGCGAGCATCGCGACGACGGCCTCCGGGACCATCGGCATATAGAGGACGACCCGGTCGCCGCGGGTCACTCCGAGGCCGGTCAGCACTCCCGCGAAGCCGGCGACCTGGTCGGTCAACTCCTCGTAGGTGTACGTGCGTTTGGTGTCCGTCACCGGGGAGTCGTACACGAGTGCGGGCTGGGCGCCGCGGCCCGCCGCCACATGGCGGTCGAGGGCGTTGTGGCAGACGTTCAGTTCGCCGTCGGGGAACCAGCGGTGGAAGGGCGCCCGCGAGGAGTCCAGCGCCCTGGTCGGGGGCGTGTCCCAGTCGATCGCACCGGCCGCCGTGAGCCAGAAGGCCTCCGGGTCCTCGGTGCTCGCTCGGAAGACTTCCTCGTACGACGGCATGCCCGCACTCCTTTGCGCAGAGCCCGACCTGCGGGCCCGATGGATCCCGTGGCGACGGGAACACGATCAGGTCAGGCGGTGACCGCCGTCAACAGCACGGCAGCGTCCGTCAGCGCGATGAGTCCGTGCTTCTCCTGCGGGATCGGGTGCAGCTGGCCCTGGGTGAGGGTGACGTCGCCGGAGACCGCGGTGAGGCGGACGCGGCCGCGCAGCACCTGGAGGGTGGCCGCGGGCGGGGCGTTGTGCTCCTCCAGGTTGCTGCCCTCGGTCAAGGCGATGACGCTCTGCCGCAGCAGCGGGTCCTCCTTGATCAGGAGTTCCGCGCTGCGGCCGTGTTCGGCCTTGCGGGCCGCGGTCAGATGGTCGTCGGCGAGGGCCGCGAGATCGTACGGGGCGGGGGTCGTGGAAGCCATGACGTCAGGGTTACCTCGGACGGCGGCCCTATGCGACGCGATGGCGCCCGATCGTGGTGGCACCGGGGCACACCCCGGCGTGGCGACCCGGACGGCGCGGCGCGATCATCGACGTATGAGCCGTATGGACGTCACCCTCCACCTCGCCCAGGAGCCCGCCGCCGACGAACTCCTCGGCCGCAGTCCGCTCGCCGCGCTCGTCGGGATGCTGCTCGACCAGCAGGTGCCCATGGAGTGGGCGTTCGCGGGCCCGCGCACCATCGCCACGCGCCTGAACACCGACGACCTCGACGCGTACGAGATCGCCGCCCAGGATCCCGAGGCCTTCGCCGCGCTGCTCTCCGAGAAGCCGGCCGTGCACCGCTATCCCGGCTCCATGGCCAAGCGGGTGCAGCAGCTGTGCCAGTACCTCGTGGACCACTACGACGGGGACGCGGCCGCCGTGTGGGAGGGCGTCGACACCGGCAAGGAGGTGCTGCGGCGCCTCAACGACCTGCCCGGCTTCGGCAAGCAGAAGGCCCAGATCTTCCTGGCCCTGCTCGGCAAGCAGCTCGGCGTGCGGCCCACGGGCTGGCGCGAGGCGGCGGGTGCGTACGGGGAGCCGAAGGCGTACCGCTCGGTCGCCGACATCACCGGACCGGAGTCCCTCACGAAGGTGCGGGCGCACAAGCAGGAGATGAAGGCCGCGGCGAAGGCGGAGAAGGCGGCGAAGGCCGCCAAGTAGCGGAGCCGTGGTGGACGACTCGGGGCTCTGCCCCGGACCCCGCGCCTCAATCTCCCCCAGCTAACGCTGGGAGGTGCCCCCTGCGGGGCTTAATCTCCGTCAGCCGGATGCAGGTCCCCGTAACCCATGAGGGCGGATCTGCCGCTCCGTGGATCACCTCGTGGTCGGTGGTGGGCAGATGACCGGGCATGAGCGTCGTCGCGTCCGCCGCAGGCCCGGGCCACCGTGTCCCGGGCCTGGTGCGCGCGCTCGTGGTGCTGCTCGCCCTGCTGCTCGCGCCGGTCGCCGCCGCGCCCGCGGAGGCCTCCGCGCCGCCGCCCGCCGCCGCCTCCTCCTGCGAGCCGGGCGAGGGGACCAGGGACGCCTCCGAAGAGGCCCTCCGGCTGCCGACGGGCCATCCCGTCCGGCTCCTCACGACCCCGCCCCCGTGCGCCCCGCCGCGCCTCCTCGTCGCCGCGCGCCCCGACACCACGGCGCAGCCCGCACCGCCGTCCCGCCGCGCCCTGCGCACCGTCGTCCTGCGCTGCTGACGGGCCCCGCCCCCGGACCCGTCAGCACACACGCACGACTTCCAGAAGGACGGCAGCACCCATGCCCAAGGACCCCTACGCGCTCCTGCGCGCCCTGATGCGCGCGGAGGCCGCACGCGGCGAACGCGCCACTACGGAGAAGACGGCCCCGCCCACCTCGCGCGACCGGCGGAAGCCGGGCAGGAAGAACGACCGCTGAAGCCGGTTCCCCGCGCCCCCGCGCGGGACGCGGGGAACCACCCGTCAACGAAGCGCGCGCCACTACCCCGGAAGGGCCACGAACACGCCTGCTCTCCACCAACTCACCGACGGCGCCACTCATTTCAGGCCCCTGTGCGTCGCTCGACTGGACCCGGTTGGAACCGGTTAAGGCCGGTATTTACCGGCTGTGTACCGCGTCCCCATGGCTGCGCCCGGAGAGCCCGGCCCGGTAGGCTTTCCGTGTGATCTTCAAGCGCATCGGAAACGGCCGGCCGTACCCCGACCACGGCCGGGAAAGCACCCGGCAGTGGGCGGACGTCGCGCCGCGCCCGGTCCGCCTCGATCAGCTGGTGACGACCAAGGGCCAGCTCGATCTGGAGACCCTGCTCGCCGAGGACTCGACGTTCTACGGCGACCTCTTCGCGCACGTCGTGAAGTGGCAGGGCGATCTCTACCTGGAGGACGGCCTGCACCGCGCCGTGCGCGCCGCGCTCCAGCAGCGCCAGGTGCTGCACGCGCGCGTGCTCGAGCTCGGCTGACCCGGCTCGCACACCCGTCCCACTGACAGCGTCTCAAGTCCGCATTGGCCCTTTTGGGTTGGACTGAGCGACTGACCGTGATCATTTAATAGGCATCGTCGCCGCACAGGATTACGCTGCGCTCATGAGCATGCTCACTCCACCCGGCATGGGCGGCAAGTACCGCATCACAGGGGACAAGTACCCCCGCATGCGGCGCGGGCGTCCGCACAGCAGGATCGTGCTCGCGGTCGTCGCGTCCGTCGCCGCGATCGGACTGATCGGCTGGGGATCGTTCCAACTGGTCGATGTCTTCACGGGCGGCGACAAGGCCAGCGCCGCGGGTGCGAAGTCCGGCGCCTGCGAGCGGAAGCCGAGTGCGTCGGCCTCCCCGGGCAAGGCGGCCCAGAAGCTGCCGAAGCCCTCCCAGATCACGGTGAACGTTCTGAACGCCACGGCCCGCGGCGGCCTGGCCAAGGACACCGCGGACGAGCTGAAGAAGCGCGGCTTCAAGATCGGCGACGTGGGCAACGCGACGAAGGCGTACGACAAGAAGGTCAAGGGCCCCGGCATACTGCTCGGCGCCTCCGCGGCCACCGAAGCGGCGCTCCCGGTCCTCGGCACGCAGCTGACCGGCGCCGAGCTGAAGTCGGACAAGCGCGCGAAGCCGACCGAGGTCGACCTGATCATCGGCTCCGGCTTCAAGAAGCTCACGAAGAAGCCGGCCGCGGACAAGGCGCTGACGGCGCTGAGCCACCCGAAGCCGAAGCCCTCTGCCTCCGGCTCGGGCTGCTGACGGGACCCGTACAGCGAAAAGCCGCGGACGGTTCGTCCGCGGCTTTTCCGTTCCCGTTCCCGTACGGCGTCGGTTACTCGGCGACCCCGTACATGCGGTCCCCGGCGTCGCCGAGGCCCGGGACGATGTACCCGTGCTCGTTGAGCCGCTCGTCGACGGAGGCCGTCACGACGGTGACCGGCGTGCCGGCCAGCTCGCGCTCCATGATCTCGACGCCCTCGGGGGCGGCGAGCAGCACCACGGCCGTGACGTCGTCGGCGCCGCGCTTGATCAGTTCCTGGATCGCCGCGACGAGCGTGCCGCCCGTGGCCAGCATCGGGTCCAGGACGTACACCTGGCGCCCGGAGAGGTCGTCCGGCATCCGCGTCGCGTACGTCGCGGGCTGCAGCGTCTCCTCGTTGCGCACCATGCCGAGGAAGCCCACCTCGGCGGTCGGCAGGAGGCGCACCATGCCGTCGAGCATGCCGAGGCCCGCGCGCAGGATCGGCACCACCAGCGGGCGCGGGTGCGACAGCTTGACGCCGGTCGTCCGCGAGACGGGGGTGTCGATGTCGACCTGCTCGGTGCGCACGTCCCGGGTCGCCTCATAGGCGAGCAGGGTGACCAGCTCGTCGGCCAGGCGCCGGAAGGTCGGGGAGTCGGTGCGCTGGTCGCGCAGCGTGGTGAGCTTGTGCGCCACCAAAGGGTGGTCGACGACGTGGATCCGCATGTCCTCAACAGTAACCGGGCCACAGGGCCGCGGCTCCCCCGCGCGGTGGCATCAACGGCCGGTACGGAGGGAAGGTGGAAGGGACTCGCCGACTGGCTCCGACTGGCGCCGACTGGGCGGACTGGGGTGGTGTGGCCGATGGCGGACGAGAAGCGTCGGGAGCGGCCCGAGCGGGAGTCGGGCGGGACCGGGGCCGGGACCGAGCGGGATCCGGAGACGGAGAACGAGACGGACGCCGAGCGCAGGCGCAGGCGGGCCCTGTTCCTGCGGGAACTGACCGAGGCGCGGGAGCTGCGGGCCAGGGTCCAGCCACGCCGCGCCCGGGCGGCACGGATGCGACAGCAGATGCGTATGCGCACGTTTCGCTGGTGACGGGCCCGGCCGATCCGCCCCGGATTGCCGTCTCGCGGGCCCGCGCGGAGGACGCGCCACGAAGACAGCGCGCGGAAGACCTCTCTTGGAGCCGGACTTTCTGCCACGATTCCGAGTGGGCGGGGCTTGAACTGCACTCCCCGCCTCCCAGGCCCCGCCGGGGGGATTTCCGACCGGCACCCTTAAGACCAGTGGGAGAGTCACGGTGTACTTCGCCGCACTGCTCGCGCGCACCGAAGACGGGTGGGAAGCGAGCGACACAGAGCTCGACGACGTGGAGACCCTGTCGGACCTGTCCGACCTGGCCCGCGAGGCGGCGGCCGAGGCCGGCGCCGAGGACGACACGATCCTCGTCTACATCGAACAAGAGGACGCCTGGTTCGGCGTCGTCCGCATCGACGGCGAGGAGGATCCTCGCATCTATGTCTCCGACGCTGCCGCGGCCGCCCGCAGCAGCTACGGCGAGATCCTGCTCACCGACGAACTGCTCGGCAAGGCTCCGGACGGTTCGGGCGTCGTCGACGATCTGGACGCCCTGGACCTGGACGGTACGGAGGACGGCGAACCGGACGGCGAGAGCGCGTCCGACGACGAGGACGCCGGAGCCGAGGTGGTGCCGCCCGGCCCGCTCGGCGACAGCGGAGTCCTGGTCGACCTCGGCGTCACCGAGAAGGATCTGCTGACCCTCGACGGGACGGACGCGCTGAGCGAGATCGCCGACGCCCTGGGGGCATCGGAGGTCCTCGAGGCGGTGCGCTGACCGCCGCGGCGATAGATTCCTCGCCGTGACACCCTCCGACACCGTTCCCGATCCCGTACGAGACCCCTGGAAGCCGCCGATGCGGCAGGCCCTGGCCGAGGCCGGGCTCGCCGCGGCGGGCGGTGATGTGCCCGTCGGCGCCGTCGTACTGGCGCCGGACGGGACCACCGTGCTCGCGCGGGCGCACAACGAGCGTGAGCTGACCGGGGACCCGACCGCGCACGCCGAGGTGCTGGCGCTGCGCAGGGCGGCGCAAGAAGGAGGAGAGTGGCGGCTCACGGGGTGCACGCTCGTCGTCACCCTGGAGCCGTGCACCATGTGCGCGGGCGCGCTCGTACAGTCCCGTATCGACCGGGTCGTCTATGGCGCCCGCGACGAGAAGGCGGGGGCGGCCGGTTCGCTGTGGGACGTGATCCGCGACCGGCGGCTCAACCACAGGCCCGAAGTGATCTCCGGCGTACTCGCCGAGGAGTGTGCGACACAGCTCACCCGTTTCTTCAGAGATACGGATTTCGGACCACGGCCCACCATGGGCTAGAGTTCCTCTCGGTAGCGTGTCCGAGCGGCCGAAGGAGCTCGCCTCGAAAGCGAGTGAGGGGAAACTCTCCGAGGGTTCAAATCCCTCCGCTACCGCCGTTCGAAGGGGCGGATCCGACAAGGATCCGCCCCTTCGCTTTTGCCCGGCCGCGCTCAGCCGGCCTGCGGACCCGCCGCGGGCGGCCAGGACGGCCGGCCCTGCGGGGGCTGATCGACACCGAAGCGGACCTCGGACAGCGCCTTCTTCACGGGGACCTTGGCCAGATAGCCGGCGCCGAAGCAGATGTTCTGCACCACGTACCAGAACTTCTCGGCGCTGGTCATCTCGCAGAGGCCGTACTCACTGAGGGCCTTCTTCGTGGGGACCTTCGCGAAATAGGCGGCCCCGAACGAGATGCACCCGAGGATGTACCAGAAGCTCTCCGCGCCCGTGGTGCTTCCCCTTCCGAGGTTCTGGGTCTGGTTGGCCATGGGAAGTCCCTCCTTGTACGCGTCCTGTAGGCGAACCCATGGTGTTCCCGGGACACGTTGCGTGAAGCCATGGACACGGAAAAGCCCCGACACCTGCCCAGAGGTGTCGGGGCCTTCACGTTTCGGGTCGGGGGGAGTGGCATCGGGGGGACAAGCCACTCCCCCCGATGAGGACGGACTCCCGTAGCCCGCGCCGCTTCGGGGGGAAGCGCGGCGCGGACCCCGCAGTCGGGGTCACGTCCCTGCCCATCGGATTCCTGCCAGACCCTCCGGGCTCATCACCAATACTGCCCCTTTGTGACGATGCGGGATGTCGGCAAAGGACCCATAACCGGAGGCCGTTGGTCCTTAAAGGTCGCGTCGGTGATCGTCCGCGTTAGACTCGCCGCCGTTCGACAGGGGTCGGACGGGGCCAGGACACGGGTACGGGGAGGCAACGTGGTTCAGTCGAAGAAAATCGGAATCTTCGTCGGAGTGGTCTTCGTGCTCTACGTGATCATCACTGACCCCGCCAAGGCCGCCGATTACGTCCAGATAGGGTTCGAAGGCGTATCGTCCGCCGCCCAGTCCATAGGCGACTTCATGACCTGGGTCGTCAACGGCGGGAAGTAGCCGCAAGCCGGCCGTCAGCACCGCAGGGAGCGCCCCGTGATCCGCCATCTGGTCCTTTTCAAGCTCAACGACGGCGTGAGCCGTGACGAACCGCGCGTGGTCGAGGGCGTCGAGGCCTTCCGCGCGCTGGGCGGGAAGATCCCCGAGCTGACGTTCTGGGAGTGCGACTGGAACATCACCGACCGGCCGATCGCCTACGACTTCGCGATCAACTCGGCCGTCGAGGACACCGACGCACTGAAGCGGTACATCGAGCACCCCGCGCACCAGGAGGGCGTCGCGATGTGGCGCGAGTTCGCCACGTGGGTGATCGCGGACTACGAGTTCTGAGCCCACCCTCCGGACCGTCACACGTTCGAGAAGCCTCTCACCGGAACGGTGAGGGGCTTTCGCGCGTCCTGAACCCCTCCGCGTGGCCCAACTCGGCCTTCAACACGGAGTTATGCGGTGCTTGCACACAGTGCACATGTCTTGTGATGCTATGACCGCTTTTGACCGATGAGTTGACGGGAACAGAGGTGGAGTTGACCGTGCCGGCCAGTACTGCGCCTCAAGAAGCACCGCCCGAGGCACCACCCGAGGTGCCACCGGCGCCCGCGAAGAGCCGCGGCGCCGACGCCCGCGCGCTGACCCAGGTCCTCTTCGCCCAGATCAAGGAGCTCCCGCCGGGCAGCCCCGAGCACTCCCGGGTGCGCGGCGCCCTGATCGAGGCGAACCTGCCGCTGGTGCGCTACGCCGCGGCCCGCTTCCGCAGCCGCAACGAGCCGATGGAGGACGTCGTCCAGGTCGGCACCATCGGCCTGATCAACGCCATCGACCGCTTCGACCCGGACCGCGGCGTCCAGTTCCCGACCTTCGCGATGCCCACGGTCGTCGGCGAGATCAAGCGGTACTTCCGGGACAACGTCCGCACCGTGCACGTGCCGCGCCGCCTCCACGAGCTGTGGGTGCAGGTCAACAGCGCCACCGAGGACCTGACGACGGCCTTCGGGCGCTCCCCGACCACCGCCGAGATCGCCGAGCGGCTGCGGATCGGCGAGGACGAGGTGCTCGCCTGCATCGAGGCGGGACGCTCGTACCACGCGACGTCCCTGGAGGCGGCGCAGGAGGGCGACGGGATGCCGGGCCTGCTCGACCGGCTCGGCTACGAGGACCCGGAGCTGGACGGCGTCGAGCACCGCGATCTCGTACGGCACCTTCTCGTACAGCTGCCCGAGCGGGAGCAGCGGATCCTTTTGCTTCGCTACTACAGCAATCTGACGCAATCTCAGATCAGCGCGGAACTGGGTGTCTCACAGATGCACGTGTCAAGACTCCTCGCCCGCAGCTTCGCTCGACTTCGGTCCGCAAACAGGATCGAAGCCTAGCTCGATCGGGTAGACAAAGCGCGCGGCGCTTTTCCCGCCGGAATCCGCGCCAACTCCCGCCACACCCCTCGCTTCCTGCACCGTTCCATCCCATACATGTCGACATGTCACTACAGCGTGTTGCCGACATGTGACATTCTGCTGGAACGGCGTTTGGCGCAGTCCCCCGTCCGGTATTCAGGTGGAGGCTGCGCTCTTACCTGACGGGAGCGTCCGCCGCGACCGTCCGCGACCTCAAGGGGGTGGCATGTCCGCAGACCAGGGCAGCTCGAAGGTGCTCACGCTCACGCCCGGCGCGCCCGCCGCGACCGATGACATGAGCGAGCAGACGCCTGCCGCGCTGATCGACGCTCCTGTTCCCGCTTCGGTTCCGGCCCAGGCCGCCGAGAGCCCCGAGGTGTCCGTGACGCCTCCGGCGAGCGGGTCCATCGACACCCGTACCCTGTCCCGTTCCCTGTTCCTGCGTCTTGCCACGCTCGACGAGCACAGCCCGGAGCGGGCGTACGTCCGCGACACCCTGATCGAGCTGAACCTGCCGCTGGTGCGCTACGCGGCCGCCCGGTTCCGCAGTCGCAACGAGCCGATGGAGGACATCGTCCAGGTCGGCACGATCGGTCTGATCAAGGCGATCGACCGTTTCGACTGCGAACGGGGCGTGGAGTTCCCGACGTTCGCGATGCCCACGGTCGTCGGTGAGATCAAGCGCTTCTTCCGCGACACCTCGTGGTCGGTGCGCGTGCCGCGCCGCCTCCAGGAGCTGCGCCTCGCGCTGACCAAGGCCAGCGACGAGCTCGCGCAGAAGCTGGACCGCTCGCCGACCGTCCCTGAGCTCGCCGTGGTGCTCGGCGTCTCCGAGGAGGACGTGGTCGACGGTCTTGCCGTGGGCAACGCGTACACCGCGTCCTCCCTGGACTCGCCCGCGCCCGAGGACGACGGCGGCGAGGGCTCCCTCGCGGACCGGCTCGGCTACGAGGACACGGCCCTGGAGGGCGTCGAGTACCGCGAGTCGCTCAAGCCCCTGCTCGCCAAGCTGCCGCCGCGCGAGCGCCAGATCATCATGCTCCGGTTCTTCGCGAACATGACGCAGTCGCAGATCGGCGAGGAGGTCGGCATCTCGCAGATGCACGTGTCCCGACTGCTCACGCGGACGCTGTCGCAGCTGCGCGAGGGTCTCATCGCCGACTGACCCGGTCGCCGTTCGGCCGGGAGTGAAGTGCCCCCTGTTCCTCAAGAGCCAGGGGGGCTTCCGAATTGACGGAGCGTCAGACACACTGGCGCGATGCTGCGGACTTGGTTGCTCGGTCACAGGAAGGCCGCCGTGGGGGCCGCTTCGGTCGCCGTGGTGTGCGTGAGCGCGGGCGCCGTCGTCGCACTCGACGGTGGCGACGGGCGCGATGGATACGTGGCCGTGGGTGCGGCAGGAGCGGCGCCCACGAGCCCGGGCGACCGGGTCGCCCCCACCGGCAAGGTGGAACTCGTCCCGCTGGACTCACCGGCTGCGAAGACCCCGGGAGCCCCGGACCCGTCGGAGAAGGGCGCGGCGGGCAGGGCCGGTGGAGACAGAGCCGGTGCAGACGGCGCCGGTGGGGACAACACCGGCGGAGCCAAGGCCGGCGGGCAGGAAACCGAGGCGGACGCCCCCGACGCGGGCGGCGCCCCACCGGCCGGCGAGACCCCCGGCGAGAGCGGCGCACCGTCCGCCGCCGACAAGCCCTCCGGGAACACCGCCCCCGACAGCGACGCGGCCCCCTCCTCCTCGGGCCCCGCCGTGCTCAAGGTCGCGGGCGACCCGGAGCTCAAGAAGGCGGACAAGCGCTGGTGTCAGGACGTGACGCTGACGCTGCACAACTCCGGTGGCAGCGCGGTGCGTTCGGGCACGGCGACCTTCGAGACGCACGTCATCGGCGCGCTGGGCATCGACTGGGCGACCGTCGATGTCAAGAAGAAGCTCCCCGTGCCCATCGGGGCCGGGGAGAAGAAGCGGAAGACGTGGACCGTGTGCGTCGACGAATGGCGCGTCCCGCTCGGGATGCGCCTGGAGACGAAGGACGTCGACGTCGACTGGAAGTGAGCTCCAGCGGACGCCGACCCGAAGTGACCTCCGGCGGATACAGCCTCAGCTGAGCGCCAGCCAAGCCACGCCCGCCACCACGATGACCGCCAGCACGATGCCGATGATCAGGCCGGCACTCGGGCCGGACTTCGCGGCGGCCGCCTGCCGGCCTGCGGGAGGCTGTTCGTCGACGAAGGCACGGAACATCTGGGTGTTGCCCGCGGGGTCGGGATTGCCCTGGGGGCCGGGGCCTTGGGGGTTGTTAGCCATGGGGCAGGACCCTAGCGAATTGCCGCGAAGGGCGCCACAGTCTGCACGCACACCATCTGATCTGCGACTTTACTGATTTGCACTTGATCTTTGCCGCGATTTTATCCGCGAGCCCCCTGTTTCGTTTGCCTGTGGCAACCAACTGCTTCTATGGTTGCCCTAAGCAACAAATAAAGATCTTTTGGTCAGGAGGTGCCGTGGCCGCACAACGTCACTACGACGAGCTGGCGCGACAGATGAGCGCCTTCGGAGCCGTCAAGAGGGACATGGCGCGGATCCTTCCGCACGACTGCCCGACCGGTTCGGCCGCGGTTCTCACGCTGCTCAAGCGCTACGGCGACATGCGGATGAGCCGCATGGCCGAGCTGCTCGCCGTGGACGTGTCCGTGGCCAGCCGGCACGTGGCACACGTCGCGGACCGCGGTTGGATCGAGCGCCATCCCGACCCCGCTGACAAACGTTCGCGCATTCTCAGCCTCACCGAAAAAGGCTCGAAGCAGATGGACGTGCTCAATGAACGGAGCACCCAACTGCTCGCCGACCGGCTGAGCGACTGGTCCGACGACGAGGTCGATCAGTTGATCGCTCTGATGACGCGACTGCGCGACAGCTTCGGCGACTGCCGAACCACGGGGTCGCGAACGACGGTTCCGCAGGCCGCCACTGAGCCGATCGCCGAGTCGACCGCTCAGACCACCACCCGTACACCCGCGTAACACGTAAGAAAAGGAATCCCATGGCAACAACCACACCGTCCGGTGTGCGGGGCAGCCATCCCAAGCATTCAGGGGCCGCCCCCGAAGCGGGTGCCCCCATGTCGCACCGGCAGGTCATGGAGGCGCTGTCCGGACTGCTGCTCGGCATGTTCGCGGCCATCGTCTCGTCGACGATCGTCACCAACGCCCTGCCGAAGATCATCGGCGATCTGGGCGGTGGCCAGTCCGCATACACCTGGGTCGTCACGGCCTCGCTGCTCGCCATGACCGCCACCACGCCCCTGTGGGGCAAGATGGCGGACCTGTTCAGCAAGAAGGCCCTGGTCCAGATAGCCCTGGTCGTCTACGTGGTGGGCTCGGTCGTCGCCGGCCTCGCGCAGAACCCGGGGATGCTGATCACCGCCCGTGCCATCCAGGGCATCGGCGCCGGTGGTCTCTCCGCCCTGGCACAGATCATCATGGCGGCGATGATCTCGCCGCGTGAGCGTGGTCGTTACTCCGGCTACCTCGGCGCGACGTTCGCCGTCGCCACCGTCGGCGGTCCGCTGCTCGGCGGCGTCATCACCGACACCGACTGGCTCGGCTGGCGCTACTGCCTCTTCGTCGGTGTGCCCTTCGCGCTGATCGCCCTGATCGTGCTGCAGAAGACGCTGCACCTGCCGGTGCTGAAGCGGAAGGTGAAGGTCGACTGGGCCGGCGCCTTCTTCATCACCGCCGCGGTCTGCCTGCTTCTCGTCTGGGTCACCTTCGCCGACGACAAGTACGACTGGCTGTCGTGGCAGACGTACACGATGGTCGGCGGCGCGATCGTGCTGGCGCTGATCTTCGTGCTCGTCGAGTCCAAGGCGAGCGAGCCGATCATCCCGCTGCGCCTCTTCAAGAACCGCACCATCACGCTGGCCTCGATCGCCTCGCTGTTCGTCGGTGTCGCGATGTTCGCGGGCACCGTGTACTTCTCGCAGTACTTCCAGCTGGCGCGCGGCAAGACGCCCACGATGTCGGGTGTCATGACGATCCCGATGATCGGTGGACTCTTCATCTCCTCCACCGTCTCCGGCCAGATCATCACCCGGACCGGCAAGTGGAAGGCCTGGCTCGTCGCCGGCGGTCTGTTCCTGACCGCGGGTCTCGGACTCCTCGGCACCATCGAGTACGACACCCCGTACTGGCGCGTCGCCATCTGGATGGCGCTGCTGGGTCTCGGCGTCGGCATGATGATGCAGAACCTCGTGCTGAGCACGCAGAACCAGGTCGCCCCCCAGGACCTCGGTTCCGCCTCCTCGATGGTGACCTTCTTCCGGTCCCTCGGCGGCACGATCGGCGTCTCGGCGCTCGGCTCCGTGATGACCACCCGCATCAGCCACCACGCCACCGACACCATCGGTTCGCTCAGCCCGCAGGAGCAGCAGGCGGCAGGCAAGGCGATGGCCGGCGGTTCGCTGCCGGACATGTCCGCGCTGCCCGGCCCGATCCGCAACTGGCTGGAGGCCGCGTACGGAAGCGGCATCGCCGACATCTTCCTGTACGCCGCGCCGGTCGCGTTCCTGGCATTCATCTTCACGATCTTCATCAAGGAGGTTCCCCTGCGTACGACCGGAGCCCTCGAACAGGCCGCGTCGGGTGACTCGACCCCCGCCGCCGCCCCGGCCCAGGCCGCTGCTCCCGCCCCCGCGCCGGAGCAGGTGCCGAGCCTCGTCGGTGCGGGTCAGCCCGCGGCCGACACCCAGACCCAGCGTCTGGCGGCCGTCGCCGCCACCGCCGGTGACGCGCCCGTCGGCGGCGGCACCCCGGTCCGCGGCTTCGTCCGCGGCGCCGAGTCCGCCCCGGTGCCCCGCGCCGCGGTCACGCTGATCTCCCTCGGCGGCCGTCAGCTGGGCCGCGCCGTGGCCCAGGGCGACGGCTCGTACGCGGTCGACGCCCCCGGCGCCGGCTCCTACGTCCTGATCGCCTCGGCCGACGGCTACCAGCCGCAGGCCTCCACCGTGCTGGTGGGCGAGGAGTCGGTCACGTACGACATCCTGCTCAGCGGCACCAGCGGCCTCACCGGTGTGGTGCGGGCCAGCGAGACCAAGGCGCCGGTCGCCGGGGCGATGGTCATCGTCACCGACGTCCGCGGCGATGTGCTCGCCACCGGTCAGTCCGGCCAGGGCGGCGAGTTCACCTTCGCCGAGCTGGTTCCGGGCCCGGTCACCGTGGCCGTGAACGCGCCGGGCCACCGCCCGACCGCGCTGCCGGTCGAGGTGGGCGGCACGGGTGTCACCCGCGTCGAGATCGACCTGCACTCCGGCTCCCAGGTCCAGGGCACCATCCGGGCCGCGGGCCGCGCGCTGAACGACGCGCGGGTCACGCTGGTGGACGCCGCGGGCAACGTGGTCGCCACCGCCACCACCGGTGAGGACGGCGCGTACGCCTTCACCGACCTGGACGGCGGCGAGTACACCGTGATCGCGACCGGCTACCCGCCGGTGGCCACGGGCCTCAGCGTGAACGGCAGTGGCATCGACGGCCACGACATCGAACTCGCGCACCCCGGCGAGTAGTTGGACCCCGGGCCACCTGAAGGTGTGGTTCGCGCTTTGAGCGGACGCGGACCGCACAGGCCCGGTTGTGAGAATGGGCCCCGGACCCGGTGGCGTCGCCAACGGCAGGGGACGGCCGTGACGCACGCCGACCGGGGCCCGTCCACGCAGGGGGAGCACGACCACCCCCCTGCGTACGTAAGAACTTGAGCTAGGAGAGCAAAAGCATGGGACTGAGCGCGCGGATCCGCACGCGGGACGGGTGGGCCCTGCCGCACGCCGTCGTCACGGTGACCGACATGACCGGATCGCAGGTGCTGCGGGCCGAGGCCGATGACGAGGGCGCCGTGCACGACCCGGCCGCGCTGTCGCCCGGTCCCTACACGGTGATCGTGACCGCCGTCGGCTACGCCCCCGCCGCCTCCACCGCGATGGTGACGGCGAGCGGCCGGGCCGACGTGGGCAGCATCGTGCTGCACCGGCAGGGCGGGGCCGAGCTGCCGCCGCCCGGGCCGTGGATGGTCGACCCGGCGCACTCCTCGGTCGCCGCGACGGCGCAGCACCTCGGGATCACGTCCGTGCACGGGCGGTTCACCGACTTCACGGCGCGCATCGACATAGCGCAGGACGTCGAGAAGTCGCGGGTCGAGGCCGTCATCAAGTCGGCGTCCATCGACACCGGCAACGGGATGCGCGACGGCCACCTGAAGTCCCCGGACTTCCTGGACGTCGAGACGTACCCGGAGATCACCTACCGGTCGACCGGCATCGACCCCGCGGGCACCGACCGCTGGACCGTGCACGGCCAGCTGAGCCTGCACGGCGTGGCGCGCGAGGTCGACCTCGACCTCAGCTACCTCGGCACCGGCGCCGACCCGTGGGGCGGCACCCGTGCCGCGTTCAAGGCGACGGCCGAGCTGAAGCGCGAGGACTTCGCGATGAACTACAACCAGGTCGTGCAGGCCGGCATCGCCGCGATCGGCGCGACGCTGAAGGTCGAGCTCGACATCCAGGCCGTACAGGGCGACGCGCTGCCGCAGATGTGACACCTGCGGCTGTCGGTGGCCGGGGTTAGGCTGCGAAGCATGGCTCCGAACATCGCGACCAACACCCGTGTCTCACTGGACGAGTTGCTCGACTTCGTACGACCCCGGCACCGCGCCCTCCTCATCACCGCCCGCGCCGACGGCTCCCCGCAGGCCTCACCTCTGACCTGCGGGGTCGACGGCGACGGGCGGATTGTTGTTTCCACGTACCCGGAGCGGGCCAAGACGCGGAACGCGAAGCGGGATCCGCGGGTCAGCCTCGTCGTGCTCAGCGACGAGTGGAACGGGCCGTGGGTGCAGATCGACGGGTCGGCGGAGGTCATCGACTCGCCCGACTCCGTCGAGGCGCTCGTCGAGTACTTCCGGTGCATTTCGGGTGAGCATCCGGACTGGGACGAGTACCGCGAGGCGATGGTCAAGCAGGGCAAGTCCATCATCCGCGTCACCCCGGAGAAGTGGGGTCCCGTGGCCACGGGTGGGTTCCCGGCGAGGTTGGCATAGCCAGATCAAGCCCCGCCGGCGATTGAGGCGCGGGGTCCGGGGCAGAGCCCCGCGGCGTCAACCACGGTTGGCCACCAGCGTCTCAGTCGCCGGCGGGGCTTGAAGTAGCCACCAGCGTCTCAATGCCCGCGATCTGGAGATCCAGCGCCACCTGGAAGTCCATGTCGCGCATCGCATCCACCGTGCCCCCCTCCTCCACCGCCTCCATCATCCGCTCCGCGTGCGAGAAGTCCTCCGCCATCTCCTCCGGCACGGAGAACGCGGCCATCGCCTTGTGGAAGTACTCGTCCTGCGTCAGCCCGACCTCGGCACACCGCTGGCGGAAGTGGCCCTCGATCGTGCCGTAGCCGTACACGAACTGGAAGACGGACTGGACGGCGCCGCGCTGGCGGGCCAGCGAAAGGCCGGTGCGGGCGATGACCTGCTGCACCGCGCGCGAGAACAGCAGCGAGTTCGGGCCGACGTTGAGGTAGTTGCCGACCAGCGGCGAGATCCACGGGTGACGGACGAGCAACTCCCGGTACATGGCGGCCAGTTCACGCAACTGCGTCTGCCAGTCCGTGCCGTCGGCGGCGTCCGTGTCCGGGATCTCCAGCGCTCCGTAGACGTGGTCCAGGGCGAGTTCGAGGAGGTCGTCCTTGGTGTCGACGTACCAGTAGACGGACATCGCGGTGACGCCGAGCTCGCCCGCGAGGCGCCGCATGGAGAACTTCGCGAGCCCCTCCGCGTCCAGCAGCCGCACCGTCGCCTCGGTGATCCGCTCCCGGTCGAGTCCGCTGGGCTGCTCGGCGCGACGGCCGCGTGACGCTCTGACCTTGGGCTCCGCGGCGCCATCCGTGTCGTCGAGCCAGACGCTCATCCGCGCTGCCTTCGCCATGGCGTTCCTTCCCAGGGGTTCCTCGTACGCGGGCGGGTCGGGCCTGCGCACAGGACCGCTCCCCGCCCGCTCCGATGCTAAGCGGAAGTCACCGCTGCGGATTCTGTCCGTTCGGCCCTGCGCAGCAACACCGCCGCGAGCAGGCCGCCCGCGAGGACGGCGACCGCGCCCACCAGTTGACTGGTCTCGAGACCGGAGGAGAAGGCTTCACTGATACGGGCCTTCTCCCCGGCCGAGTCCGCCGCCGCGAGCGCCGCCGGGAACGAGGCCGCGGAGACCGACACGAGGGCGGCGAAGCGGGCGTTGAGGACCGCGCCGAGGACGGCGACACCCAGACCGTTGCCGAACTCCGCGAGGGTGCCGTTGACCCCGGCGCCCACGCCCGCCTTCTCCGGCGGGATGGCGCTCATGATGGCGTTGGCCATGGCAGGCATGGCGAGGGCGATGCCCGCGCCCATGACGATCAGGCCGATCAGCATGCCGCCGTACGCATCCCCGCCGAGCAGCGCGATCGCCGCGAGCCCCGCCGCCATGCACGTCATGCCGAACGCGATGGTCAGCGGCGTGCCCATCCTGGGCAGCAGCCTGGCGCCGACGCCGGTGAGGTTGAGCGCGACCACGGTCAGGGCCATCGGCGCGGTACGCAGTCCCGCCTCCAACGGACCGTAACCGAGCAGGAATTGGAGGTGCTGGGTGAGCAGGAACAGCGAGCCGCCCATGCCGAAGGCGACGAGGATCGCGCCCGCCACCGCGCCCGTGAACTTCTGGTTGCGGAAGAAGTGCATGTCGAGCATCGGGTACGGGATGCGCAGCTCCCACGTCACGAAGGCGGCCATGACGAGGACGCCGATCGCGGCCGAGGTGAGCGTCGTCGTGGACGTCCAGCCGTCGTCGGGGCCCGAGATGATCGCGTAGACGATGCCGGTCATACCGATCGTGGAGAGCAGCGCGCCGAGCAGGTCGGGGCGGTCGCCCTGCGGGTTCTTCGACTCGGGGACCAGGGCGAGCACCGCGACGAGGCCGACGAGCGCGACGGGGATGTTGACCAGGAAGATCGAGCCCCACCAGAAGTGGTCGAGCAGCACACCACCGACCAGCGGGCCGACGGCGAAGCCGAGCGTGCTGACCGTGGACCACAGGGCGATCGCCTTGACGCGCTCGGCCTCGCTGAAGATCTGCACGACCACCGCGAGCGTCGAGGTCATCATGAGCGCGCCGCCGACGCCCATGCCGGCGCGGGCGGCGATCAACTGCCCGGTCGAGCCCGCGAACGCGGCGGTCAGCGAGCCGAGGCCGAAGATCGCGAGCCCCGACGCGAGCATCTTCTTGCGGCCGTAGCGATCCGATGCGCTGCCCGCGGTGAGCAGCAGACCGGACTGGACGAGCGAGTAGGCGCTGATCATCCACTGGATGTCGGACGTCGAGGCGTCCAGCTCGCGGGTGAGGGAGGGGATCGCGACGTTCAGGACGGTGTTGTCGAGCAGCACGGTCAGCTGAGCGAGGCAGATGACGCCGAGGATCAGCCAGCGCTGGGGGTGACCTGCGGTGACCGGGGGTGCCTGGGTGGCCGGGTCGGCCGTGGGGGCCATGGACACTCCTCTACGGTGTACGGGGCTGATGCTTCACGTACACCGTAGAGGATGTGTTGTACGCCGTACAAGCGGCTTTTTTCGCTTGAAGTGGGCGGTTCTACTTGGACTGCGTCAGGTCGTAGAACGTGCTGCTGCCGACCGTCACCTTCTTGAAGTTGGCCTCCACCCACTTCGTGATCTTCGAAGCCGAGCCGGAGCTGGAGCCGCCCATGCCGCCGCCCGAACCGCTGCCGATGAAGTAGTGGATCTTGCCGTCCTCGACGTACCGCTTGAACTGGGCGAGCGTCGGGGACGGGTCCGTGCCGTTGAAGCCGCCGATCGCCATCACCGGGTCGCCGGTGGCCAGCTGGTAGCTCGACTGGTTCTGCGAGCCGATCGTGGCCGCGGCCCAGGTGTAGTCATCGGCGTTCTTCTGGAGCAGCTTCTTGGCCTTGGTGCTGACCTGGGCGCCGTTGAGGAGGCCACCCATGCCGCCGCCTCCGCCGCCCTTGGCGCCAGTCTTGGCGCCGGGCTTGCCACCGGCCTTGCCACCGCCGGGCATACCGCCGCCGGTCGGGGGCTGGCCCATCCGGCCGTTCTGGCCGCCGGTCTTGCCGTTCTGGCCCGGCATGCCGCCGCCCGGGAAGCCGCCCTTGCCG
The DNA here is from genome assembly GCF_054871485.1 of Streptomyces sp. UC4497. Lineage (NCBI taxonomy): Bacteria > Bacillati > Actinomycetota > Actinomycetes > Kitasatosporales > Streptomycetaceae > Streptomyces > Streptomyces sp. UC4497. The sequence continues at coordinate 194,235 of NZ_JBTYHB010000009.1, read as the reverse complement.
CCACCAGGGCCCCCGCCCTTGCCGCCGCCACCGGGCCCGCCCATCATGCTCGCCCCGGAGGGACCCGCCGTCACGATCGACCCGGTGTGCCCGGTGTTCAGCGTCGAGACGGTGTACGCGGTCGGCGCCGCCAGCGAGGCCACGAGACCCAACCCGGCCGCACCGAGCGCCAGTTGCCGGTTGAACCGGCCCGCGAACGCGAGGCCGAGGCCCGCCACGAGTCCGCCGACGAGCACGACCCACCGCAGCCACGGCAGGTAGTCCGAGGTCCGGCCGAGCAGCACGTACCCCCACACCGCCGTCGCCACGACCGAGGCGCCCAGCGTCACCGACCACGCGAGCCGCGTCCGCCGCTCCCACAGCGTCGTGGCGCCCATGCCGATGACGGCCGCGAGGTACGGGGCCAGGGCCACCGTGTAGTACTGGTGGAAGATGCCCGCCATGAAGCTGAAGACCAGGCCGGTCATCAGCAGGGAGCCGCCCCACGCGAGGAACGCGGCGCGCGCCGTGTCGGTGCGCCTGGCCTTCCAGGTCAGGACCACGCCCGCGATGAAGAGGATCAGCGCCGCCGGGATCAGCCACGAGATCTGGCTGCCGATCTCGGAGTTGAACATCCGGGTGAGGCCGGTCTCGCCCCACTGCCCGGAGCCGCCGGCTCCCCCGCCGCCGCCGACCGAACCGGCCTCCTCGCCGTTGATACGACCGAGCCCGTTGTAGCCGAAGGTCAGTTCAAGGAACGAGTTGTTCTGGGAGCCGCCGATGTACGGGCGCGAGGACGCGGGCCACAGTTCCACGATGGCCACCCACCAGCCGCCCGCCACGATCATCGCGACGGCGGACAGGGCGAGTTGACCGAACCGCTTGCGCACCCGTACCGGCGCGAACACCGCGTAGAGGACCGCGAGCGGCGGCAGGATCAGGAAGGCCTGCAGCGTCTTGGTGAGGAAGGCGAGGCCGACGGCGACGCCCGCCCAGATCAGCCACTTGGTCCGGCCGTGCTCCATGGCGCGCAGCACGCAGTAGACCGTGACGGTCATCAGGAGCGCGAGCAGCGCGTCCGGGTTGTTGAAGCGGAACATCAGCGCGGCGACCGGGGTCGTCGCGAGGACCACCATGGCGATCAGGCCCGCGGCGGCGCTGAACCGGCGGCGTACTGCCCCGTACAGCACACCCGCCGTGGCCAGGGCCATCAGGACCTGCGGGGCGAGGATGGCCCACGAGTTGAGACCGAAGATCCGCACCGACAGGCCCATCGGCCACAGCGCGGCCGGCGGCTTGTCGACGGTGATGGCGTTCGCCGCGTCGGACGAGCCGAAGAAGAACGCCTTCCAGCTCTCGCTGCCCGCCTGGGCGGCCGCCGAGTAGAAGGAGTTGGCGTAGCCGGAGGCGGACAGGTTCCAGAAGTAGGCGGCCGCGATCACGAGCAGCAGGCCGAGGAAGGCCGGGCGGGCCCAGCGCGGGTCCTCGGGCCTGCCGCGCCACACGCGGGTGAGGAAGGAGGCGCGCGGAGGGGACTCGGCGGGCGCCGCGGGAGGCGCGTCGTACGAGGGTCGGATGTCTGTGGTCATCGCTGGGTCCTTGCCTGCGGAACCTCGGAGTTCCTTACGGGAACGGGGGCGGGGGTGGGGGTGGGCTCGGGGGCGCTCCGGTCGGTCCGGTCGCTCCCGTCGCTGCGGTCACTCCCGTCGCTGCGGTCGCTTCGGTCGTTGAACACCCACGCCCTGAAGAGCAGGAAGCGCAGGATCGTCGCCGCGAGGTTGGCCGCGATCAGGACGATCAGCTCGGTGGAGTGCGCCGGGTTGCCGGAGGCCGTGTTGAGGGCGGCGAGCGAGCCGCTGGTCAGGGCCCACCCGATGCCGAAGACGACGATGCCCTGGGCCTGGTGGCGCACGGCGTTGTCCCTGCCGCGCACCCCGAAGGTGAGGCGCCGGTTGACGGCCGTGTTGACGAGCGCGGAGAGGAACAGGGCGACCGCGTTGGCGACCTGCGCCCCCGAGAACGTACGGAAGCCCGTGTACAGCAGGAGGAAGAGCAGCGTCGACATGGCGCCGACGACGCAGAAGCCGAGCAGCTGGCGGGCCAGGCCCTTGGGTACGTCGGTCAGTTGACGGTCGCGCGGGTCGTCGCCGAAGGGGCGCGCGAGCCGGTCGAGGGACAGCGAGCCGGTCGCGAGCGCCTTGCCCACGCGCCAGACGCCCTTGAGGTCCTCGGTCGCCGTCTTGACGATGTGGACGGTCGAGTTCGGATCGTCGACCCAGTCGACGGGCACCTCGTGGATCCGCAGCCCGGCCCGCTCCGCGAGCACCAGCATCTCCGTGTCGAAGAACCAGCCGGTGTCCTCGACCAGCGGGAGCAGCACCTGCGCGACATCGCGCCGGATCGCCTTGAACCCGCACTGGGCGTCGGAGAAGCGGGCCTGGAGGGAGCCGCGCAGGATGAGGTTGTACGTACGCGAGATGAACTCGCGCTTCGAGCCGCGCACCACCCGCGAGCTGCGGGCGAGCCGCGAGCCGATCGCGAGGTCGGAGTGCCCGGAGATCAGGGGCGCCACCAGCGGAAGAAGCGCGTTCAGGTCGGTGGACAGGTCCACGTCCATGTACGCGAGGACCGGTGCGTCGGATGCCGACCACACGGCGTTCAGGGCGCGCCCGCGCCCCTTCTGCTCGAGCCGGAAGTGCTCGACCTCGCGAAACTCGTTCGTCAGGTCGTACGCCACCTGGGGCGTGCTGTCGGTTGAGGCGTTGTCCGCCACGGTGATGCGGAAGCGGTAGGGGAAGGTGCGGACCAGGTGGGCGTGCAGATTGCGCACGCACTCACCGAGGTCCTTCTCCTCGTTGTAGACGGGGATGACAACGTCCAGGACCGGCACATCGCCGCTGCCGACCGGGAGGTGCTCCCGCGCCGGCAGCGCCCCGAACCTCGCGGAGACGGAGGTGGAGTCGATGCCCGGAGAAGAGTCGGTTCGCATGCCACCGACATTCGCCAACTGCCCTGTTAGGGCTGTGTGGTGAAGCTTTGCTCCGGCTGTGAGTGCGGGGCGGCCACATCAAGCCCCGCCGGCGATTGAGGTGCGGGGACCGGGGCAGAGCCCCGCGACGTCGGCACGGGTGGCGCCTCGGCCGCGTAAGCCGGCAGATGCACGGTAAAAACGGTGCGGCCGGCCACGCTCTCGACCGTCACAGCCCCACCGTGCGCCGCCGCGACGGCCTGCACGATGGCGAGGCCGAGGCCGGTCGAGCCCGCCTTCCTGGACCGCGAGGAGTCGCCGCGCGCGAACCGCTCGAAGACGTGCGGCAGCAGCTCGGCGGGGATGCCGGGGCCGTCGTCCTGGATGTCGAGGCAGACCCAGGGGCCGTGCCGGTGCACGCGGGCGGTGACGGTGGTGCCGGGCGGTGTATGCGTACGGGCGTTGGCGAGCAGGTTGACGAGGACCTGGTGCAGGCGCGCGGAGTCGGCGAGCACGGTGGCCGGTTCGTCGGGGAGTTCCAGGCGCCACGCGTGGTCCTGGTCGGCGGCGCGTGCATCGCTGAGCGCGTCGACGACCAGCGGGGACAGGTCCGTCGGCTCGTACGAGAGCGGGCGGCCCGCGTCGAGCCGGGCGAGCAGCAGCAGGTCCTCGACGAGCCCGGTCATCCGGTCCGCCTCGGACTCGATGCGACCGAGCGCGTGCCGGGTGTCGGGCCCCGTCTCCTCGCGGCCGCGCCTGGTCAGCTCGGCGTAGCCGCGGATGGAGGCCAGCGGCGTACGCAGCTCATGGCTGGCGTCCGCGACGAACTGGCGCACCCGCGTCTCGCTCTGCTGGCGCGACTCGAGGGCGCCGTGCACATGGTCGAGCATCCGGTTGAGCGCGGCGCCGACCTGTCCGACCTCGGTCCTGGGGTCGGCCTCGGACTCGGGGACGCGCTCGTGGAGCATCACCTCGCCGCTGTGCAGCGGGAGTTCGGAGACACGGGACGCGGTCGCGGCGACGCGGCGCAGCGGCCGCAGATTCACGCCGACCATGATCGCCCCGGCCGCGCCCGCGGCGACGAGGGCCGCGGCGGCGACGAGCAGCTCGGTGACGATGAGCTTGTTGACGGTGGAGTCGACCTGGTCGGTGGGGCGGGCCACGTAGAAATCGCCGTTGGTTCCGGAGACGTACTGGACGCGGTAGCTGCCGAGGCCCGGCAGGTCGACGGTGTGCGCGGAGTTGTCGTCGGCCCGGGGGACGCTCTCCAAGGCGTCGAGCACGGACTGGGACAGCCCGTCGGTGCGCAGTTGCCTGCCGCCCTCGTCGTTCGTCGCCTCGACGCTGACCTTGCCGTCGGTGGCCTGTCCGTCGTCGACCTCGGCGCCGAGGGTGCCCTCGGGGGATCCCAGGGTCACGAACGCCAGGTCGCCGATGCCCTTTTGTCCCATGGGGCCGGCCCCGGGGAAGTCCCCCTTCGGCCCACCGGCCCGCATCGCTATGCCGTGCACCTGCTTGTCGAGCTCGTCGTACAGGTACGAGTGCAGCGAGACGGCCGACACGACCCCGATCACGGACGCCACCACGGCCATCAGCGCGACGGCCGTGACGACGAGCCGGGTCCGCAGCGTCTGGGGCCGCCCCCTGCGCTTCACGACGAGGTGGAGGCGGCCATGGCGGGCTTGATCAGGTAACCGGCACCGCGCCGCGTGTGGATCATCGGCTCACGCCCGGCGTCGATCTTCCGCCGCAGGTACGAGATGTAGAGCTCGACGACGTTGGCCTGCCCGCCGAAGTCGTACGACCACACGCGGTCCAGGATCTGCGCCTTGCTGAGCACGCGCCGCGGATTGCGCATGAGGAAGCGCAGCAGCTCGAACTCGGTGGCGGTGAGATGGATGTTGTCCCCACCCCTGGACACCTCGTGGCTGTCCTCGTCGAGCATCAGATCGCCGACGACGAGCACGGACTCGCTGCGCCGGTCCGCTGCGCCGGTCCGCCGGATCAGCCCACGCAGCCGCGCGACGACCTCTTCGAGGCTGAACGGCTTGGTCACATAGTCGTCGCCGCCCGCCGTCAGGCCGGCGATCCGGTCCTCGACGGCGTCCTTGGCGGTCAGGAAGAGCACGGGCACTTCCGGCAGCTCGCGGCGCATCCGCCCGAGCACGCTGAGCCCGTCCATGTCCGGCAGCATCATGTCGAGCACGACGGCGTCGGGCCGGAACTCACGCGCGGTCTGCACGGCTCCCGCACCGTCGCTGGCGGTGCGGATCTGCCAGCCCTCGTAGCGCAGGGCCATGGACAACAGCTCGGTGATGGACTGCTCGTCGTCCACGACAAGCACGCGGACGGGACTCCCGTCCGGCCTCAGCAGTTCGGTACGCCCCTGGGGCGAGGTCGCGGTCATGGTGCAACCATGCGACGCGCCTCTGAGAGCCCCCTTTCCCGAACCTGTGAAAACTCTGAGAAATCCACAGGGGCCACTCAGGAAACAGGCGTGCCAGGTAGTTGCTCAGCCGAGCCCGAACAGCGCGACCGCGTTCTCCCGGCAGACGGCCCGCACCCAGTCGTCCCCGAGCCCCAGCCGCTCGATGGCCTCCAGCTGATGCACGTACGGATACGGGATGTTCGGAAAGTCACTGCCGAGCAGCACCCGGTCCCCGAGATCGGCGAGCCGCCCCAACTCGTCCCGGGGGAACGGCGTGTGCCGCTCGACGAAGTCGGTGAACGCCATGGTCGTATCGAGCCGCACCTGCGCATACCGCTCGGCGAGCGCGAGGAAGTCGGTGTACTCGGGCATCCCCATGTGCGCGACCACCAGCGGCAGCCGCGGATGCCGGGCGAGCAGCCGCGCGATCGGCTCGGGCCCGGTGTGCTTTCCGGGCGCGGGGCCGGACCCGCAGTGCGTCACGATCGGCACGCCTGCCTCGGCGAGCAGCCCCCACACGGGGTCGAGCAGCGGATCGTTCGGCTCGTAGGCCCCCACCTGCACATGCGCCTTGAACACCCGCGCCCCCGCCTCCAGGGCCTGGCGCACATACGCCTCGACGCCCGGCTCGGGGAAGAAGGTGGCGGTGTGCAGACAGTCGGGCGTCCGGGCGGCGAAATCAGCGGCCCATTCGTTCAGCCACGGCGCCATCCCGGCCTTGTGCGGATACAGCATCGAGGTGAAGGCCTCGACCTTGAACTCCCGCAGCCTGGCGAGCCGTTGCCCCTCCTCCTCGCGGTACGTGATCGGCCACTCGGTCCCGACGAGCGGCCCGGCGGAGTCGAAGTACGCCCACACCTTGCGCAGCACACGCTCGGGCATGAAGTGCGTGTGCACGTCGACGAGGCCGGGCAGCCGGTACCGGTCGAGGAACGCGGCGACCTGCTGGGCCTCGGGCACGGTGTCGGGCTCAGTCACGCTGGAACTCCTGACTGCGCTCGACCTTGGCGACGTGCACGGTGTATCGCTCGTACCACTCGGCGCGGCCCTGCTTCTGCACGGCGCGGTGCTCGCCGAAGGACCGCCACTGCTCGATGGCGGCGGAGTCGCGGAAGTACGAGACGGTGATCCCGAGCCCACCGGGATTGCGCGCGGACTCGTGCCCCAGGTACCCCGGTATCTCCTTGACCAGCTCGTCCATCCGGTCCGATGCCTCCCCGTAGCCACGGTCCCCCGGGGTCCGTACGGAGCTGAACACCACGACGTAGTAAGGCGTTTCAAAGGCGGGCAAGGGCCGCAGCGCAGACCCGTCAGCCGCATCGACGTGATCACTCATGTCCATACGATCCCCCGTTCCCGGGCGCCGGGGAACGGGAAATGGCCGATTGACCGGAACCCGCTAGAAGAGCCCACCCTGCACCCCCGGCACCTCCCGCACCACGAGCCTCGACCCACTCGCCCCCTCCGGCACCCGCTCCAACGGCCACCCGGCGAGCACCCTCGTATCCACAACAAGCCGCCGCTCACCGCCGGCCTCCACGAGATGCAAATCGGGCCCGGCAGCAGCAACCACCCGCCCCGCGACGACATCCCCCACACCGAGCCCACTCACCACACCGTCAACCCGGTCGATCCCCGCCAGCCCAAAAACCTCCCCGTGATCCACCACCTGGCACGGCAGCCGCTCCAGCGACTCGGGCCACCCGTCGAGCCCCGCCGCGACGTCATGCGCCCGCACCAACTCGGCGCCCCGCTCACCGACCCCCGCCAGCCCGCCCCGCACGGCCCGCTTCCTCTCGTACGGAATCCGGTCCGGCACCCCGAGCGCCACCCGCAGCAGCTCCTCGGCCCGCCGCGCCGCCATCAAGGGCCCCCGCCCCAGCCACGTGAAGGCAACGGCCCCCTGCTCCAACAGCCGCGCGCCGCCTCTCGCCACACCCGTGATCCCCACCTTCACGAGCCCATCCCCGAACCACGCCAAATACACGTGGTACGGCCTCGGGTCATCGGCGATGGTGTCCGCGGCCACGGACCGCGCCCGGTCGATCGCGGCACACTCCGCGCACTGCGCCCGCGTCCCCCGCACCGGCACGGCATCCCGCCCCGAACAGACGGTCCACCGACCTCCCCGCCACACCCCGAGACACCGCCGCTCCCCACCGACCCGGAACGCGACCCCCTCCCCGAATCGCACCCCACTCTCACGCTCGCCCCCGCCGTCCCCCACCCACCCGAAGACCGGCCCGCCCCCACGCCACCGCATCCCGGTGCACCACCACGTCATACGAGCCAGGATGACGCACACCACTGACAACACCCGCACAACGCAAGAGGCCCCGGATTGCTCCGGGGCCTCTTGTCTGTGTGCACTCGGCAGGATTCGAACCTGCAACCTTCTGATCCGTAGTCAGATGCTCTATCCGTTAAGCTACGAGTGCTTGTCTTTTCTTTTTTTGTTGTCTCCGTTCCCGGCCTTTCGGCCCGTCCCGGCGACAAGAAGAACATTACATGACTGCCGCCGCCATGTGAAATCCGATTGCCCCACCCCGCCTGACCTGCGGAAACGCACTACGGGCAGTCGACGGCCGCACCCGGGAAGCACCGAAGCCCCGGTCCTGATGGACCGGGGCTTCGGATCTTGCTGCGGAGGCGGAGGGATTTGAACCCTCGATGGGGGGTAAACCCCAAACCGCATTAGCAGTGCGGCGCCATAGACCGGACTAGGCGACGCCTCCAGCGCAGCTCCCTCTCGCGGATGCGCGAGTGGGTGCGTGCAGATGATGACACAGTTGAACGCCGCGTCACCAATCGCCCCCCACGGTACTAGGAGGGCAGGCCACAGGGCAAAGCCAGGGGTGTCGGGCCGCAACGTCGGGGTGGGTACGGGCGTTGAACACGGCATGTTCATGCGCGTTTCTTCTCGACTCCTCGGCTCCGTCGCGACCGTCGTCGGTCCGCTCGCCCTCCTCGCGGCCACCCCCGTCGCCGCACACGCGGGCGCCGGGCCCGACCACCTGACCATCACCGTCACCGACTCGGACAACGGCAGCGACGGGACGTACGAGCTGGAGTGTTCGCCCGCGGGCGGGACGCACTCGGACCCCGGCGCGGCCTGCGGGCGGCTCGACGAGCTGGAGGCGCAGGGCGTCGACCCGTTCGCTCCCGTCGCAGGCGACGCGCGCTGCACCATGCAGTACGGGGGCCCGGCCACCGCCCGCGTCACCGGGAATTGGCACGGCCGCGCCGTCGACTCCTCCTACGCGTTGAGCAACGGATGCGAGATCTCTCGGTGGCAGCAGATCGAGCCCGTGCTGCCTGCGACCGGGCCGTGACCCTCGGTCCCATGGTCACAGGGTCGTGACTCGGCCCGCTCGGGATCCCCACATCCTCTACGTGGGCTCCGTCGCATCCGGCGCCTCCAGTCCAACCTCTGCCCGTAGACTCCCTCCCGTGATACGCCGCGGACCACGAGGCAGGATGGTCCGCGCGGTCGGCAAGTCGCAGTAATCAGGGAGGAACCGTCGTCGTGAGCAGCAGGCCATCCCGAGGCGCTGCTCGCCTCGCAGCCATACTTGACGCGCTTCCGGACGGGCTGTTGCTCGTCAACACCAACGGAACCGTGGTCAACGCCAACTCCATCGCCCTGGAGTCCTTCGAGGCTCCGGGCACGGCACTTGTGGGGCGCGGCCTGCTCGACCTGCTGCCCGAGTTCGACTCACGGCTGATCCCCGGCTCCATGCGCCGGCCCGACACCGTGACCGACGAACGCGGGCGGACCAAGCCGACGCGGATGACCGCGCGGCGCACCGACGCCAGCGAGTTCCCCGTCGAGGTGACCTCCGCGAACCTCTCCGACGGCGCGCGGGACGCGGTGGATCCGTACGGCTCCAGTGGCGGCCAGAGCTACAGCGGCTCCGAGCTGCTCATGCTCGTCGTGCGGGACCTGTCGGGGGCCGTCGACACCGAGGCCGAACTGGCCCGTTCGCAGCGGCAGACCGAGATGATTCTGCGTGCCGCGTCCGAGGGTGTCGTGGGCACCGACACCGATGGGCGGATTGTTCTCGTCAACCCTGCCGCCGCGCAGATCCTCGGCTTCCGGGCCAGCGACCTCGGCGGTCAGGAGCTGCACCCGCTCATCCTGCACTCGCGTCCGGACGGCGAACCGTTCCCGTACGCGGAGTCCCCCCTCGCCGACACGCTGCGCTCCGGGCGCAAGCACCGGGTGCGCGGCCAGGTGCTGTGGGCGAAGGACGGCTCCAAGGTGCCGGTCGACATGACGACGGCGCCGGTGCGCGACGGGGATCAACTGGTCGGCGCCGTCATGACGTTCGCCGACCGCAGCTCCGTCGAGAAGCTGTCCGTCGAGCACGCCGAGGAGATCGCCCGGCGCGACGAGGCCGCCGAGCGGGAGCGCGAGGAGCACGCCGCAGAGCTGCGACGGATCACCGAGGAGAGCGCTGCCGAGCTGGCGCGGGTGACCGAAGAGGGCGCCGCCGAGCTGGCGCGGGTGCGCGAGGAGCTGACCTCGGAGCTCACCTCCGTACGCGAGGAGCTGACCGGCGAACTCGCCGCCGTCCGCGAGCAGCACGCCGAGGAGCTGTCCGCCGAGAAGGAGCGGGGCGCCGCGCTCGCGGAGCGCGAGAAGGACCGTTACGAGGCCCTGGCAGCACGGCACTCGCAGCTGCTCGCCGTGCTCGGGCAGTCGCTGCGCGGGCCGTTGGACGAGCTGCGGCACGAGCTGAGCCAGCTCGCCGCCGACGACGCGGGCCAGTTGTGGCCCGAGGCCAACCAGGTGCTCCACCACCTGGCCGCCGGCTACTCACGGATGACGACGCTCGTCGACAACGTGCTGGCCTATCAGACCTTGGACGAGGGCGGTTCGCTGCTCTCCCGTACGAACGTCATGTTCGACGCCGTCGTGGCCGCCGGTGTCGACGGGGCCGTCGAGCTGATCGGGCCCGGCCGGGTGCAGTTCGCCGTGCACGCGCCGCCGATCGAGGCCGAGGTGGACGCGGGACGGCTCGCGACCGCGCTCGCGCACCTGATCGCCGACGTCGCCGGAATCGACGCGACCGGCAACGCCAGGACACCCGCCACGCCCGGATACGTCGACTCGACCGTCGTCGTGGCCGCCGCGCAGCGCGGTGCGAACGTACGCATCGAGGTGCGCGGTCCCTACTCGGGCGGTGACCCGGTGCACGAGCCGATCGTGCACGGCATCGTGCGGGCGCACGGCGGCGTGCTGCAGACGCACGAGATGCCGGGGATGAGCGGCAGCGCGTACGTCCTCGAAGTGCCGATCGGCACGGGAGCCGGGGTTGTTCCGGCGGGCGGGGCCGTTCCCGAGGCCGGAGTCGTCCCCGACGTTCCCGGTGCCGACGGTGTTCCCGACCAGGAGGCGGGGCCCGCCGCGGCTCCCGACGGCGTGCCCGCCAGCGTCTCCGTGGAGGGCTCCGAGGCCACCGGGTCCCAGGAGGCCTCCGCCGAGGCGAGCGCGAACCTTCCCGCGCAGGCCACCGGTGGAGGCAGCAGGCGCCGCAGGGCGCGGCGGGCCGCCGGTCCCTCGACGGACGCGTTCCTGGAGAGCAGCGTGTCGGGCGCCGGACAGCCGGCGGCGACGCCCTCCTCCGGTACGGGCCGCAGGCGCGGACGCCCCGCACCGGAGGAGGCTGCCGCCCAGGGCTCCGTGGTGACCTCGACCGAACACGAGACGGCTTCCCCGGCGTTGGGCGAGACGGTGCCGCCGCAGGGCGTGCCCGCGCCGACCGGGCGCAGGGCCCGCCGCGCCGGAGGCCAGGAGCAGGCCGCCCTGCCCGCGCTGCCGTCCGGGTCCACCCCCGACGGTGAGCAGGGTGGCGAACCGGCTCAGGGCGAGCTGGAGTTGGCCGGAGCCGGTGCCGGGCAGCCGTCCGGGCGTCGGGCGCGGCGTGCGCTCGGCAGCGCGCAGCCGGCTCAGGGCGCGCAGGACGCGCAGGCTCCGCAGAACGGGCAGAACGCACAGGCTGCTCCCGCGCGTGGGCAGCAGCAGGCGAGGTCCCAGCAGGCGGGTCCGCGCGAGGTGTTCGCGCTGCCGCCCGCCGAGGCGGACCGCACGCCGGAGGCCCCTGCCGAGGCCGTGGCCGACGTGCGGGCCGAGACGCAGCCCGAGATGCAGGCTGGTGCGCAGGCCGATGTGCAGGCCGCCCCCGGTGACGTACCGCAGGGCGTGCAGGACGCGAAGGACGCCCCGCAGGAAAGCGGTGTGCAACCGCAGCCGCAGCCCCTCCCGTTGCCGGACGAGGCGCACCAGCACGACACCGCCAAGGCGCACCCGACCCAGGACCACACGCCGCCGCAGCCGCACCCGGCGCAGCCCACGCCCGCCCTGGGCACGCCCACGGCAGGTGGCGCGGGCACCGCGCTGCCGCCGGAGAACCAGCCGGGCAGCAACCCGGGCAGCACGCCAGTCAACAAGCCGGAGGTACTGGCGGCGGACCAGGAGCAGGGTCAGGGACGGGGCCAGGCACAGGACCAGGTCCAAGCCCAGGCGCAGGTGCAGGCCCAGGCGGCCTCGAATCCGGCACAGCCCCAGCCGGCGACGCAGCCGGCCCCCCAGCCGGAGCCCGAGTCGGCGACTCAGCCGGCGACTCAGCCGGTGGCCCAGCCAGAACCGCAGCCCCAGCCGCAGCCGGCACCGGAGCCGAAGAGCACCCCGGCCGACGAGCCGGAAAGCGCCCCGACGGCCCCCGCCGAGAGCGCCCCGGCCCCCGCCGCGGCCCAGCCGCTGCCCGCCGAGGCCCCGAAGCCCCAGGCTCAGGACCAGGCCCCCTCCGGTGACACGAACTCGACGCAGGGGCGCGCCTTCAGCGTGCGCACGCTCGGGCAGGGCGTGCCGTTCGGACGCCAGGTCTCGCAGCAGCGTCGTCCGCAGCCGCCGACTCCCCAGCCGCTTCCGCCGCAGGCCCCGCCGCGACCGAACACCGCGCCGCAGCAGAGCCCCGCGCAGGGACAGGCACCGGGCCAGACGCAGGGCGGTTCGGGAACGTCCGGCGGCACGCTCGGCGGCTCCGGGCGGCGGCGCAAGCTGTCCAACCGCCAGGAGAACCGTCAGGACGGCGGCAAGGACGGCCGCAAGGAGCAGCCGGACGCCGACAGCACCACGCAGCCCCCGGCGCAGAGCACCCCGCAGCCGCACACCCCGCCGCAGGGCACCGCTCCCGGCACGCCCCCGCAGGGCACGCAGGCCCGGCCGCACCCGCAGCCCCCGCTCCTCTCGCCGAACGCCTCCGAGGGCGGTGGCCGCGCGTACGCGATCGGCGCGCCCGACCAGGACGGCGTCGAGGGCCCGGAGCCGCTGGACGGCCCCGGTGGTGCCGTGGAGGTCGCGAACCGGCCGCAGCCGATGCCGATGGACGACGAGTTGCCGCCCGAGCCGCTCGACAACCCGCGCCGGCTCCTCGTCTGGCCCGCGCCGGACGTGTCGACGCAGCAGGCGCTGAGCGACCGCGGCTACCGCCCGGTGACCGTGCACTCCCGCGAGGAGGTCGACGCGCAGATCGCGGCGTTCCCCGCCGCGCTGTTCGTGGACCCGCTGACCGGTCCGATCACGCGGACCGCGCTGCAGTCGCTGCGCCAGGCGGCCGTCGCGGCCGAGGTGCCGGTCCTGGTGACCGCGGGCCTCGGTCAGGCGACGCGCGAGGCCGCGTACGGCGCCGACCCCGCCGTGCTGCTCAAGGCGCTCGCCCCTCGGGACAGCGAGCAGCACCCGCCGCGGGTGCTGCTGATCGAGGAGCACGAGGAGATCGCGCTCGCCCTGACCGCGACGCTGGAGCGGCGCGGGATGCAGGTCGAGCGGGCCGCGAACGACGCGGACGCGGTGGCCATCGCGTCCGAACTGCGGCCGAACCTCGTGGTCATGGATCTGCTGCAGGTACGTCGCCGCCAGGCCGGCATCATCGACTGGCTGCGCGCGAACGGGCAGTTGAACCGCACTCCGCTGGTCGTCTACACGGCCGCCGTGGAACCCGCCGACCTGCCGCGGCTCGCGGCGGGGGAGACGGTGCTGTTCCTGGCGGAGCGTTCGACGAGCACCGAGGTGCAGGGCCGGATCGTGGACGTACTGGCGAAGATCGGCACGAACTGAGCCTCAACACACGTACGGGGGCGGCCCTTTCGGGCCGCCCCCGTTTCACGTGAAACAGGACCTCACAGCCTGGTGACGTCCAGGTCCCCCTCCGCGTACTGCTTGCGCAGCACCTTCTTGTCGAACTTGCCGACGCTGGTCTTCGGGACCGCGGGGATGATCGTCCAGCGCTCCGGCAGCTGCCACTTGGCCACCTTCTCGGCGAGGAAGGCACGCAGCGACTCGAAGTCGGCGCTCGATCCCTCCTTCAACACCACTGTGGCGAGCGGCCGTTCGCCCCACTTGTCGTCCGGCACGGCGACGACCGCGGCCTCGGCGACGTCCGGGTGGGACATCAGCGCGTTCTCCAGGTCGACGCTGGAGATCCACTCACCGCCGGACTTGATGACGTCCTTGGCGCGGTCGGTGAGCGTGAGGAAGCCGTCGGGGCTGATGGTGCCGACGTCGCCGGTCTTCAGCCAGCCGTCCTCGCTGAACTTGTCCTCGGGGCGCAGCACTTCATTGCCGTAGCCGCCGTAGTAGGCGCCCGCGATCCAGGGGCCGCGCACCTCCAGCTCGCCCGCGGACTCGCCGTCCCAGGGCAGCTGCTCGCCGCCGGGGCCGGTGAGCCGCCCCTCGACGCCGGCCGGGAAGCGGCCCTGCGTGAGCCGGTACGCGAACTCCTCCTCGCTGCCCGGCTCGGCGCTGGCCGGGGGACGGGCGACGGTGCCGAGCGGGGAGGTCTCCGTCATGCCCCAGGCGTGACAGACGCGCATGCCCAGGTCGTCGAAGGCCTTCATCAGCGAGGGCGGACAGGCCGCTCCGCCGATGGTGACCTGCGTGAGCGTGGAGACGTCGCGCGGCTTGGCGGTGAGTTCGGCGAGCAGGCCCTGCCAGATGGTGGGGACGGCCGCGGCGTGCGTGGGGCGCTCGGACTCGATCATCTCGGCGAGCGGCGCGGGCTGCAGGAAGCGGTCCGGCATCAGCATGTTCACGCCGGTCATGAACGTGGCGTGCGGCAGTCCCCAGGCGTTGACGTGGAACTGGGGGACGACGACGAGCGAGGTGTCGGCGTCCGTGAGGCCCATCGACTGCGTCATGTTGACCTGCATGGAGTGCAGGTAGATGGAGCGGTGCGAGTAGACGACGCCCTTCGGGTCGCCCGTGGTGCCGGAGGTGTAGCACATGGCGGCGGCCCGGCGTTCGTCCAGCTCGGGCCAGTCGTACGTGGTCGGCCGGTCCGCGATCAGCTCCTCGTACTCGTGCACCTGCGCGGAGGCACCGTCGAGTACGGAGCGGTCGCCGGGCCCGGACACCACGATGTGCTCGACCGTCGGCAGCTTCGAGAGCAGCGGGGCGATCATCGGGAGCAGCGAGCCGTTGACGAGGACGACCTTGTCGGCGGCGTGGTTCACGATCCACGCCAACTGCTCGGCGGGCAGCCGAAGGTTGAGCGTGTGCAGGATCGCGCCCATGCACGGCACGGCGAAGTACGCCTCGACGTGCTCCGCGTTGTTCCACATCAGCGTGGCGACCCGGTCGTCCTCGCGCACGCCGAGCTCGTCGCGCAGCGCGTTCGCGAGTCGGTGCGCGCGCTCGGCGGCCTCGCGGAAGCTGCGGCGGTGCGGCTCCGCCTCGCCGGTCCACGTGGTGATCTGGGACGATCCGTGCACCCGCGCGCCGTGTTGCAGAATGCGGGTCACGGTCAGCGGTACGTCCTGCATCGTGCTCAGCACGGCGTCCTCCCGGTGGGCGCTACGGAGCAGTAAGGTTCCGCCGATTCTCACTGCATACCACGCGGTATGTCACTACTTCCGGGAATGATCGATCACCGAATCACTCGGGAAGCGCCGCTGGTCACGCCGTGTGCCGGAGTTCCGGATCCTCGCGGAGCTTGCCGAGCGCCCGCGACACCGCGCTCTTCACGGTGCCGATGGAGACGCCGAGCACCTGGGCCGTCTGGGCCTCGCTCAGGTCCTCGTAGTAGCGCAGGACGACCATCGCCCGCTGCCGCGCGGGCAGTTTGGTGATGGCGCGCCACATCGCGTCGTGCAGCGCCTGCTGCTCGGCGGGGTCCCCGGTCGGCGTCTCCCGGTGCTCCGGCAGCTCGTCGCAGACGAACTCGTCGACCTTGCGCTTGCGCCACTGCGAGGTCCGGGTGTTCAGCAGGGCCCTGCGCACATAGCCGTCGAGCGCCCGGTGGTCCTCGATCCGGTCCCATGCGACGTATGTCTTCGCGAGCGCGGTCTGCAGCAGGTCCTCGGCGTCGCACGGGTTCGACGTCAGCGACCGGGCGGTGCGCAGCAGCACCGGCTGACGTGCCCGGACGTACGACGCGAACGACGGGTACGTCGTAGGTGCCGAGCGCGTCACGGACGCGGGTGCCGGACGCGTCACTGAGTGGGTGCGCGGCGCGGCCTCGGCTGCGCTGGTGCGGACAGGCGCCAGAGTTGCGGTCATGGCTCCACGCTATGAGCGCCCCCTACTTCCGGGGATCGGCCGGAGGTCCCGAAGCGGCGTCCGCCTCAGGTTGTACGAGGGGTGCTGGCCCCACCTCCTGAAGGTGGAGTCGGGGGTGACGTCCCCTGGGGGACGGCCCTGACTCCCCTTCGCGCGAGCGAGCCCCGGCTCCTCGCGGGCGGAAGCGGGTGCACGCACCCCGTTCAGCCGTCCGCCCCGAGGACAAGACCCGACGTGGGAACCCCGGTGCCCGCCGTGACCAGCGCCGTAGCCGCGCCGGGTATCTGGTTCACGGCCGTGCCGCGCACCTGTCGCACGCCCTCCGCTATCCCGTTCATACCGTGCAGATACGCCTCGCCCAACTGCCCGCCATGGGTATTGAGCGGCAGCCTCTCCTCCGCCACGAACCCGGCCGCCTCGCCCGGAGCGCAGAAGCCGAACTCCTCCAGCTGCATGAGCACGAACGGCGTGAAATGGTCGTAGAGGATACCCACGTCGATCCCGTCGGGGCCGAGCCCGGCCGTGCGCCACAACTGCCGCGCCACGACGCTCATCTCGGGCAGGCCCGTCAGCTCGTCCCGGTAGAAGCTCGTCATCTGCTCCTGCGCGCGGCCCGCGCCCTGCGCCGCCGCCCGGATCACCGCGGGCGGGTTCGGCAGATCGCGGGCCCGCTCCACACTGGTGACGACGATCGCCTGCCCGCCGTCCGTCTCCTGGCAGCAGTCGAGCAGCCGCAGCGGGTCGACGATCCAGCGGGACTCCGCGTGGTCGGCGAGCGTGATCGGCTTCTCGTAGAAGTACGCCGCCGGGTTCGTCGCCGCGTACTTGCGGTCGGTGACCGCGACATGACCGAAGGCCTCGGGCGTCAGCCCGTACGTGTGCAGGTAGCGCTGCGCCGTCATCGCCACCCAGGACGCCGGGGTGAGCAGCCCGAACGGCAGGTTCCAGCCGAGTGCCGCGCCCTCCGCCGACGGCTCCCTGTGCTGCACGCCGGAGCCGAAGCGTCTGCCCGAGCGCTCGTTGAAGGCCCGGTAGCAGACCACCACGTCGGCCACGCCGCTCGCCACCGCGAGGGCCGCCTGCTGCACGGTGCCGCAGGCCGCGCCGCCTCCGTAGTGCACCCGCGAGAAGAAGGAGAGCTCCCCCATGCCCGCGGCCTGCGCCACGGTGATCTCCGGGTTGGTGTCCATGGTGAACGTGACGAGACCGTCGACATCGGACGGGGTCAGGCCCGCGTCGTCGAGCGCCGCGTGCACCGCCTCCACCGCGAGCTTCAGCTCGCTGCGTCCCGAGTCCTTGGAGAACTCCGTGGCGCCGATGCCGACGATCGCGGCCTGCCCGCCGAGCCGGTCCTTGCCGCGCACGCTCATGCCGCGCTCCCCTCGGGGACGGTGACCGTGACCGTGCCGGTGACGTGGTTGCCGATGCCGTTCCTGCCGACGACCTTCACCTGTGCCGTGTCGCCTTTCACCTCGGCGATCGTGCCGCTCAACACCATGTTGTCGCCCGGATAGTTGGGCGCCCCGAGCCGTATCGCGACCTTACGAAGGACGGCGTCGGGCCCGAAGTGGTCGGTGATGTAGCGCCCCACCAGGCCGTTCGTCGTGAGGATGTTCATGAAGATGTCGGGGGAGCCCTTCTGCTGCGCCAACTCCGCGTCGTGGTGCACATCTTGGTAGTCGCGGGACGCGATCGCCCCGGAGACGATCAGCGTCCGGGTGATCGGGATCGTCAAGGGCTCCAGCTCGTCCCCCGCCTTCATCTCCACCCGTGCTCCAGCCTTCATCTCGACCCGTGCTCCGGCCTTCGTCCCGAACCGTGCTCCGGCCTTCATGCGGCCTCCCCTCCATCGGCCGCGCCCGCTCCCGACGCGATCACTTCGCCCAGCTCCTCCAGGAGTTCGGCGCCGCACCCCAGATATCCGTCCAGCTGCCGGCCCCACAGGAAGTGCCGGTGCACCGGGTGGTCCAGGTCGGCGCCCATGCCGCCGTGCAGATGCTGGCCCGTGTGCACGACGCGCTTGCCCGCCTCCGAGGCCCACCAGGCCGCGGTCAGCGCATGGCTCTCGTGGTCGAGCCCGGCGTCGCGCCGCCAGGCCGCCTCGTACGCGGTGACCCGGATCGCCTCGATGTCCATGTACGCCTCCGCCGCGCGGAGTTGGACGCCCTGCTTGGCGGCGAGCGGCCTGCCGAACTGCTCCCGTTCGTTCGTGTACTCCACGGCCCGGTCGAGCGATCCCGCGCAGACCCCGGCCTGCAGCCCCGCGAAGGCGGTCCGCGCGGCCGCGAGCACGTCCCCGTACGCCTCGGGTCCGCCGATCCGCTCGGCCTCCACCCCGTCGAGCACGAGCCGCCCAGCGGACCAGGGCGCCGTCAGCTCGACCGGCTCGCCCCCGGCGTCCTGCGCCCGCACTATCCACAGGCTGTGGACATCTTTTTCGGTTTCACCCCGCACTGCCACCAGCACGTGCGTCGCGTCCCGCAGCCACGGCACCCACGGCACGGCCCCGCTCAGCCGCGCCCGCCCGCCCGGCAGGGCGTCCACCACGATCCCACCGCGCGCGGGAAACGCCCCCGCCGCCACGGCCGAACCGTCCCGAAGCCCCGGCAGCAGCCGCTCCCGCTGCTCGTCCGTACCGTGCGCCGCCACCGCAAGGAGGCCGTACACACAGCTCGCGGCGAACGGCACCTGCGCCGTCGTCCTGCCCTGCTCCTCCAGCATCAGGACGAGCCCGAGCAGCCCGGTCTCCTCCACCGCGCCCGCGAGGCCCGCCGCGCCCAGCTCCTTCCAGAGCTCGCCGTCCGTGCCGCCGCCGAGGCCCGCGAGCCGCTCCGGCGTGGACAGATCCCCGAAGATCCGCGCGGCGAGCTCCCGCGCCGCCTCCTGCTCGGGGGTAGGGGTGAAGTCCATGTCAGACCTCACCGCCCTCGGCCTCGTCGACCACCCGGAAGACGGGCAGCTCCAACTCGTCGTCCACAGCGAGGTATTCGAGCCGTACGGGCATCCCGATCCGCACCTTGTCGCTCGGCACGCCCACGACGTTGCTCACCATGCGCACGCCCTCGGCCAGCTCGATGAGCCCCACCGCGTAGGGACCCGGTGCGTCAGCACCATGATCAGACACAGTGAAGGCGGGGAAGGGCGGGTGGTGCATGACCACGTAGCTGTAGACGGTGCCCTCGCCGCTCGCCTCGACGGTGTCCCACTCCTGCCCGCCGCACGTGTTGCACCCCGGCAGCCAGGGGAAGCGCAGCGTCTCGCACGCGCGGCAGCGCTGGATGAGCAGCCGGTGGTCCGCGACGCCCTCCCAGAAGCCGGCGTTGTCCCTGTTGATCACAGGGCGCGGCCGCCGGAGCTTGTCCTTCTTCGTGGCCGCGTCTTTCGAATTCGAACTCCGCTTGGCCGGCGTGTACTTCAGGATCCGGAACAGATGCGTCCCGGCGATCTCCCCACCCACCCGTACGTTCATCCGCGTCGTGATGAAGTGCCCCGTGCCCAGCTTCGTCGTCTTCAGCGGCGAGACCGACTCGATCACCGAGTCGTACGTGATCACGTCACCGGGTCGCAGCGGCCGCAGATACTCCTGCTCGCAGTCGGTGGCGACGACCGAGGTGTACCCGGCCCCCTCCAGGAGCGCGAACAGCTCGTCGTGGGCCGGCGAGCGCCCCTCGTAGCTGCTCAGACCCGCCATCGTCCAGGCCTGCAGCATGGTCGGCGGCGCGATCGCGTCCGGCCCCTGGTAGGCGGGGTTCGTATCGCCCATGACCTCGCACCAGTGCCGGATCATCGGCGCGTTCACCGGGTCGAGGCCCTCGGCCTCGGTGGCCGCGACCCGCCCCTCGAAGGTCCTCAACTTCTCGTACGCCAAGGGCTCGTGCCCCATGAACTCCTGACCCGCAACTCCCGCGCTCACCGCTTCCCCCTCCGCATCCCGAGCCGCATCGTCGCCACGATCTCGCGCTGCACCTCGCTCACCCCGCCACCGAAGGTGTTGATCTGCGCCGCGCGGTTCATCCGCTCCAACTCGCCCTCACCCACACCCGCCGCACCGCCCCCCGTATCGCCGAACGCACCGGGCGAACCGGCCCTCACCCACCCGGCTTCGCCCGCGATCTGCTGACATATTCGATACGTCTCGACCGCGGATTCCGTTCCCGCGAACTTCACGCCGCTGGCGTCTCCGGGGGCCAGCCGGCCCGCCCCGACATCCCCCACCAAACGCCAGTTGAGCAGGCGCGTTGCCGCCAGCCGGGCATGCGCTTCGGCCAGTTGGGACCGGACCCAGGACGAGTCAACGCGGCGCTCGCCGGTCACCGGATCGGGGGTACGGGCGGCCTCGACCACCCGCTCGTAGAAGTCCTCGGCCTGCATCCCGATCGCGGCGAGGGCGACCCGCTCGTGATTGAGCTGGTTGGTGATCAGACCCCACCCCTCGTTCTCCTCGCCGACGAGGCTCGAGCCGGGGACGCGGATCCCGTCGTAGTACGTGGCCGTCGTGGTCAGGCCGCCGACGGTGCCGATCGGGGTCCACGAGAAACCGGGCGCGTCGGTCGGCACGAGGATGATCGAGATGCCCTTGTGCTTGGGCGCCTCGGGGTCGGTCCGGCAGGCGAGCCAGATCCAGTCGGCGTTCTGCGCGTTCGACGTGAACACCTTCTGCCCGTCGATCACCCAGTCGCCGCTCGTTTCGTCGCGCATCGCGCGCGTGCGCAGGGACGCGAGGTCCGTGCCCGCCGACGGTTCGCTGTAGCCGATCGCGAAGACCAGGTCGCCCTTGAGGATCCGGGGCAGGAAGTAGGCCTTCTGCTCCTCGGTCCCGTACTTCATGAGCGTCGGGCCGACCGTGTTGAGCGTGACCATGGAGACCGGCGCTCCGGCGCGGTACGCCTCGTCGAAGAACACGAACTGCTCGTCCGCGCCCCGCCCCTGCCCGCCGTACTCGACGGGCCAGCCGAGGCCAAGGAGGCCCTCGTCACCGATGCGGCGCAGCAGCCGGCGCTGGCCGCTCGGATCGTCGGCCGCCGGTGGCCCGCTGGGCATCAACGTACGGAATCTCTCTCGCAGTTGGGCGCGCAGCTCGCGCTGGCGCTCGGTGGGGGCGAGGTGCACGGCGGCTGCCCTCCAGGACTGGCCTCGTACCGACAAGGGTTTCTGACTGTCCGTCAGATACCGGTGGGTGTCAAGAGATCGACCGCACCACCCCCACGTCCACGTAGTCGCGAAAAACGCCTGCGCGGCGGCGCCGAAGCACCGCCGCGCAGACTGTCACGCACCCCACGAATGACCCCCGCCGCGCAGGAGCCGGCGGGTTACCAGAGCTCGGTGAAGTTGACGTTCACGTTCGACTGGTCGATCGCCGTGAAGCCCGAGCCGTTCACCTGGGCCTGGTTGTTCTGGTTCGAGGCGCCGTTGCCGACGGCCTGCTGCTGCGTCGTGGACGAGTTGCCGAAGTTGTCGTCACCGACACCGCTGCCGCTGACCGTCGCCACCCCCGCGTTCGATCCGCTGTCCGCGAAGGAGCCGTTGTCGGCCATGGCCACTCCGGAGAAGAGTGCTGCCGCGAGGGGCAGAGCGGCGACGGCGGCGATGGCGCGGGCGGTACGGATGGAAGCCATGTCTATTCCTCCAGGAACAGGAAGTACGCTCCGGGCGCTCGGACGGGGTCCGGCCACCCGTTAAGTACGGGATGTACCAAGGCAGTTGGCCGACCGCCTCGGCGATGTTCACGACGTCGCGAGATCAGAATTGCCCACCGAATCCCCGGCGAACCACCCCGGAAG
The DNA here is from genome assembly GCF_054871485.1 of Streptomyces sp. UC4497. NCBI lineage: Bacteria > Bacillati > Actinomycetota > Actinomycetes > Kitasatosporales > Streptomycetaceae > Streptomyces > Streptomyces sp. UC4497. The sequence continues at coordinate 172,519 of NZ_JBTYHB010000009.1, read as the reverse complement.
CCGCTATTCGCTCGCAAGCGTGAGGACATGTCGATAAACCCTCTTCACGCCCGGAAAACCCCAGCTCAGGCCGGAGTGTGCCGCCTCGGGAGCAGTCCGACCCAAGCGGCACAAACGACGAAGCGTTTCAGCACATTCTTGGTAAATGCTTCCCTCGGATGACCGGCCCCGCTTCCCTTCTTCGAACGTCTGTACGAAAATGGGGGCATGGCCACCATGGACCGGCACCCGCCCCACTGCCCACCACACCCGTCCCTCGCGACCCTGGCCCTCGCGCACGCCCTGTCCGCCGCCGAACGCGGGCTCGCCGTCATCCCCCTGGCCAGGACCAAGCTCCCCGCGCTGCCCTCGCCGCACCGCAGCGACCCGCCCACGGCCCCGCGCTGCCACGGCGAATGCGGCCTGCCAGGGCACGGCGTGTACGACGCCTCGACCGATCCGCGCCGTATCCGCGCGCTCTTCGCGGCCGCGCCCCGGGCGACCGGCTACGGCATCGCGTGCGGCCTGGCCCCGCACCACCTGATCGGCGTCGACCTGGACACCAAATCCGGTACGGACTCCTCCGCTTCCCTGCGTGAGCTGGCCTTACGGCATCTCTTCACGATCCCCGAGACGGTGGTCGTGGCCACACCGAGCGGCGGCCGGCACCTGTGGCTCTCCGGGCCGCCGGACGCCGTGGTGCCCAATTCCGCGGGCCGCCTCGCCCCCGGCATCGACATCCGGGGCGCCGGCGGCTACCTCGTGGGGCCCGGCTCGCGCACCGAGCACGGCGTCTACGGCACGGTGCCGGGCACCGGGCACCTGCCGCCCGCGCCCTGCCCACCGGCGCTTCTGCGCCTGCTCACGCCCCCGCCGCGCGCGCACCACCCCATGACGGGCCGCCCCGGTCAACACGGTCTGGGCCTCGTCCAGTTCGTTCTGAGCGCCCATGAGGGCCAGCGCAACACGCGCCTCTTCTGGGCTGCCTGCCGCGCGTACGAGAACGGCGTCGGTGAGACCCTCTCGGACGCCCTGACGGACGCGGCGGTGCGCACCGGCCTGCCGGAGCGCGAGGCCCGCTCCACGATCGCCTCCGCGGCGCGCCTGACGGCGGGGCCCTAGCGAGGCCGACCGGTCCGAACCGCGGCAGCCCCGAACGCGGGCGAGCCCCCGACCCTGATCCCGGGTCGGGGGCTCGCTCAACTACGCGGTGGGTGTGGGATTTGAACCCACGGAGACTCTCGCCTCGACGGTTTTCAAGACCGTTCCCTTAGGCCGCTCGGGCAACCCACCCCGCGCCGCTACCGGTTCCGAAAACCGTCGAGGCGCGGGACCAGGGTAGCGGGTCGGGTCGCGGGACCGGTCAGCTGTCGCCCTTGCGCTCGCCAAGGGTCACGTCGACCGTGTGCTCCTTGCCGTCGCGCGTGTAGGTGAGCTTCACGGAGTCGCCCGGCTTGTGCGTCCAGATCTGGCCGATCAAGGTCGGTCCCGAGTCGATGGGCTGCTCGTCGAGCTTCGTGATGACGTCGCCGGGCTTGAGGCCCGCCTTGTCCGCGGGACCGTTCGCCGTGACGGCCGCGGAGCCGCCAGCGCCCTGCTCGGTGATCTTCGCGCCGCCGGTGCCCTCCTCCAGGGAGACGGAGGCACCGATCACCGGGTAGACCGGCTCCCCGGTCTTGATGAGCTGCTGGGCGACCATCTTCGCCTGGTTGATCGGGATGGCGAAGCCGAGACCGATCGAGCCGGACTGGCCCGAGCCGCCCATGCCGCCGCCGCTGGAGGCGGACTGGATGGCGGAGTTGATGCCGATCACGTTCCCGTTGCCGTCGAGCAGGGGGCCGCCGGAGTTGCCCGGGTTGATCGAGGCGTCGGTCTGCAGGGCGCTCATGTAGGAGGCCTTGCTGGTGCCGGAGCCGTCGCTGGAGGCCACCGGGCGGTCCTTCGCGGAGACGATGCCCGTGGTCACCGTGTTCGACAGGCCGAAGGGCGCGCCGATCGCGATGGTCGAGTCACCGACCGCGACCTGGTCGGAATTGCCGAGGGTGAGCGGCTTCAGTCCGTCCGGCGCGTCCTTGAGCTTGATGACCGCCACGTCGTAGCCCTGCGCCTTGCCGATCACCTCGGCGTCGTACTTCTTGCCGTTCGAGAACGTCGCCGACAGCTTGCCGCCGTCGGCGGCCTCCGCCACCACGTGGTTGTTGGTGAGGATGTGGCCCTGCTTGTCGTACACGAAGCCGGTGCCGGTGCCGCCCTCGCCGCTGTTGCCCTCGGCCTCGATGGTGACCGTGCTGGGCAGCGCCTTGGCGGCGATGCCCGCGACGGTGCCCTTGTCGCGCTTGAGGTCGGCCGGGTTGGAGGCGGAGACGGTGGTCGAACCGGTGCTCGACCCGTCGCCCCGCTCGGCCGCCCAGTAGCCCACGCCGCCGCCGACCGCGCCCGCGACCAGTGCCGCCACGATGATCCCGGCGACCAGGCCGCCGCGCCGGCCGCCCGGCTTGGGCGCCGGCTGCTGGTACGAGGCGCCCCAGCCTCCGCCGCCACCGCCCGACGCGTAGGCCGGCATGGCGGGCGGCGGGGGCGGCCAGTCGCCGCCGTGGGCCGGTCCTGCCGCACCCGGCGCGGTGCCCATGGAGGACGCCGCGGGCGCTCCGGGCGCTCCGGGCGCCCCGTGGTGCTCGGCGGGCCTCGGCTCCTGGCTCGCAGGGTCAGGTCCGGCCCCCTGGGGAGCCGGCGCGGGAGCAGCGGGAGCGTCCACCGGCACAGGAGGTGCGGACGGGGCCGGTGGAACCTCAGTGCCCTCGTTCTCGGTGCTCACAGCTTTCTCTCCTCGATCCACGGCTGTCGTCGCCGGTCCGTCCTGTCTGGATGCTCAGGGACGCCGACTGTCTCGCGCGCCGTCGTCCCGGCATGGTCCTGTCACGGTCCACTTGTGCTGTTGTACGTCGTCAGCCTTTCCCACGGGACGTCAGGCCACCGTAAGACGAGCCTGTGCGTCCCCTGACATCCTTTACGTCCGGCAAAACGGACGCATCCGCTGGGCCGAACTTTTCCTGGTCGCCCGCCGCGCGGTGGCACCATGACGCGGTGACCCTCGCACAACAGCAGCGCATTCAGGTCGTCGCCCACCGCGGTGCCTCTCAGGACGCCCCCGAGCACACATTGGCCGCCTACAAGAAGGCGATCGAGGACGGCGCGGACGCCCTCGAATGCGATGTTCGGCTGACGGCCGACGGTCATCTCGTATGCGTGCACGACCGCCGCATCAACCGTACGTCGAACGGCCGTGGAGCCGTCTCCACCCTGGAGCTCTCGGACCTCGCCGCGCTCGACTTCGGCTCCTGGAAGGACCGCGATGAGCGCCCCGACTGGGCGGGCAGCGCGGCCGACACCTCGGTCCTGACCCTGGAGCGCCTGCTGGAGCTGGTGACCGACGCGGGACGCCGGGTGGAGCTGGCGATCGAGACCAAGCACCCCACGCGGTGGGCGGGGCAGGTGGAGGAGCGTCTGCTGCTCCTGCTCAAGCGGTTCGGTCTGGACGCCCCTGCGCCCGACGAGCCCTCGCGCGTCCGCGTGATGAGCTTTTCCGCGCGCTCCTTGACGCGCGTCCAGGAGGCCTCGCCGACGCTGCCGACGGTCTACCTGATGCAGTTCGTCTCGCCCCTCCACCGCGAAGGGCGCCTCCCCAGGGGCGTGCACATCGCGGCCCCCGGCATCCGGATCGTGCGGGGCCACCCCGGGTACGTCGAGAAGCTCGCGCGCGCGGGTCACCAGGTTCACGTCTGGACGGTGGACGAACTCGAGGACGTCGACCTCTGCGCGAGCCTGGGCGTCGACGCGATCATCACCAATCGCCCGGCGGCGGTGCTGCGCCGACTCGGCAGGGCCTGAGCAGCGACGGCGGCGCGCTCCGCGGCAGGGATTGAATCCGGCCACCTTTCCCCAACGCCGTCACAGGGTGTGCCCCGGCGCGTTCGGACCGTATTCGATCGTCACGAGTGCGTCACCGGAAGCGGGATGGCCGGTTTCCGGTCCAGTCCATTGGGGCATTCACACCGTGGCGTGGGGCAAAGGAGGTCTCGGGGGTGGCGTTGGTGGTGGCACAGGAGGTGCCCGCGTCGTCGAGCATGGCCGTACCCCATGGCCCTGCGGGCGTGGGCGCGGCAAGACGTCGCATGCGTGAACAGCTGCGCATGAGCGGCGTACCGGAAACGGTCATCGACGATGCGGTTCTCATCCTTTCCGAACTGCTGAGCAATGCGTGCCGGCACGGCCGGCCGCTCGGCGACGATCTGGCCGGCGACGGTGACGTGCGCGCCGCATGGCGCGTGGACGACCGTGGCTGCCTCGCGGTCGAGGTGACGGACGGCGGCGGGCCCACCCGCCCGATTCCGGCCACACCCTCGATCACGGCGCACGGCGGCCGCGGGCTCAACATCATCTCGGCGCTCGCCGACGACTGGGGCGTACGTGACGGCATGCGCGGCGAGGTCACCGTCTGGGTGATCGTCCACAAGGACGTCCACGCGGAGGCCATGGCCGGTCGCCGGGACGACTTCGCCTCGCGGGTGGCCTCGCCACCTGTCGCGGACCTGGCCGACCTGGGCTTCCAGGACGCTTTCGACGACCTGGGCTGAAAGCCGCTCGGGCACGGCCAGTTGGGCGCATCCCCCTCTTGTCGGTACGAGCGGCTAGGCTCGCGCCGTACGTATGAGAGCCGTATCCGGGAGACACCCAAGATGGCCAAGAAGCGCCCGCAGACCAAGGGCAAGCCGCACGTCACCGCTGGTGCCCGCGCCGGAGGCGCTGACGGGAACCTCCCGGTCGTCGGTGCCCGCGAACCCTGCCCGTGCGGCAGCGGTCGCCGCTACAAGGCGTGCCACGGCCGGGCCGCCGCGCACGCCGTGACCGAGCTGGTGCAGCGCCCCTTCGAGGGCCTGCCGGGCGAGGGCGACTGGGTCGCGCTGCGCGAGCTGGTGCCCGCCGCGACGGCCGAGCTGACGCTGAAGGACGGCCTCCCGGAGGGCGTCCCCTCGGTCACGCTCGCCACGGTGCTGCCGATGGCCTGGCCGGCGCTGCGCCGCGACGACGGCTCGGTCCTGCTCGGCCTGCAGAACGACACGCCTTCCGGTGACATCAGCCGCGACCTGGCGGACACGCTGCTGCGCGCGCTGGCCGCCGAGCCGGGCAACCCGGTGCAGACCCGCCGCGCTCCGGCCGACGGACCGCGCCTTCAGGACGTGCTCGCCCCGGAGGGCACTTTCGAGCCCATCGTCCACACCGGTTTCGAATTCTGGGTCCCGGACTCGGAGAACGCGTCGGGCGAGGTCGCCGCTTCCCTGGAGCGGGCCAACGCCGCGGCGATCCCCACGGTGAAGCTCTCCGGCGTGGACAGCGCCTACTGGTGCGAGACTCCGGAGAAGAACCACCTCCGGTGGGTCATGCCGCACGCGGAGGAGAAGCTGCTCGACGCGCTGGCGCGGCTGCACGCGGCGGGCTCGTCCTCGCTCGGCGAGGGCACGCGTCTGGTGGGCTCCTTCAGGGCGCACGGCCTGACCGTTCCTGTCTGGGACCTGCCCAGCTCGATGCAGGCGGAGGACATCGAGAAGCCGGCCGCCGAGTTCGCCGAGCGGCTCGCCGCCGCGCTGGCCACGGACGCACCGCTGACCCCGGACGAGCGCCGGGCCCGCGGCGGACTCACCAACCGACAGGTGACGCTCAGCTGATTCACAGCTTCGGTGGCTGACCGACCAGTCAGCCCATCGGGACGGGAACACCTCTCCGAACCGCAAGGTGAGCCGGGTCACAACTCCCGGTAGTTGCAGGTAAATCCATGTCCGAATAGAAGAGATCGAATTTGCTAACCGGCGATCTCTTGTTACCGTTCAAGTAGCCCGGTTGCTGGTGCATCCCCCGTCGCCAGCAACCGGGCGCTTCCATGTGCGCCCAGCGCCCATCGGGTCTCAACCCCCGTGCGGTGGCGCCGAGTTGCTTCCGGAGCGCAGCAGCAGCGGTCCTTCCGCGCCCCTCGCGTACTCCGCCACCGCCGTGTACTCGCCGGGCTCTCCCCGCGTACGCCCCCGCGGTGTCTCGCACATCCCCGGTTCGTCCTCCGCACCCACGGCACAGTGCAGCTGCACCGTGCGTCCGCCGGGTGCCATCAGGGTCAGTACGGCGGCAAGATCCGAGCCCGTCGCGTTGCGGTAATAGGTACGCGCCCAGGTTTCGTGCCCCTGGACGAGCACGCAGGTCTGCGCCTCGATGCCGTCAGGGGCGGACAGTTGGGGACCGCAGTGGGCCTCGGTGGTCAGGCCGAGACCGGTCAGCAGGGCGGGCTTGCCGGTGTCCTGCTCGGCCGGTTTGGCGTCGCCGTTCCCGCCCCTGCGTTCGGCCCCGCTGTCGCTCGCCTTGGGGTCCGCCTTGTCGTTCGGCTCGGCGTTCGTCTTGTCGGCGCCCTCGGGAACGTCCGCCTCGGTGGCGTTGGCCTCGGAGGCGCCGGCCTCGGTGGCCGTCTGTCGCGTGGGCTCGTCGTCCACCGGCCCCGCGGACGCGCCCGCCAGCGGCAGTGCCGCTGTGAGAACCACCACGGCGAGCAGACCGAACAGTCGAAGTCGCGCGCGCGGCCGCTCCCGCTCGATCTCGTCCGGGAGCTGGGGGAGGCGTGGCGCGGCAGGCATGCGCCGAAGATATCGGCGCACACGCCGCCCACCGGCCCGCCGCGCGCCGGATTCCGCTACAACTCGGGCGCGCTCACACCCGTACGGGTGAGGGCGTCGACCAACGTGCCGACCACGGCCTCCACATCCGGCACCCACGGGGCCGCCGAGCCGGGCAGCGGCGCGCGCTCCCAACGCACTTGCCCCGCGCCCGAGACCGACGGCGGCAGGGCGAGATATCCGCCGTCCCCGTGGAACCGCAGCGAACCGGGTACAAAGTCCTGCGCGTACAGGAGTTCGCCGAGCTGCTCCAGTGAGTACGGCGCCACGAGGATCGCGAGCCGCTCCGGCGTCGCGATCACCGGGCCGAGCCGGACGTCCCTGCGGTCGAGCGCGGCAAGCGCGCGGGCACCCGCGACGGCCGGGAGGCTCACGGCACAAGGTGCGCGCCCCCCGGAAGCCCCGGACGGGGCACCGGTGGCAAGCACGATCGGCGCGTCGGGACGGTTGGTCCACCACCAGCGGACCATGCGCTCATCGGTCGTCGCGGCGAGCAGCCCCGGGTCGAAGGGGTGCGCGCCCGGCACTGTGCACTCCGGGTCGGGGCACGCGCAGCGGACGCCGTCACGACGGCCTCCCGCTTCGAGCCCTATGCCCGGCAGGACCGGCCACTGCCACGCTGTCGCGAACGTGAGGGCCGCGCTGATCAGGTCAGACTTCCCGTTGTCACGCCTGGACAGGAGCCTGCGTCGCCTTCCGAGGATCTCGCGCATGAGCGCTCGTTCCTTTCCGTAGACCGAAGAGAACGCTATGGGCCACATCACACCATGTGTCGATCAGTCACTGCGTGTACGTGTTGCAGCGCCGCACCCCAGCCCGATCCGCCGGCCTGAGGCAGGGAGAACCCCTATAGTCCGAGCGCGTGCTGTGTGCTTGAAAAGCCTGGCGTGGGGTGGCGGCGCCTGGCGTTTGCCGTCCCGCGTATTTCTCGCCGCTTCCGCCACGGGAGGATGGGACACGGTCGCCGATGGTTATGACGCCCGGTTCCGTCACCAGGTTCCGGGCGGATCCCAACTACCCCTGGTCTTCACCGAGTACGTACCCATCACGGCCGCTATGACGCTCTGTCGACCACAGCTGAACAATGCCAGTCGACCGCAATAGACGCTTCCCCCAGGCGGTTTTTGGCCATCTTCGAACGATCGGGATCGGCTTGAGATCGGCCCGGTTTCGGAAGTGGATCACATGTGAGAACAGAGATCGTTTTTAGCGCGAACGGCACTTGACCACGGCAGACACCCAGAATCCCAACGGGACAATGCTGGACATCCCCTTACGAGTCCGTGTACATGTGGAGGCATTGCTGGCGGCGCAGAATGACATGGGGGTTTGCGATGCTAATGAGCAATATGCACCGGCCGGAAAGCCGGAAGCCATGACAACCCCACGCCTGCCGAAAGTGGCTGGAATCGATTCCTCTCCTGGACAGGTTCCCCCTCCCGCCCCCAGCGTCACGCCCGCTCCCGCCGTGTCGCAGATCACTCCCTCCGCCGTGGCACCCGGAGCCGTGATCCAGGACCGGCTCGCGGGCTGGGTCTCCGATCTCACGACGCTGCACGAACTCACGGAACGGCTGGCCCGCACGGCCGCACTCGAGGACGCACTGCACGAACTGCTGCGCGCCGGAGCCGCCCTGGTGGGTGCCCGGCGCGGACTTGTCGTCCTGGAACCGGGCGACGGGCGCGGCCCCGACACCACCGTGGGCCTCGGCCTGTCCAGGCCCGACCTCGGGCACATCGAGACGGTGCCGCGCGGCGCGACCTCGTACGGACGGATCCTCGACGGGCTGTGCACCGAGCCCGAGGCGCACGCCGATCTGCTCGCCGAGGACGGACTCGACCCGCGCCACCGCGAGGTCGCCGCACGCCTGGGCTACGCCGCGAGTTACGCGATGCCGCTCGCCACCGAGGCGGCCGGCCAACTGGGCGCCGCCGTCTGGCTCTACGACGAGCCGGCCGAGCCCGGCGAGCGCCAGCGCCACCTCATCGGGCTCTACACGCGCTACGCCACCGAGCACCTCGCCCGCCTCCTGGAACTGGAGCGCACGCGCGCGTGGTCACGCACCGTCGCCGACGAGCTGCTGCCGCCGCGGCTGCCCCGGGTCGCCGGTGTGCAGCTCGCCGCGCGGCACCGCACGGGGCCGCGCGGCGGCGGCGACTGGTACGACGCGCTGCCGCTGCCCGAGGGGGCGCTCGGGCTCGCGGTCGGCTCGGTCAGCGGCTCCGGCGCGAGCGCGGTCGCCGCGATGGGTCGGCTGCGCGCCTCCCTGCGGGCGTACGCGGTGATGGAGGGGGAGGACCCGGTGGCGGTCCTGTCCGACCTGGAGCTCCTGTTGCGCCTGACCGAACCGGCGCGCAGCGCGACCGCCCTGTTCGCGTACTGCGAGCCCGCGCAGCGCAAGATCGTCCTCGCCGGAGCCGGGCACAGCCCGCCCCTGGTGATCGGCGAGCGGCGCACCGAGTACGCCGAGACGACGCTGTCCGCGCCGCTCGGGATGCTCGCCTGCTGGGAGGCGCCGAGCGTGGAGATCACGCCGGAGCCGGGCGAGACCGTGCTGCTCTACACGGACGGCCTGCTGCGCCGCACCGGCGACCCCATGGACCGCGCGTTCGCCCGGCTGCACGCGGCCGCCGCCGGGGTGCCCAAGGCGATCCGTGACGACCCCGGGGCGATCGCCGACCACGTACTGCGCTCGGTGCTCCCCGACGGCCTCGACACGGCCGAGAGCGAGGAGGACGTGGTGCTGCTCGCGGCGCGCTTCGAGTGACCTCCGAGACGCTGTGTGTAACAGGCCCTCCGGCCCTGGACCCCCTTCCTCACGCTCGTACGATGGAGGGGGTCCACTGCCGTATCCAGGGCATTTCACCGGGCCGCCGTGTCGAGGAGGAACCGTGTCGGAGGAGCTCAACCATCCGGAGACCCCGGAGGCCGAAGAGCCCATCAAGCAGCGCAAGAACGGCCTCTACCCGGGCGTGTCCGACGAGCTCGCCGAGAACATGAAGTCCGGCTGGGCCGACACCGAGCTGCACGACCTGCAGCCGATCGCACAGGCCGCCGAGACCGCCGCCCGCCGTGCCGCCCTGTCCGCCCGCTTCCCCGGCGAGCGCCTCGTGGTGCCCGCGGGCAACCTCAAGACCCGCTCGAACGACACGGAGTACGCCTTCCGTGCCTCGGTCGAGTACGCCTACCTGACCGGCAACCAGACGGAGGACGGCGTCCTCGTCATGGAGCCGAAGGCCGGTGGGCACGACGCCACGCTCTACCTGCTGCCGCGCTCCGACCGCGAGAACGGCGAGTTCTGGCTCGACGGCCAGGGCGAGCTGTGGGTGGGCCGCCGGCACTCCCTCACCGAGGCCGAGAAGCACTACGGCATCCCCGCATCCGACGTGCGCGAGCTGACCGACAAGCTGGCCGAGGCCACAGGACCGGTGCGCGTCGTGCGCGGCTACGACGCCGGCGTCGAGGCCGCCCTGACCGACAAGGTCACCGCCGAGCGCGACGACGAGCTGAAGGTCTTCCTCTCCGAGGCGCGCGTCGTGAAGGACGCGTTCGAGATCGGCGAGCTGCAGAAGGCCGTCGACTCGACCGTGCGCGGCTTCGAGGACGTCGTGAAGGTGCTCGACAAGGCCGAGGCCACGTCCGAGCGCTACATCGAGGGCACGTTCTTCCTTCGCGCGCGCGTGGAGGGCAACGACATCGGCTACGGCTCCATCTGCGCCGCGGGCCCGCACGCCTGCACGCTGCACTGGGTGCGCAACGACGGCGCGGTCCGCTCCGGCGACCTGCTGCTGCTCGACGCGGGCGTGGAGACGCACACGTACTACACCGCCGACGTCACGCGCACGCTGCCGATCAACGGCACGTACAACGAGCTGCAGCGCAAGATCTACGACGCCGTGTACGAGGCCCAGGAGGCCGGTATCGCGGCCGTCAAGCCGGGCGGCAAGTTCCGGGACTTCCACGACGCCGCGCAGCGGGTGCTCGCCACGAAGCTCGTCGAGTGGGGCCTGGTCGAGGGCCCGGTCGAGCGCGTCCTCGAGCTGGGGCTGCAGCGCCGCTGGACCCTGCACGGCACCGGTCACATGCTCGGCATGGACGTCCACGACTGCGCGGTCGCGCGCACCGAGGCGTACGTGAACGGCACGCTGGAGCCCGGCATGGTGCTCACGGTCGAGCCCGGTCTGTACTTCCAGGCCGACGACCTGACCGTGCCCGAGGAGTACCGCGGCATCGGCGTCCGGATCGAGGACGACATCCTCGTGACCGAGGACGGCAACAAGAACCTGTCGGCCGGTCTGCCGCGCAAGGCCGACGAGGTCGAGGCGTGGATGGCCCGCCTGAAGGGCTGACACCTCGCATGAAGGAAAGGCCGCGCCTACGTAGGCGCGGTCTTTTCGCTACGTAGGCGCGGTCTTTCTCTACGTAGGCGCGATTTTTTCGCGTTCACACCGCCATCAGCGGTGCGTCCTCCCGCCACTTGAGGATCTTGTCGAAGCTGACCACGGCGCCACCCTTGCCGGGTCTGTTCACGAAGTGCACGTGGTCGGCGAGTTCCTGGATCAGACACAGGCCGCGGCCGTGCTCCGCGTAGTCGGGCGCCGGGCGGACGGACACCGCCGCGCGGCCACCGGCGGCGGTGAAGCCGGGCCCGGTGTCGGCCACTTCGATGCGGCACATCTCGCCGTCCAGATACGCGGTGACCCGGAACGCGTCCGTCGTCTCGCTCGCCGCCGCGCCGCCGTGCTCCACGGCGTTCGCACACGCCTCGCTGAGCGCGACCGACAGGTCGTAGGAGATGTCGGGGTCGACGCCCGCGGTCTCCATGGTGCCCATGAGGAGCCGCCGGGCGAGCGGCACGCTCGCGGCATTGCGCCGTAGTTGGAAGGACCACCAGATGCTCATGCTCCCGCCTCCCGGCAACGACTCGACATACCGATACGTATTGCCACCACCGGCCCCGCGCAATCGCGCAGTTGACGTGATGACGCCCATACGGCGGACGCGCATACGGGGGTCGGCGGTGTACGGGAGATTTGGGATCTTGCGGACCTGCCGTATGGAGCGTGTGAAGCCAGTGCGATGATGAGCCCGCCATGTCTGCCCCCCACGAGCGCCAGGCGCGCAGCGCAGCCGATCTCCGGCTGCTCAGGGCCGCGGTGTTCGCCGCGGTCTGCGTCATGCTGTCCGCGGCGGGGCACGTCCTCGGTTCGACGGCCACCGTCCCGCTGTGGACGCTGTCGCTCGGCTTCCTCGCCGTCTTCTGTGTGGCCCTGCCGCTGGCGGGCCGCGAGCGGTCGCTGCCGGGCATCGCCGCCACGCTGGGGGCCGGGCAGATCGCGCTGCACAGCCTCTTCGGCCTCGGTCAGCAGCACACCATGACCATGACCGGCGCGTCGGGCGAGCCCTCGGCGGTCGAGCGGGCCGCGCGGCTCATGTGCGGGGCGGGCGCGTCGACGCTCAGCCCGGCGCAGGCCCAGCGGATCCTCGACAACGCGCGCGTGCCGTCCGGCGACGCGCACCACATGGCGGGCGCGGCCGGCTCCGCGATGTCGCTGCTGCCGTCGCTGCCGATGCTTCTCGGGCACCTGCTCGCCGCGGCCGGCGCGGGCTGGCTGCTGCGCCACGGAGACCTCGCCCTGAGCCGCGTCGTGCGGCTCTCGCGGCTCTCCGCGCAGGGCGTCGCCCATGCGGCGCCCATCCGTTCGCTGCGGGCCGCCCTCGGCCTCGTACGCGTCCTCAGGGCCGGACTCCGGAGTGCGCCCGCCCTGGCGCCCGCCGCTCGTGCCGGGTTCCCCGAACCACCGGCCCTGCGGGCGGCGGCACTTCAGCACTCCGTGAGCCGGCGCGGACCACCCGCGGCCAACACGTTCCTTCTCGCTGCCTGAACGGCACGCATGCTCCGCCGCGTACTGCGTGGGGATGAGTCGTGCCGTGGGCACGCGCGCGTACCTGCTTTTTCGCCGCATACGTAGTGCGGTGTTTCGCGGTCGCGCAGCTTCCCTTCCGAAGTACGGATCCCGCTGAACGTGGAGTTCTCCCTGTCATGAAGAAGATGTCCCGCGCCGCTCTCGTCGGTGCCGCCGCCGTCTCCTCCGTCGTCCTCGTGTCCGCCCCCGCCTTCGCGCACGTGAGCGTGCAGCCGGAGGGCGAGGCCGCCAAGGGCGGCTACGCCACGGTCGACTTCAAGGTGCCGAACGAGCGCGACGACGCCGCGACCACCAAGCTCGAGATCAACTTCCCGACCGAGCACCCGCTCGCCTCCGTGATGCCCGAGCCGGTGCCGGGCTGGAAGGCCGACGTCACCAAGTCGAAGCTCGACAAGCCGATGGAGATGCACGGCGAGAAGATCACCGAGGCCGTCTCCAAGGTCACCTGGACCGCGACCGGTTCCGGCAAGGACAAGGGCGTGCAGCCCGGCTACTTCCAGAAGTTCCCGGTCTCCATCGGCCAGCTGCCGACCGACTCCGACCAGCTCGTCTTCAAGGCGATCCAGACGTACGACAACAAGGAGGTCGTGCGCTGGATCGAGCCGCAGCAGAAGGGCCAGGAGGAGCCGGAGAACCCGGCGCCCACCCTTGAGCTCTCGGCCGCCGAGGACGACGGGCACGGTGCCTCGGGCGCCTCCGACGACAGTGCCAAGCAGGAGGCCGCCGCCGCGACCACGGACTCCGGCGGTTCCGGCAGCGACACCACCGCCCGCGCCCTCGGCATCGTCGGCATCGTCGTCGGCGCCGCCGGTGTGGCGTTCGGCGTCATGGCGGGCCGTCGGCGTACCAACAGCTGAGCCACCCTCGGTGGGTGCCGGGGTCGCGGTGGGCGACCCCGGCACCCGCCGGCCACCTCACATCTGGGACATTTTTCTATGCGCAACCCCCGCAAGAACACGACGTTCAACAGGAAGAGCCTGCTGGCCGCGGTCGGACTCGTCACCGTCGCCACCTTCGCCCTGTCGGCCTGCGGCAGCAGCGACGACAGCGGAAAGCCGGTCGCCGAGGTGTCCTCCGACACCGGCACGAAGAAGGCCGCGACGGTCCTCGACAAGCCGTTCAAGAAGCCGGATCTGGTCCTCACCGACACCCACGGCAAGAAGTTCGACCTGCGTGAGCAGACCAAGAACAAGCCGACGCTGATCTACTTCGGCTACACGCACTGCCCCGACGTCTGCCCGCTGACGATGAGCAACATCGCCGTCGCCAAGAAGTCGCTGCCCAAGTCCGAGCAGGACAAGCTCCAGGTCGTCTTCGTCACCACCGACCCGGACCGCGACACCCCGTCCGTGCTCGGCAAGTGGCTCAAGGCGCAGGACCCCGACTTCATCGGCCTGACCGGCGACTTCGCCACCATCCAGGGCAGCGCCCGCACCCTCGGCATCTCCATCGAGCCGACGCAGAAGGACAAGAAGGGCAAGCTCGTGTCGATGCACGGCACGCAGGTCATCGCCTTCTCGCCGAAGAACGACGCCGGTTACGTGCTGTACGGCGAGGACGCCACCGTCGACGACTACACCAAGGACCTCCCCAAGATCGTCAAGGGGGAGAAGCCGTGAGGCGCACGCCCCTCGCCCTCGGCGCCGTCACGCTCGCGGCGGGGCTCGCCCTGACCGCCTGTGGCTCCGGCTCCGAGGCCGACTCCGACTCCGCCGACAAGCCCGACGTGAAGGTCGAGGGCGCGTTCATCCCCGCGCCCGCCTCCGGCGACATGGCGGCCGGGTTCTTCACCGTGCACAACAAGGGCGCCGCCGACACCCTCACGTCCGTGAGCAGCGGTATCTCCCAGAAGGTCACCCTGCACAGCACCAAGGGCGGTGTGATGAAGGAGCAGAAGTCCTTCGCCGTGCCCGCGAACGGCGAGCTCGACTTCGAACGCGGCGGCAACCACCTCATGTTCGAGAACCTGAAGCGCAAGCCCGCGGAGGGCGACAAGGTGTCGGTGCAGCTGCACTTCACCAAGTCCGGGACCGTCACGGTCTCCTTCCCGGTGAAGGTCGCCACCTACAACCCGTCGCACGCTTCGCACTGAAGGGGCTGACTCGTACGTGAAGACCATCGCTCCCCGCACCTGGCAGCTGGTGCTGCTCTTCCTCGCCGTCACCGGCGCACTCCTGGCCGGCGCCGCCCCCGCGTCCGCGCACGCCGCGCTGACCGGGAGCGACCCCAAGCAGGGAGCGGTGGTCGACACGGCTCCGAAGAAGGTGTCGCTCACCTTCTCCGAGAGCGTCGCGATCTCCGACGGCGCGGTCCGTGTCCTCGACCCCGCGGGCAAGCGCGTCGACGACGGCAAGATCGCCCACTCCGGCGGCACGACCTACACGGTGGGAGTGCACTCGGGCCTGCCCGACGGCACGTTCACCGTCGCCTACCAGGTCGTCTCCGCCGACAGCCATCCCGTCGCCGGCGCCTACACCTTCTCCATCGGGGCGCCCTCCAAGACGACCGCGGTGGTGGCCGACCAGAACGCCGGCGGCGGAGTCGTCGGCGTGATCTACGGCATCGCGCGCTACGTCTCGTACGCGGGCTTCGCGCTGCTCGTGGGCGGCGCCGCGTTCGTGCTCGGCTGCTGGCGGCGCGGCGCGAGCAGCAAGCCGGTGCAGCGCGTCGTGGTCGGCGCCTGGACCGCGCTCACCGCCGCCACCCTGGTCATGCTGCTGATGCGGGGCTCGTACACCGGGTCGGGGAAGCTCGGCGACGTCTTCGACATGTCGCTGCTCGGCCAGGTCCTGCAGACGAAGACCGGCGCCGCGCTCACTTCCCGGCTGCTGCTGCTCGCGGCGGCGGCCCTCTTCATCGCGGTGCTCTTCGGGGCGTACGCGAAGAAGAACGAGGACGAGGAAGACGGAGAGAGGGAAGAGGACGGGCAGGACGCCAAGGCCAAGGAGCGGAACGATCTCACCTTCGGGCTCTCCGTCGGCGGCGCCGTCGTCGCGGCCGGACTCGCCGCCACCTGGGCCATGGCCGAGCACGCCTCGACCGGCATCCAGGCGGCCCTGGCGATGCCCGTCGACGTGCTGCACCTGCTGGCCGTCGCCGCCTGGCTCGGCGGGCTGACCACGCTGCTCGTCGCCCTGTACCGGGTGCCGACGATCGAGGGCTCGGCCGTACGCCGCTTCTCGCGGGTCGCCTTCTGCAGCGTCCTCGTCCTCGTCGCGACCGGGATCTACCAGTCGTGGCGTCAGGTCGGCTCCTGGTCGGCGCTGACCGGGACGGCGTACGGGCAGCTGCTGATGGTGAAGGTCGGGCTCGTCGCCGTGCTCGTCGGCGTCGCCTGGATCTCCCGGAAGTGGACGGCGCGGCTCGCCGAGACCGTGGCCGCCGCCCCGGTGGCACAGAAGCAGGCGTCCGAGGTGTCCGAAATCTCCGAGGTCTCCGAGGAGAAGGAGCCGGTCTCCGTGGCCGCCGGCGGGAAGGGCGCGAACCCCGAGCGGGCCGCCCAACTCGCCCGCCAGCGCGCCGCGATGGCGAGCGCACGCGAGAAGCGGGTGCGCGACGCCGATCCGCACCGCTTCGGCCTGCGCCGCTCGGTGCTCGTCGAGGCGGGCATCGCGGTCGTCCTGCTCGCGGTCACCACCGTGCTGACGTCCACCGAGCCGGGGCGTACGGAGGAGGAGGCCAAGTCCGCCACCTCGGCCGCGCAGGCGCAGACCGGGCCGCTCTCCCTGAAGATCCCGTTCGACACCGGAGGCGCGGACGGCAAGGGCACCGCCCTCCTGGAGATGGACCCCGGACGCACCGGCAACAACGAAATGCACCTCTACATAGAGCGGCCGAACGGCAAGGCCTTCGACGTCCCCGAGGTGAAGCTCGCCCTCACTCAGGAGGCGAAGAAGATCGGGCCGCTGCCCGTCGTGCCCGATCACATCGCCACGGGACACTGGACGGCGAGCGGTGTGCAGATCCCCGTGGCGGGCGACTGGAAGGTCGCGCTGACCGTGCGTACGTCGGACATCGACCAGATCACCATCAACAAGAACGCGAAGATCGGCTGACCTGCCCCATGGCTGACACGACTGACACGGCTGGCACCGCTGGTACCAAGAGCAGCACCGAGTCCTCCCCCGGGGCCGCGGGCATCTCGCGGCGTCGCCTGATCGGGACGGCGGGTGCCACCGGCGTCGCCCTCGGTGCCGTCGGTGCGGGCGCGGGGTACGCCGTGGCGTCCTCGAACTCCCCCGAGCAGCAGGCCACGTTGACCTCGATCGGGGCGGACGAGGTGATGTTTCACGGGAAACATCAGCCCGGCATCACCACCGCGATGCAGTCCCGCGGCCATCTCGTCGCGTTCGACCTGGCGGCGGGCACGGGGCGCAAGGAGGCCGCCGCCCTGCTGCGCCGCTGGTCGGCGACGGCCGAGCGGTTGATGGCGGGCGAGCCCTCGGCCTCGGACGACACGGATGTCGCCCGGGACGCGGGCCCCTCCTCGCTGACGGTCACCTTCGGCTTCGGCCACAGCTTCTTCTCCCGTACGGGGCTGGAGAAGCAGCGCCCCGCCGCCCTCGACCCGCTGCCGGACTTCTACTCCGACCACCTCGACAAGGCGCGCAGCAACGGCGACCTGTGGGTGCAGATCGGCGCGAACGACCCGCTCGTCGCCTTCCACGCGCTGCGTGCGATCCAGAAGGACGCGGGCGGCGTGGCCAGACTGCGCTGGCAGATGAACGGCTTCAACCGCTCGCCGGGGGCCACCGCCCACCCGATGACGGTCCGCAATCTGATGGGCCAGGTCGACGGGACCAACAACCCCAAGCCGTCCGAGGCCGACTTCAACAAGCGGATCTTCGTGCCGGATTCGGGCTCCGCGCAGTCCCCCGCGTGGATGGGAGGCGGCTCGTACGTCGTCGTCCGCCGGATCCGGATGCTGCTCGACGACTGGGAGAAGCTGTCGACGGCGGCGCAGGAGCACGTCATCGGGCGCAAGAAGTCGAGCGGCGCCCCGCTGACCGGCGGCAAGGAGACCACCGAGCCGGACCTGGAGAAGACGGACGCGAACGGCGACCTCGTCATCCCGCTCAACGCGCACGCCCGCATCACACGCCCCGACCAGAACGGCGGATCCGCGCTGCTGCGCCGCCCGTTCTCGTACCACGACGGCTACGACGAGGACGGCACTCCGGACGCCGGCCTGCTCTTCATCTGCTGGCAGGCGGACCCGCTGCGCGGCTTCGTCCCGGTGCAGCGCAAGCTCGACCGGGGCGACGCCCTGTCGAAGTTCATCCGGCACGAGGCGAGCGGGCTCTTCGCGGTGCCGGGCGGCGCCGAGAAGGGCGGCTATGTGGGGCAGGCGTTGCTGGAGGGGTGAGCGGGTCCGGGGGTGGGGCCATCGCGCCGGGTGGGGCCGTCGCCGGATGGGGCCGTCGCCGGGTGGGGTGGCCCGTGACGCATCCGTGAGCCCGGCTTCGTACGGCCCATTAGGGTGAGCCCATGCCAGCCAGCTACGCGTATCTCGGCCCCGAGGGCACCTTCACCGAAGTCGCCCTGCGCACGCTCCCGGAGACGGCCACCCGGGAACTCGTCCCCGTCGTGTCCGTGCCCGCCGCGCTCGACGCCGTCCGCAGCGGCGAGGCCGAGGCCGCGTTCGTGCCGATCGAGAACTCCGTCGAGGGCGGCATCACCACGACGCTCGACGAGCTGGTCGCCGGCGAGCCGCTGATGATCTACCGCGAGGTGCTGCTCGACATCACCTTCGCGCTGCTCGTCCGCCCCGGCACCGCGATCTCCGACATCAAGACGGTCACCGCGCACCCGGCCGCCCAGCCGCAGGTGCGCAACTGGATGAAGGCCCACCTGGCGGAGGACGTGACCTGGGAGTCCGCGGCGTCGAACGCCGACGGCGCGCGCCTCGTGCAGGAGGGGCGCTACGACGCCGCGTTCGCCGGCGAGTTCGCTGCCGAGAAATACGGGCTCGTGCCGCTGGTCACCGAGATCCACGACGCGGAGAACGCGCAGACGCGTTTCGTCCTGGTCGGCAAGCCGGCCCGGCCCGCGGCGCCCACCGGCGCGGACAAGACCTCGGTCGTCATCTGGCAGCGCGAGGACCACCCCGGTGGGCTGATGGAGCTGCTCCAGGAGTTCGCCATCCGCGGGGTCAACCTGGTGCTGCTGCAGTCCCGGCCCACCGGCACGGGCATCGGCGACTACTGCTTCGCGATCGACGCGGAGGGGCACATCGCGGACCGCCGGGTGGCCGAGGCGCTGATGGGGCTGAAGCGGGCCTGCCCGGAGGTGCGCTTCCTCGGCTCGTACCCGCGCGCCGGAGTCGCCGTCGAGGACGTGCGCCCGCCGCGCTCGGGGACCTCGGACGGCGAGTTCGTGGCGGCGTCGGACTGGCTGGCGCGCTGCCAGGACGGCCGGTTCTAGCGCATCGGCCCCAGCTGGCCGTAATCCCCCGCCGGATCCGGGTTGTCCACCGCCGGATCCGGCTACTTTTTGTCTGGACACCCGGTCCTACCAGCGGATTTTCTTCATCCACAGAAGTTATCCACAGGGCGCCTTCTCGACCTGGGGACAAGTCGACAGGAAGGTGCCGGTTGGTCGACAAATCGGCCCACAGCCCCCAGATGCGTCCACAGCCCGGCAGGTCACCCTTCGTCCATGCATTTGGCATGATCAGCTCTTTGGAGTGAAGCATTTCCACCCGAAAGTGAGCTTGCACGCGGTTTGAGAGGGGAATTCTTCGTTACGCATGCGGCTTTCGGAATGATCCCTTCCGGCATCCACAGATCATTTTCACAGCCTGTGGATAACTTTTCCGGCCTGTGCATCACTGTGGACAGCGGGCCCCAAGTCCCGCTCACAGCAAGGGGATCGGGTCAAGGCGAAGTGCCGCGTCTGCCCCTTTCAAGGGAAAGTGGCGGTTTTCCTTGACACGCCCCGCGGGGGCTCGTGTGGATCTTTTCCGGCCGCGCTCCACCCTAAATTCACATTCCGGCAAATAGGGCATAAGGGAGTGCATCGGTTATCGGGTCGTGGGCCGGAAGCGGGCAACGGTAGCCTTGAGGGGTGATTGACCTTCGCCTGCTCCGTGAGGACCCCGACCGTGTTCGCGCCTCCCAGCGCGCCCGTGGAGAGGACGTCGCACTCGTCGACTCCGTCCTGTCCGCCGATGAGCGGCGCAGGTCGTCCGGGCTCCGCTTCGACGAACTCCGTTCCGAGCAGAAGTCGCTCGGCAAGCTGATCCCCAAGGCCTCCCCCGAGGAGCGCCAGGAGCTGCTGAAGAAGACGGGCGAGCTCTCCGCCGCCGTCAAGGCCGCGGAGGCCGAGCAGCGCGAGGCCGAGGAAGAGACGCAGCGGCTCGCGCTCCAGCTGGGCAACATCGTGCACCCCGACGTCCCGCGCGGCGGCGAGGAGGACTTCGTCGTCCTGGAGACGCACGGCACGATCCGCGACTTCGGCGCCGAGGGCTTCGAGCCCAAGGACCACCTGGAGCTCGGCGAGGCGCTCGGCGCCATCGACGTCGAGCGCGGCGCGAAGGTCTCCGGCTCGCGCTTCTACTACATGACCGGCATCGGCGCGCTGCTCGAGCTCGCCCTGGTCAACGCGGCGATCGCGCAGGCCACCGAGGCCGGCTTCACGCCGATGCTGACCCCGTCCCTGGTGCGCCCGCGCGCCATGGAGGGCACCGGCTTCCTCGGCCAGGCCGCGGAGAACGTGTACCACCTGGAGAAGGACGACTACTACCTGGTCGGCACCTCCGAGGTCCCGCTCGCCGCGTACCACATGGACGAGATCGTCGACGGCGCCCAGCTGCCGCTGCGCTACGCCGGCTTCTCGCCGTCCTACCGCCGCGAGGCCGGGACGTACGGCAAGGACACCCGCGGCATCTTCCGCGTCCACCAGTTCAACAAGGTCGAGATGTTCTCGTACGTCGCCCCGGAGGACGCGGAGAACGAGCACCAGCGCCTCCTGGAGTGGGAGAAGCAGTGGCTGACCGGTCTCGAGCTGCCCTTCCAGGTGATCGACGTCGCCACGGGTGACCTCGGCGCCTCGGCCTCGCGCAAGTTCGACTGCGAGGCGTGGATCCCGACGCAGGGCAAGTACCGCGAGCTGACCTCGGCGTCGAACTGCGACGGGTTCCAGGCGCGCCGCCTGTCGATCCGGATGCGCGACGGCAAGAAGGTGCAGCCGCTCGCGACGCTGAACGGCACGCTGTGCGCCGTCCCGCGCACGATCGTCGCGATCCTGGAGAATCACCAGCAGGCCGACGGCTCGGTGCGGGTTCCGGAGATGCTGCGGCCCTACCTTGGGGGACGCACCACTCTGGACCCCAAGTAAGCGCAGCCCGAATGGCCCGCAGGGCCCGCACGGCCTGAACACCTGGAGCCGAACGCCAAGTGAGCCACCCCGCTCCCCTCGCCCCTGCCTTTCCGTACAAGCTCGTGGCGACCGATCTCGACGGAACGCTGCTGCGGTCCGACGACACGGTCTCCGAGCGCACGCGTGACGCGCTCACCGCGGCCACCGCGGTGGGCGCCGCGCACATCATCGTGACCGGCAGGGCCGTGCCCTGGACCCGCCACATCCTCGACGACCTCGGCTACGAGGGGCTCGCGGTGTGCGGCCAGGGCGCGCAGGTCTACCACGCGGGGGAGCACCGGCTGCTCACCTCGGTGACGCTCGACCGGCAGCTGGCGGGGCTCGCGCTCGCCAAGATCGAGGCCGAGCTCGGTCCGCTGGCGCTCGCCGCGAGCCGCGACGGCCTCGAGGGCGAGGTCATCGTCGGCCCCGGCTACGAGGTGCAGGAGGGCCCGCTCCCGGTCGTCCCGTTCACCGAGCTCGCGGAGCTGTGGGCGCAGCCGCTGAACAAGGTGTACGTCCAGCATCCGGGCCTGACCGACGACCAGCTGGCGGAGGTCGCGCGTACCGTCGCCGGCGGTCTGGTGGGGGTCACGATGGCGGGCGAGGGCATCGTGGAGCTGCTCCCGCTCGGCCTCTCCAAGGCCACGGGGCTCTCCCTTGCGGCCCGGCGCCTGGGCGCGAAGGCCGTCGACACGATCGCCTTCGGCGACATGCCCAACGACATCCCGATGTTCGGCTGGGCGTCCTACGGCGTGGCCATGTCGAACGCCCACGAGGAACTCAAGACGGTGGCCAACGAGGTGACGTCGTCGAACGAGGACGACGGCATCGCGGTGGTGCTGGAGCGGTTGCTCGGCTGAGCGGTTTGTGAGGTCGCATCGAGGGCCGGCCCCGGCTGTACCGGGGTCGGCCCTCGATGCAAAGGGTGGGCGGCCCGCGTGTCACGGAAGAAGGACACGCGCTCGAAGCGGCCGCCCCGGGCGACACCCTGGGCGGGGCTCGACGGAGTGCAATGACTACTCCGGAGCCTGCCTCGGGCCGCCCTGCCGGGAGCTCGACGGACTGTTGAAGGACATCGCCGCGCTCCTCTCCCGGTCCTTGGACGCCACAGTCGGCGCACTGACACAACTACTGTGCCGCGCCCGGGAGTTCGACGCCACCGAATTAATCGCCGGTTCCCACCGGCTCACCGGCGGCGCCACCTGCGCCGCCGCGCCTTGCTGAAGAACCACCCCGCGGGCGGCTCGTCCGAACGCCACGGCTGGGGCTCGGGCCCACCCTTTCGCCACCGCTCGGCGAGCATGCGGGCCCGCGCGGACGGTTCGGTCGTCTCGGCGGCACGGATGAATTCGGTGTCCAGGACCACGTCGTCCCAGGTGTCGTCGCCCTGACCGGGCCGGTCCCCCTCGCGGTTCGGTTCGTGTGCCATCGCGGGTCCTCCGGGTACTCCGGGTCTTCATCGGGGCGCCTGTCGAACGGCGCACCCTCCCACCAGTGTCCTGGTGGGAGGGTGAAATCGGCGTCAGGAAACGACCCGGAGCCCGTGCGACGACCGGGTCCTACTCCTCCCCGGCCAGCTTCAGAGTCCGCAGCTTCTGCCCGGCGTACCAGGTCGCCAGGACCGTCACCACCACCAGGAGCACCGTCGCGAGCGGCAGCCCCACGTCCGAGGTGACGAGGTCGCCGCCGGCCACCTTCTGGGCGACCGCGAGCGACCACTGCTGCACGCTGAGCGTGCGCGCCCCGGAGACCAGGGATCCGAACAGGGCCTCCCATACGAGGGCGTAGACGAGGCCGAAGACGACCGCGTGCCGGGTAACCGTGCCGAGCAGCAGGAAGATCGCCGCGTACGCGATGGACGCGACGAGAGCCGCGATCGTGTAGGCGACGGCGATCTGCTGCCCGTTCCCGTTCAGGATGAAGCCCGCGATGAGCGTCGGAACGGCGGAGAACACCATGGTCACGCCGATCGCCACGATGAGCTTGGTGAAGATGATCGTGGGGCGCTTGAGCGGCTTCGAGAGCAGATAGACGACGGAACCGTCGTCGATCTCCGGGCCGATGGCTCCGGTCCCCGCGATGACTCCGATCAGCGGCACCATCGTGGCGAGCGCGAAACCGCCGAGGAGGTCGGACGCGGTCTGGTCGTCGGCCCCCGTGAGCCCGCGCACGAGCGCGGCGATCACGACCAGCAGCACGGGCAGCGCGAAGAGGATGAGGGCCCGGCGCCTGCCGAGCAGGGCCCGGTAGGTGAGTCGGGCGACAGTGGGGTCGTACATCAGGGCCTCCTACGCCGCGACCAGATACGAGAAGACGGACTCGAGGGACTCGTCGGACGGCGAGACCGTGAGCAGCCGGATGCCGTGCGCCTGCGCGACCTTCGGGAGCAGCGTCGTGAACCGGCCGAAGTCGACGGCCTGGACATGCAGCGCGCCCTCCTTCAGGTCGACCTCGATGCCCGCCGTCGACGGGTCCGCGATCAGCACGGCGGCCAGCGCCCGGTCGTCGCTGGAGCGGATCAGGTAGCGGTGCGGGCGGTCGGTCATCAGGCGGCGGATCTTGCGGAAGTCGCCGCTCGCGGCGTGCCGGCCCGCGACGATCACCTCGATGTGGGAGGCCAGTTGCTCGACCTCTTCGAGGATGTGCGAGGAGAACAGGACGGTGCGGCCCTCGTCCCCCATGCGCCGCAGCAGCTCCATGAGCTGCATGCGCTGGCGCGGGTCCATGCCGTTGAACGGCTCGTCGAGCAGCAGCACCGACGGCGTGTGGACGAGCGCGGAGGCCATCTTCACGCGCTGCCGCATGCCCTTGGAGTACGTCGAGATCTTGCGGTCCTGCGCGTACTCCATCTCGACCGTGGCCAGCGCCTCCTGGGCGGCCTTCTTGCCGAGGCCGTGCAACTCCGCGTTGGCGACGACGAATTCGCGTCCCGTGAGGAAGTCGTACATCCCCTCGCGCTCGGGGACGATGCCGATGTGCCGGTAGATCTGTTCGTTGCGCCAGATCGGCTGTCCGTCGAGGGTCACCGATCCGTTCGAGGGGGCGAGGAAGCCGCCCATCATGTTGATGAGCGTGGACTTGCCCGCGCCGTTCGGCCCCAGCAGGCCGGTCACTCCGGGGGCGATGTTCATCGTGACGTCGTTGACCGCGACGACATTGCCGAACCAGCGCGAGACGTGGTCGATGTTGATCGTGGTCACAGTCCGACCTTCCGGTAGCGGCGCATCAGCAGCCCGTAGGAGCCGGCGATGAGCCCGAGGACGACGAGCAGGAAGACGAGGCCCTGGCCGGTCGAGGGTCCGTGTGCCCCCGGGAAGGACGAGCTCGCTCCGAGGAACGCGGTCCCCACTCCGTCGATGAGCGTGATCGGTGAGAAGAGGCCGAGCCAGGTCACCGCCCCGCCGTTGTCCTGGGCGTCGGCGATCGCCTGGACCGTGGACACCGCTCCGTAGGAGATGGTCAGGACGGCGATGACGGCGGCGATGCCGAACCCGCGGCGCGGGGTGACGGCGGAGACGACGAGTCCGATCCCGGCGAAGAGCAGCGACAACAGCGCCACGGATACCAGTCCTTGGGCGAATCCCTTGGTCTGCTCCGTGAAGTCCAGCTTGGCGAGCAGAGAGCCTACGTAGAGCACGATCAGCGGCGCGGCCGTGAGGATGAACAGCGCCGATGTCATGGCGGCGAATTTCGCCACTACGTAGTCGACGCGCTCGATGGGACGGGAGAAGTAGAGCGGGATCGACTTGAAGCGCAGGTCAAGGGAGACGGCGTTCGGCGCGGCGGACGCCACGTAGAGGCCGATCACCGCCTGGAGGATGACCGCGTAACGCGTGTAGTCGACGGGCAGGTCGTTCGCCTTCGTGGCGACGGCCACCGCGACCATGATCAGCGCCGGGACGCACATCACGATGAAGAGCAGCATCGGCAGCACCTTGGACTTGGCCGAGCGGCCGAGTCCGTAGGCACCGCGCAGGCTCTGCGAGAAGAGCGAGCGGCGGGAGTACGCGCGACCCAGGCGCGGGCCGTCGTAGTGGCGGTAGCCGATGTTGTGGATCTGGGTGGACGCGCGGTCCGTCGGCATGGGCTCGGTGGTCATCGCTCCGCGCCTCCCGTCTGTTGCGATGCGGCGGTGGCCGCCCAGGCCGCCGCGCGCTCGGAGCCCTGCTCCTGCCGCGCCTCGGCCTCGGGGCGGAAGACCTCCGCGATCTGGTGCCTGCGCTGCTCCATGCGGATCAGGCCGAGGCCGAGGTCCGCGACGATGTCGCGCACGACGTCGTACGTCTCCTCGCCCTGCGCCGTGATGAGGACCGTGTGCCCGGCGCCGGGCAGCTCGCCGCCGGCGCTGGTCTCGATGCCGCGCTGCGCGAACGCCTCGCGGAGCGCCTTTGTCCCGTCCGGGTGTTCGTCGCTGTCGGTGACCTCGATCGCCAGTGTCGCCGTGGCCTGCGTGAAGTCCGTGGTGGAGCTGGAGCGCAGCAGCTTGCCGCCGTCGATGATGACGACGTGGTCGCAGGTGCGCTCGAGCTCGCCGAGCAGGTGCGAGGTGACGAGGACCGAGATGCCGAAGTCGGTGTGCACGCGCCGGATCAGGCCGAGCATGTCGTCACGGCCGACCGGGTCCAGGCCGTTCGTCGGCTCGTCCAGGAACACCAGCTGCGGGTCGTGCACCAGCGCCTGGGCCAGCTTCACGCGCTGCTTCATGCCCGTCGAGTAGCCGCCGATGGGGCGGTAGCGCTCCTCGTACAGGCCGACGTGCCGCAGAGTGTCGGCGGTGCGCTCGCGGGCCGCCGTGGGCGGCAGGCCGGACATGCGCGCCATGTGGACGACGAACTCGGTCGCCGAGACGTCCGGCGGCAGGCAGTCGTGCTCCGGCATGTAGCCGACGCGCTCACGGATCTTGGGACCCGATGACGGGTCCGCGACGTCGAGCCCGAGCACTTCGGCTCGGCCCTCCGTCGCGGGGGACAGACCAAGGAGAATCTTGATCATGGTGGACTTGCCGGCTCCATTGGATCCGACGAGTCCGGTCACACCGGGCCCGATGTCCATGGTCAGCCGGTCAAGCGCGGTCACCTTGGGGAACCGCTTGCTCAGGCTTTCGGTCGCGATCACAGTCACGGTTCGACCGTAGTGGCGCAGGCCACACCAATTCGTCAGACCGTGGGGTCGACCTCGTATAAGACCTGAGTATTACGGGTCCCTAGGGGTCCGCCCTGAGTAGCCCCTGCACGCCCCTTGACGTCGCCGCCAGGCATTGTCACATTCATCAGTGTCAAGTTACGAGCGCGTACGGCGACGACCCGGTCACGGCATCGGGGCGGCCGCGACCGGGACGGACGGTGGCATGACCTCAGCGGTGGTACGTGAACTCTCGGCGGAACTGCGGGGGTTCAGAGAAGTACAGAGGCTCGCGTACGCATGCGCGGAATCGGTCGCGGCGCAGCTCAAACCGGGGGTGACGGAGCGCGAGGCGGCGCGGATGCAGCGGGAGTGGCTGCGCGAGCGCGGGGTGCGGGACTGGTTCCATCTGCCCTTCGCCTGGTTCGGGGACCGTACGGCGTTCGTGAACTTCCGCGTACCGCTGCAGTTCTTCCCGACGAACCGGAAGCTGGAGGCGGGGATGCCCTTCATCCTCGACATGGCGCCGGTCCACCAGGGCTACACCGCGGACATCGGCTACTCGGGCTGCCTCGGCCTCAACCCCGTGCACGACAAGCTGCTTTCGGACCTTGAGGCGCACCGCGAGCTGATCCTGCGGGAGGTGCGCGAGCGGCGCTCGCTACGGGAGATCTACGAGGACGTGGAGCGGTTGATGGTCCGCCAGGGCTATGCGAACCGGCACCGGGCGTATCCCTTCGGCGTGATCGCGCACAAGGTCGACCGGGTCAAGGAACGGCGGATCAACGCCACGCTGTTCGGCTTCGGCACCCAGTCCCTGAAGGGCCTGGCGAGCGACGCGCTGCACGGGCACAGGGACGGCTGGTCGCCGCTGTGGTCGCCGTACAAGTTCTCCGATCACCCGCCGCAGCCGGGGCTGTGGGCGGTCGAGCCCCACCTCGGATTCCGGGGCACGGGCGCCAAGTTCGAGGAGCTTCTCGTGGTCACCGACTCCAAGGACCCGCAGGAGAGCGCCTTTTGGCTGGACGACGATCTGCCGCACGTGCGGCGCTGGGCGGAGGGCATCTGATGACGGACCTGATGAAGATCGACGGCGCGCGCGAGCGCCGGGTGCGCACGGGCGGTATCGAGCTGTGCGTCGTCGAGCTGGGCGAGCCCGGCGGGGCCGAGCGGCCGACAGTGGTGCTCGTGCACGGCTACCCGGACTCCAAGGAGGTGTGGTCGGAGGTCGCCGCGCGCCTCGCGGACCACTTCCATGTGGTGCTCTACGACGTGCGCGGACACGGCGGGTCGACGGCGCCGCAGCCGCTGCGCGGCGGCTTCACCCTGGAGAAGCTGACCGACGACTTCCTGGCGGTCGTCGACGCGGTGAGCCCGGACCGGCCCGTGCACCTGGTGGGGCACGACTGGGGTTCGGTGCAGTCGTGGGAGTTCGTCACGGTCAAGCGCACGCAGGGCCGCATCGCGTCCTTCACGTCGATGTCGGGCCCGTCCCTCGACCACTTCGGGCACTGGATCAAGCAGCGCATGAAGAAGCCCACGCCCGCCAAGGTGGGCCAGCTGCTCGGCCAGGGCGCCAAGTCCTGGTACGTGTACATGCTGCACACGCCGGTGCTTCCCGAGCTCGCCTGGCGCGGTCCGCTCGGCAAGCGCTGGCCGAAGATCCTGGAGCGCGTCGAGCGGGTCCCGGCGGGCGACTACCCGACGTCGTCGCTGCCCTCGGACGCCGCCCACGGGGCCTGGCTGTACCGGGACAACATTCGGTCGCGGCTGCGCCGCCCGCGCGAGGACGCGTACGCGCACGCGCCCGTGCAGCTCATCACGCCGCTCGGGGACGCCTTCCTGTCGCCGAAGCTGTACGACCAGCTGGAGCTGTGGGCACCGCAGTTGACGCGCCGCGTGCTGCCCGCCAAGCACTGGGTTCCGCGCACCCGCCCCGATCAACTCGCGGCCTGGATCACCGAGTTCGTCACCACGCACGAGGGACAAGCGGCGGGTGTGCCCGCGCAGCGCCCGGCGGCCGACGGGAAGCACGCGGACCGGTTCGCCGGTCAGCTGGTCCTGGTGACCGGCGCGGGCAGCGGCATCGGGCGGGCCACCGCGTTCGCCTTCGCGGAGGCCGGCGCGCGCGTGGTCGCCGTCGACAGGGACGCCGAGAGCGCCGCGCGGACCGCCGAGCTGGCCCAGCTCATAGGCGCCCCCGAGGCGTGGGGCGAGACCGTGGACGTCACCGACGAGCAGGCCATGGAGAAGCTCGCAGGGAAGGTCGCCGCCGAGTACGGCGTGGTCGACGTCCTGGTGAACAACGCGGGGATCGGTCTGTCCGGCTCGTTCTTCGACACCACCCCGGAGGACTGGAAGAAGGTCCTCGACGTCAATCTGTGGGGCGTCATCCACGGCTGTCGCCTGTTCGGCAAGCAGATGGCCGAGCGCGGGCAGGGCGGCCACATCGTGAACACCGCGTCCGCGGCGGCGTACCAGCCCTCGAAGGCGCTCCCCGCGTACTCGACCTCCAAGGCCGCCGTCCTGATGCTCAGCGAGTGCCTGCGCGCCGAGCTGGCCGGGCAGGGCATCGGGGTCTCCGCGATCTGCCCCGGCCTGGTGAACACGAACATCACGGCGACGGCCCGCTTCGCCGGGGTGGACGCCGAGGAGGAGCGGCGCCGCCAGAAGAAGTCCTCCCGCCTGTACGGCCTGCGCAACTACCCGCCGGAGAAGGTCGCGGAGGCGATCCTGGGCGCCGTCGTGCACAACAAGGCGGTCGTCCCGGTCACGCCTGAGGCCCGCGGCGCCCACCTCATGTCCCGCTTCACGCCCAAGGCCCTGCGCGCGGTCGCACGGATGGAGCCGCCACTGTGAGCAGCGAGGCCCCGGGGCCACAGGAGAGGGCAGAGCAGTCGGCCGCCGAGTACCGGATCGAGGACCTGGCCCACCACAGTGGCGCCACGGTCCGTACGATCCGCGCCTACCAGGACCGCGGGCTGCTGCCGCGGCCCGAGCGCCGCGGGCGGGCCAATGTGTACACGGACACGCATCTGTCCAGGCTGCGCCAGATCGCCGACCTGCTGGACCGCGGCTACACCCTGGCGTCCATCAAGGAGCTGCTGGAGGCCTGGGACGCGGGGCGTGGCCTCGGCGGCGTGCTCGGTCTGGTCGCAGAGGTGGACGGCCCGTGGACGGACGAGCGGGCGGGGCGCATCACGCGCGCGGAGCTGGACGAGAGGTTCGGCGGCGAACCCGACGAGGCCGCTGTGCGGGACGCGCTCGACCTCGGGGTGCTCGAGCGCGTGCCGGGGAAGGACGACGAGTTCCTCGTACCGAGCCCTCAAGAGCTCGCGGTCGCCGCCGAGTTGCACGCGGCGGGTGTCCCGCTGTCCGCAATTTCCACTCACCTCAGGGAGTTGAGGGGGCACGTCGAACATATAGCGGCGCGCTTCCTGGAGTTCACCACCGAGCACGTCTTCGCGCGCTATCTCGGTCCGCAACCGCCGACGGACACGGAAGCGGCCGAAGCGGCCTCGCTCGTGCGACGACTTCGGCCGCTCGCGCAGCAGTCCGTGGACGCCGAACTTGCCCGTGCGATGCGGATGTTCGCCACCCGACACCTCCATCGCCACCTTGCGGACGGACCGGCGGTCGAAGTGGCGGACGAACAGCAGTCCGTCGCCATACCCGTGGAGACAATGCGGGCCGTACGCAGGCTTGTTGGCCCGGAGAACGTCTCCGCCTTCATCGCGGCGGCAGCCGAACGCGAGGTACAGACAAGGACATTGGACGCATTGACCTCAAAACCCAGCAATACTCCCACTGTTGACCAAAAGGGCGATCCGAATTGAGAGTTGTCCACAGAATCGCCAACTAGCCTGTGGATAACTGGACTTGGCTGTGGATCAAACATCCGAACCGATATTTGCGAAAGCAATCTAAAGGGATCCGTGAGGACATCCACAAGCCGCGCGGAGACACACGGTGGAACCGCCCGGACGACCCTCGCGTCCACTGCGCATACGCTCACAGGCATGACCGACAACGCTCCCGCCACACCCCCTCGCCCGCTGCGCCTGAGCACCGTGATCCTGCCGTACCGCCGCTGGCACGAGGGCGCACGCGAGACCTGGGTGCGCGCGGAGGAGCTGGGCTTCCACACCGCGTACACGTACGACCACCTGTCCTGGCGCGTGCCGTTCCGGGACGGGCCGTGGTTCGGGGCGGTCCCGACGCTGACGGCCGCGGCGACCGCCACCGAGCGGATCCGCCTGGGCACCCTCGTGACCTCGCCGAACTTCCGGCACCCCGTCACCCTCGCCAAGGAACTGCTCTCGCTCGACGACATCTCCGGTGGCCGGATCACGCTGGGGATCGGCGCGGGCGGCACGGGCTTCGACGCGAGCGCCCTCGCACACAGCGGGCAGGAGCCGTGGACGCCGCGGGAGCGGGCCGACCGTTTCGCCGAGTTCGTCCCGCTGCTCGACCGGCTGCTCACCGAGGACACGGTCTCGTACGACGGGACCTTCTACTCGGCAGGCGGCGACGTCGGCGCGCAGAACATCCCCGGCTGCGTACAGCGCCCCCGGCTGCCGTTCGCGGTGGCCGCGACGGGCCCGCGCGGCCTGAAGCTCGCCGCGCGGCACGGGCAGGCGTGGGTGACCACCGGCGACCCGAAGCTGTACGCGACGGGCACCCCGGAGGAGTCGATTCAGGCCATTCGCGGGCAGGTCGCGAAGCTGACCGCCGCGTGCGAGGCCATCGGCCGTGACGCGGACGAACCGGACAAGATCCTGCTCACCGGATTCACCCCGGACCGCGCCCGCCCCCTCACCTCCGTCGACGCCTTCGTGGACTTCGCGGGCAGGCACCGGGAGCTGGGATTCACCGAGCTCGTCCTGCACTGGCCGATCCCCGACACCGACTTCGCGGCCGACCAGAAGGTCTTCGAGGCGATCGCCACGGAGGCCCTGGCCCAACTCGACTGAATCGGACTCCGTCACACCGGGACCCGGGCGGGGCGCATGAGCCAGGTGCGCACTCATATGTGCGCCCCGCAGCACGCCCGTGCACGCATATACGCGAACATGGTTCGGTGACCTCACCGACTCCCGGGCCCCGGACTCCGGCCCCCTCCGCCCCCACGCCCCGGCTGATCGCCACCGACCTCGACGGAACGTTGCTGCACGACGACAAGACCGTTTCGCCGCGTACGGTCGCCGCGCTCGCCGCCGCGGAAGAGGCCGGCATCGAGGTTTTCTTCGTGACGGGCCGCCCGGCCCGCTGGATGGATGTCGTCAGCGATCATGTGCACGGCCACGGCCTGGCGATCTGCGGCAACGGCGCCGCCGTCGTGGACCTGCACGGCGGCGCGGGCGAGCACCGCTTCGTCAAGATCCGCGAGCTGACGGTCCCGGACGCGCTCGACGTCGTCCGCATCTTGCGCGACGTCGCCCCCGGCACCACCTTCGCCGTCGAGCGCACCTGCGGCCTGCACCACGAGCCGGCGTACCCGCCGCTGCACCTGGATCCCGGGGAGACCGTCGCTCCCGCGGAGAAGCTGCTGGCCGCGGACTTCGAGGGCGCGGCCGTCGCGGACCAGCCGGTGCTCAAGCTCCTCGCGTTCCACCCCGAGCTCGACCCCGACGCGTTCCTCGCTCTGGCCCGCGCGGGCGTGGGCGACCGGGCGGCGATCACCCGGTCGAGCCCGACGGCGCTCCTGGAGATCAGCGGACCCGGCGTCTCCAAGGCGAGCACGCTCGCCATGTGCTGTGCGGAGCGGGGCATCGCGCCCACCGAGGTGGTCGCCGTCGGGGACATGCCCAACGACATGGAGATGCTCGCCTGGGCGGGCACGTCCTACGCGATGGGGAACGCGCACCCCGAGGTCCTGGCCTCCGCGACCGCCCGTACGGCGACCAACAACGAGGACGGCGTGGCCCGCGTCATCGAGGACATCCTGGCCGCGCACGCGCCTGCCCGGTAGCGGCGCCGACTCGTCTCGCGTATCCGGATTACCCGGCTTGCTCATTCGCGCCTACAGCTTCACGTGGCGCTCGGCGAACCACTTCACCGGGTCCACCCCGGACCCCAGATACGGCGTGAGCCGCACCTCGAAGTGGAGGTGCGGCCCCGTCGAGTTGCCGGTGGTGCCCGACTGGCCGACCCACTGCCCCGCGCGGAGCTTCTGCCCCTGGTCGACGGTGACCGCGGCGAGGTGCGCGTACTGCGTGTAGTAGCCGCCGGGGTGCCGCACGACGACCTCGATGCCGAAGCCGCCGCCGCAGGACACGCTCACCACGCG
Organism: Streptomyces sp. UC4497; assembly: GCF_054871485.1. Taxonomy (NCBI): domain Bacteria; kingdom Bacillati; phylum Actinomycetota; class Actinomycetes; order Kitasatosporales; family Streptomycetaceae; genus Streptomyces; species Streptomyces sp. UC4497. The sequence goes on along the minus strand of NZ_JBTYHB010000009.1, from coordinate 140,129 downwards.
GCCCGCGCCCACCGCCCGCACCGGCGTGCCGATGTCGACCGCGAAGTCCTGTCCGGTGTGCCGGTGCGACCAGCGCTCGCCGGCGCTGTCGAAGCCCGCGGACAGCTCGTACTTCTCCACAGGAGGCAGCCACGCGCGCGTAGTTGAGTTTTTCGGCTCCTTGAGGCGTACGGCGCCCCGGCACTTCCCCGCGGCGACCGACGTGTCGGCCTGCCCCTGGAGCTGCCAGCGGGCCGCTTCGAGCTTGCTCGCGATGCTCTTCTTAAGGATGACGAGCCGTGCGTTGCGTTCCTTCAGGGCGCGCAGCGCGTCCGTCGCCCTGCGCTGTCCGTCCGCGAGCCTGCGCTCGGCGCGCCTGCTCTTGTCCACGGCGTTGTTGAGGGCCAGATCGGCCTGCCAGACCGCCCGCTGACCGTGCATCAGCTTCTCGGGGTCCCCGGCCAGCAGCATCTGCGCCGCGACGGGGATGTCGCCGCCGCTGCGGTACTGGGCGCGGGCGATCCGGCCGAGGTCCCCGTGGAGCACGGAGATCTGCCGCCGCTCCCGCACGAGCAGCCGCTTCATCGTCCGTACCTCCGCCTTCTGTACGGAGGCGGCCTTTCGGCCCGCTTCGTAGCGCTGCGTCGCCGTGGACGCCTCCTCGAAGAGGCGCGCGACGTCCACGCTCGCCTCGGGGCCCTCCGCGCCCTGGGAGACCGTGGGCGGGCCACCGAGGGCCACGAGGGCGCAGAGCAGCACCGGGAGGACGAGCGAGATGCGGGGCCTGCGGGGTCCTTGACGCATGCATCGGATCGTCGACCGCCGCACGCCGGGCTTCCTGTGGGGCTGGTACGGGCGGGGGAACAGGTGCCCCGTACGGCGCAGCAACGTACCGCCAAACCGGGGCGGACCTCAGCAGCCGCACACCCCTCAGTACGGCGCCTGCCACACCACCGTCGTACCGTCCCCGTCGAGCCCTGCCCCGTGCCAACTGGCGCCGCCGAGCGACTCGGCCCGCTTCTGAAGGTTCTTCAGGCCGCTGCGCCGCCCGCCCTCCTTGATGCCCACGCCGTCGTCCGCGACCGTCAGACGGACGCCCTGCCGCCCGTCGGGGAGGAGCACGGTGGCGTCCACGACGACGTCGATGCGGTCGGCCTCCGCGTGCCGGAACGCGTTCGACAGCGCCTCGCGCAGCGCCGCGATGAGGTGCTTGCCGGTGAGCTCGCCGACGACCGTGTCGACGGGCCCGAGGAAGCGGTGCGAGGGCTTGAACCCGAGCGGCACGGCGGCCATGTTGATCTCGCGGAGCACCTTGGTGCGCAGGCTCGACGGCGCCTCGGCCGGCCCCTGCTGGAGCGCGAAGATCGCGGTGCGGATCTCCTGGATCGTGGTGTCCAACTCGTCGACCGCCTTGCCGACGCCGTCCTGGACCTCGGGCACCACGGAGCGGCGCTGGGCGGTCTCCAGCATCATCCCGGTGGCGAAGAGGCGCTGGATGACGAGGTCGTGCAGATCGCGCGCGATCCGGTCGCGGTCCTCCAGGACGGCGAGACGCTCCCGGTCACGCTGCGCGTCGGCCGAGACCAGGGCGAGCGCGGCCTGGGAAGCGAACTGGGTGGCCAGGGTGCGCTCCGCCTCGGAGAAGGGACGCCCCCCGCGCGCGCGGGTCATCACCAACGTCCCCAGGACCCGACCGCCGCTCTGCAGGGGCAGCATCATGGACGGCCCGTAGTCCTGCGCGAGGCCGGTCAGCATGCGGGGGTCGGTGGCCGCGTCGTCGACGAACACGGCCTGTCCTTCGAGCAGTTCGGAGATGATCTCGCTCTCCGGCGGCACGATCACGCCGAGCGCGGTGGAGGGCCCGTCCGAGTCGACGGCGACGATCTCCATGCCGTCCTCCTCCGCGGGCAGCATCACTATGCCGGCCGCCGAGTCCGAGAGGTGCCGGGCCTGTTCGGCGACCACCTGGAGCGCGTCGTCGGCGTCGCCGCCCGAAAGAAGCGCGGTGGTCACCGCGACCGAGCCGTCGATCCACCGCTCGCGCTGCTTGGCCGCTTCGTAGAGGCGCGCGTTGCCGATGGCGATGCCCGCCTCCGTGGCGAGCACGCGGACCATGTTCAGATCGTCGTCGTTGAACTCGCCGCCGCCGTGCTTCTCCGTGAGGTAGAGATTTCCGAAGATCTCGCCCTGTACGCGGATGGGGAGCCCGAGAAACGTGTGCATCGGCGGATGGTTCGCGGGAAAGCCGCAGGAGCGAGGGTCGTCCGCGAGGTTCGCGAGGCGCACCGTCACGGGGTCGTGGATGAGCGCGCCGAGCAGCCCCCTGTGCCCGTCGGGCAGCCGCCCGATGAGCCGCGCGGTCTCCTCGTCGACTCCGGAGTAGACGAAGTCCGAGAGCCCCTCGCCGTCCTCGTCGACGACGCCGATCGCGGCGTACTTGGCGTCGGTCAGTTCGGCGGCCGTCTCGCAGATCCGGTCGAGCGTGGTGTGCAGCTCCAGGCCCGTGCCCACGGAACGCATCGCTTCCAGGAGCTGCGGCAGCCGGGCGGTCAGCTCGGCCGACAGCCCGTGCAGGCTGCGTGTCGCCTCGGTCGCCGCCTCCAGGGAAGCCGCGGCGGGCTCGGCGGGAGGCGGGGCGCCGGGGTCCGTGGGTGCTGCCATGTGACGAGCCTAATTAGTGCCAATTGGCGAGGAAAGTCGGGATCCGGGTGGGCAGGAGGGACGAGGCGGGTCCTCAGCTCTCCGCGCCGACCAACGCTTCCGCCGCGCCCTCCCGACGCCGAAGCTCCCGGAGCGGCCCGTCGACCGCGACGAGCTCGGCGTACGCGCCGCGCTGGGCGACCCGGCCCCCGTCGAGCACGAGCACCTCGTCCACGGCCTCCAGACCGGCGAGCCGGTGCGTGATCAGCACGGTCGTCCGCCCCCGCGTGGCGTCCAGGAGGTCCGCGGTGAGCGCGTCCGCCGTCTCCAGATCCAGGTGCTCGGCGGGCTCGTCGAGCACGAGGACGGGGAAGTCGGCGAGCAGCGCGCGGGCGAGCGCGAGCCGCTGCCGCTGGCCGCCGGAGAGACGTGCGGCGTGCTCACCCACCAGGGTGTCGAGCCCGTCCGGCAGCGCCTGCGCCCACTCCCGAAGACGTACGCGGCCGAGCACCGCCCACAGGTCGTCCTCGGTGGCGTCCTTCTTGGCGAGCAGCAGGTTCTCGCGGAGGCTGCTGTCGAAGAGGTGCGCGTCCTGGGCGCACAGCCCGACGATGCGCCGGACCGCGTCGCCGTCGAGGGCCGACGCGTCGACACCGCCGAGCGTGTACGTCCCGGCGTCCGCGTCGAGGAAGCGCAGCAGCACCTGCGCGAGGGTCGTCTTGCCGGACCCCGACGGGCCGACGACGGCGACGCGGCGGCCGCGCTCCAGCGTCAGATCGAGGCCGGCGAGCGCGTCCCGCTCCTGTCCCTCGTAGCGGGCGGTGAGGCCGTGCACGGCGAGCGGGAAGGGGTCCTGCGGCGCCTGTGCGGGCCGCTCGGGCTCGCGTACGGGTTCCGGCGCGTCCAGGACCTCGTAGACCCGCTCGGCGCTCTTGTGGACGCGCTGGCGGTGCTGCACGGCGAGCGGCATGCCGAGCACCGCCTCGAACGCGGCGAGCGGCGTCAGGACGACGACCGCGAGCGACACCCCGTGGAGCTGCCCGGTGCGCACGCCCTGGATGCCGACGAACGCGGCGGCCGCCACGGTCAGGCCGGTGATCAGCGCGCTGAGCCCGTCGCCGAGCGCGGTCGCGGTGGCGGCGCGAGAGGCGATCCGCGTCAGCACGGAGTCGGCTTCCGCGGCCTCCTTCGTACGTCGCGGCAGGGCGCCCGAGACCGTCAGTTCGGCGGTTCCGGTGAGCAGTTCGGCCGCCTTCGTGGCGAGCACCCCGCGCGCGGGGGCCAGCCTCCGCTCGGCTCGCCGGGACACCGCTCCCGACAGCAGCGGCACCCCGACGCCGGCGAGCAGCAGCCCGACCGCGAGCACGGCGCCCGCGGCGGGCAGCATCCACGCGGTGAACGCCACCGACCCCACGCCCACGAGCGCGGCGACCGACGCGGGCAACAGCCAGCGCAGCCAGTAGTCCTGCAAGGCGTCCACATCGGCGACGAGCCGGGAGAGCAGGTCACCGCGCCGCTGGGTCCGCAGCCCGGCGGGCGCGAGCCGCTCCAGGCGCCGGTAGACGGCGACCCGCGTGTCGGCCAGCATCCGCAGCACCGCGTCGTGCGACACGAGCCGCTCCAGGTACCGGAAGATCGCCCGTCCGATGCCGAACGCGCGCGTGGCCGTCACCGCGACCATCAGGTACAGCACCGGCGGCATCTGCGAGGCCCGCGAGATCAGCCATCCGGACGTCGCCATCAGGCCGACCGCGCTGCCGAGCGCGAGCGCGCCGAGCAGCAGGGCGAGGGTGAGCCGCGAGCGGCGCGGCCTGGCGGCGTCACGCAGCCGCGCGAGCACATGGCGCCGGTCCACAGGCCCGTCGCCGGGCACTTCCACCGGGGCGGCTTCGACGGCGTCGGCGAGGGCCTGCGCGGACGGGCTCCCCTGCGCGGCGCCACGCACCTGCGCCGGCACCGCGCCAGGCGCCTCGATCCGTACGACCCGGTCCGCGACGGCGAGCAGCGCGGGACGGTGCACGACGAGCAGCACGGTCCGCCCCACAGCGAGCTTGCGCACCGCGTCGACGATGCCCGCCTCGGTCCCGCCGTCCAGCGCGGCCGTGGGCTCGTCGAGCAGCACGACCGGCCGGTCCGCGAGGAACGCCCGCGCCAGCGCGAGCCGCTGCCGCTGCCCGGCCGAGAGCCCGGCACCGTCCTCCCCGAGCACGGTCGCCACGCCTTCGGGCAGCGCCTCGACGAACTCCAGCGCCCCGGCCTCCCGCAGCGCGGCGAGCACCGCGGCGTCATCGGCGTCCGGTCGCGCGAGCCGTACGTTGTCCGCGATCGACCCGGCGTACAGCTGCGGCCGCTGCGGAACCCACGCCACGCGCGCGTGCCACGCCTCGCGCGACACCTCGGCGAGGTCGACGCCGCCGACGGAGATCCGTCCACTACAAGGGCGTACGAAACCCAACAGGGCGCTGACCAGCGTCGACTTGCCCGCTCCGCTCGGCCCTACGAGGGCCACGGTCTCGCCCTCGGCCACCTTGAAGGAGACATCCGAGACGGCGTCCGATGACCGCCCTTTGTAGCGAACAGAAACGCTTTCAAACCCGATTCCGCCGACCGAGGGGACCTCCCTCGTACCGGTCTCGGGCAGCGGCGACTCCAGCACCGCGAAGATCTCCTCCGCCGCGGCGAGCCCCTCGGCCGCCGCGTGGTACTGCGCGCCCACCTGTCGCAGCGGCAGATACGCCTCGGGCGCGAGCACCAGGATCACGAGCCCGATGTACAGATCCATCTCGCCGTGCACGAGCCGCATGCCGATGGTCACGGCGACGAGCGCGACCGACAGCGTGGCCAGCAGCTCCAGCGCGAACGACGAGAGGAAGGCGATCCGCAGGGTGCGCATCGTCGCCCTGCGGTACTCATCGGTGATCTTGCGGATGGACTCGGCCTGCGCCTTGGCGCGGCCGAACACCTTCAGCGTCGGCAGGCCCGCGACGACGTCCAGGAAGTGGCCCGAAAGCCGGGAGAGCAGCCGCCACTGACGGTCCATCCGGGACTGGGTCGCCCAGCCGATCAGCATCATGAAGATCGGGATGAGGGGCAGCGTGCCGACGATGATCGCCGCCGACACCCAGTCCTCGGTGACGACGCGGGCGAGCACCGCCACCGGGACCACCACCGCGAGCCCCAACTGCGGCAGATAGCGGGAGAAGTAGTCGTCGAGGGCGTCCACGCCACGCGTCGCGAGCGCCACGAGGGAACCGGTGCGCTGCCCGCTCAACCACCCGGGACCGAGCAGCGTGGCCCGCTCCAACAACCGCCTGCGCAGCTCCGACTTGACCGCCGCACTCGCCCGGTGCGCGGCCAGCTCGGTCAGCCAGGCCACGAGCCCGCGCCCGACCGCGACCGCCGCCAACAACAGCAGCGGCGACCGCAGTTCGGCCACGTCGAGGCCGTGCTGGAACGCGCCCACCACGACCTCGGCGATGAGCATCGCCTGCGCGATGACCAGGCCCGCCCCGGCGGCGCCTAGCACCACCACCGCGATCAGGAAGAGGCGCGAGGCCCGGCCGTACCGGAACAGACGCTGGTCGATCGGTTTCACGTGAAACACACCCTCACGTAGACGAACGCAGACGGGGCGAGGACGGAGCGAAGGCGCTCAGTGCGCCCTATAGCAGGCGCTCAGTGCGCCCCGGCAGGAATGCTCTTCGTGCTGAGCCGCTTGCGGAACACCCAGTAGGTCCAGCCCTGGTAGAGCAGGACCAGCGGCGTCATGATCCCCGCGACCCAGGTCATGACCTTCAGCGTGTACGCACCCGAGGACGTGTTGTCGATCGTCAGGTTCCACGCATCGTTGAGCGAGGAGGGCATGACGTTCGGCACCAGGGCCAGGAAGATCGCCGCCACCACGGCCGCGATCGCGACCCCGTTGAAGGAGAACGCCCAGCCTTCGCGTCCCTTGGCGTTCATCACGAGCGTCCCGAGCAGCCCGACGACCGCCACGGCGAACGCCACCGCGGTCCACGCCGTCCCGCGCTCGACCTGGATCCAAGCGAGGAACCCGCCGCCCAGGAGCACGGTGGCCACACCCGACTTCGTCGCGAGCGCACGCGCCCGCACCCGGATGTCGCCGTCCGTCTTCAGCGCGGTGAACACCGCCCCGTGCAGCGTGCACACGGCCGTGAAGGCGAGCCCGCCGAGCAGCCCCCACCAGGTCAGCAGGTCACCGAACGAACCGGCGAAGTCCTGCTTGGAGTTGATCGGAACGCCGTGCACCATGTTCGCGAACATCACGCCCCACAGGAACGGCAGCAGCAGCGAGCTGACGAAGAGCACCAGCTCCCAGTTGCGCTGCCAGCTCTCCTCGGGCCGCTGGTGCCGGTACTCGAAGGACAGCACGCGCACGATCAGCAGCAGCAGCGCGATCACGAGCAGCAGATAGAAGGCGCTGAAGAACGTCGCGTACCAGATGGGGAACGCGGCAAACATCGCGCCGGCCGCGGTGAGCAGCCAGACCTCGTTGCCGTCCCACACCGGCCCGATGATGTTGATCAGCACGCGCCGCTCGGTCCTGTCGCGCGCGAGCAGCCGCGTCAGGATGCCCACCCCGAAGTCGAAGCCTTCGAGGAAGAAGTAGCCGGTCCACAGAACGGCGATCAGAAGGAACCAGAAGTCGTTGAGGCCCATGGCGTTTCTCCTCTCAGTACGCGAAGGTCAGTGGCTTGTCGGCGTCGTCGTCATCGGAGTCGTCCCCCGAAGGACCACGCAGCTTCGGGTCCTTGGTCGGCGGTTCCTCGTCCGTGTCGGGACCCTTGACGGCGTACTTCTTCATCAGCCGTACGTTGATCCAGAACAGCACCGCGTACAGCAGGGTCAGCGCGGTCAGCGAGATCGCCATCTCGGTCTGGCTGACACCGGGGGAGACCGAGTCCGCGGTCCGGAACAGTCCGAAGACGGCCCAGGGCTGACGGCCCATCTCGGTGAAGATCCAGCCGATGGAGTTGGCGATGAAGGGGAAGATCAACGAGGCCATGCCGACCCGCCAGCCCCACTTCGTGACGGTCGGGCCGAGTTCCTTCTTGTTGGTGAGCATCAGCTTGGGGATTTCGTCCTCACCCCTTCGATGCTCGGGCAACAGCCATCGCTTCTTCCGCGTCAGCCAGAATCCGGCGCCCGCGGCGACGGCGGCGGTGAGCCCGATGCCGATCATCAGGCGGAAGCCCCAGAAGGTGACGAAGATGTTGGGGACGTAGTCCTCGGGCTGACCGCCGTACTTCTCGGCCTCGGCCTTGGCGGTCTCGTGGATGCCGGGGACACAGCTGGAGAAGTTGTCGTCGGCCAGGAAGGAGAGCAGGCCCGGAAGCTCTATCTCGACGGAGTTGTGGCCCTTGCTCACGTCGCCGACGGCGAAGATGGAGAACGGTGCGGGGCATTCGGTGTCCCACAGGGCCTCGGCCGCCGCCATCTTCATCGGCTGCTGCTTGAACATCACCTTGGCCAGCTGGTCGCCGGAGAGGGCGACCAGGACGCCCGCGATCATCGCGGTGACCAGACCGAGCCGGAGCGAGCTGCGCAGCGTGATGGTCCGCTTGCGGTCCACCTTCTCGCCGGCTTCCTTCTGCTTCTTGATCTTCCAGAGCAGGAAGCTGGAGACGCCGATCATGAAGGCTCCGCCGGTCAGGAAGGCGGAGGAGATGGTGTGCGCGAACTGGACGACCGCGGTGTTCTGGAAGAGGACGTGCCAGATGTCGTTGAGCCGGGCCACGCCGGTCTTCGGGTCGATCTCGTAGCCCACCGGGTGCTGCATCCAGGAGTTGGCCGCCAGGATGAAGTAGCCCGAGGCCAGTGTGCCGATCGACACCATCCACATGCAGGCGCAGTGGAGCTTCTTCGGCAGCTTGTCCCAGCCGAAGATCCACAGTCCGATGAAGGTGGACTCGAAGAAGAAGGCGATCAGCGCCTCCATCGCGAGCGGGGCGCCGAAGACGTCACCGACGAACTTCGAGTAGTCCGACCAGTTCATGCCGAACTGGAACTCCTGCACGAGACCGGTGGCCACACCGATCGCGATATTGATCAGGAAAAGCTTCCCCCAGAACTTCGTGGCGTGGAAGTACTTCTCCTTGCCCGTGCGCACCCATGCGGTCTCCAGGCCTGCCGTGAGCGCGGCCAGGGAGATCGTCAGCGGGACGAACAGGAAGTGGTAGACGGTGGTGATGCCGAACTGCCATCGCGCCAGGGTCTCCGGCGCGAGGGCGACCGTTGTCGGGTCCACTGCGTCTTCTCCTTACATCGCCGTGGTCACAGCGGCAGTTTGCCCCTTTAATCCCACAAATCCTGGGAGGAACCAGGACACGCTTGTGAACGCGTTCACATTCACAAGCATTATGTCGTACTGGTGGTCGGCATACGAGAGGGGGTCCCCCTTAACTTCGGGGGACCCCCTTCGTCTACGATCTCCGCCCAACGCGGGGCAGGTCAGAGCTCCTTGCGGAACTCCGCGGCCGTCTGCAGGAAGATGTCGTTGGCCTCGGTCTCCGCGATCGTGGTGCGCACACCCTCGCCCGCGAAGGGCCGCACGACCACGCCCGCCTGCTCACAGGCCGCCGCGAAGTCCACCGTCTTCTCCCCCAGACGCAGCCACACGAAGTTGGCCTGCGTCTCGGGCACCGTCCAGCCCTGCGCCCGCAGCCCCTCGACGACCCGCGTGCGCTCGGCCACCAACGAGCCGACCCGGCCGAGCAGCTCGTCCTCCGCGCGCAGCGAGGCCACCGCCGCGTCCTGTGCGAGCTGGCTCACACCGAAGGGGACCGCCGTCTTGCGCAGCGCCGCGGCGACCGGCTCGTGCGCGATGGCGAAGCCCACGCGGAGCCCCGCGAGCCCGTACGCCTTCGAGAAGGTCCGCAGCACCGCCACGTTCGGCCGGTCCCGGTAGATCTCGACGCCGTCCGGCACCTCGGTGTCGCGGATGAACTCCCGGTACGCCTCGTCGAGGACCACCAGGACATCGGAGGGCACCCGGTCGAGGAACCGTTCCAGCTCGGCCCGGCGGATGGCATTGCCCGTGGGGTTGTTGGGGTTGCAGACAAAGATGAGGCGCGTGCGGTCGGTGATCGCGTCGATCATCGCGTCGAGGTCGTGGTCCTCGCTCGGCGTGAGCGGCACCTGCACCGACTTCGCGCCGCTGATCTGCGTGATGATCGGGTACGCCTCGAAGGACCGCCACGCGTAGATGACCTCGTCGCCAGGACCCGAGGTCGCCTGGAGCAGCTGCTGCGCGACGCCGACCGAGCCGGTGCCGGTGGCGAGGTGCGAGACGGGCACACCGAAACGGTCGGACAGCTCGTTCATCAGGCCGGTGCACGCCATGTCCGGGTAGCGGTTGAAGGTGCCGGCGGCCGCGATCGCCTGCTCCATCACCCCGGGCAGCGGAGGATAGGGATTCTCGTTGGAGGACAGCTTGTACGCCACCGGCCCCCCGGCGGCGGCCGGCTTGCCGGGCTTGTAGGCAGGGATCCCCGCCAGCTCCGCACGCAGCTTGGGGTTGATCTCGCTCACCGCAGTCCTCCTTGTGGGCACCGTTCCAATACTGCTCACCTTAAGAGGATTCGCCGCGCTCCCCAATGGCCCGGGTCCCGGCCCCTCCGCAAGGCGTGCGGAGAGGGGGGAGCGCCCTTCGCCCTGGCGCGCGCCGGTGGCTCGCGCCGTGGCGCGCATCACCCGTGAAGGTGAGTTGAGACCTACTCGCAACATCGCCGACTTGGCAGGCCCCTGGGTGACGACGAACGAAGTGCCATACCCTGAACCTTCAACTCCCTTTTATTTAAAGGTTGATGATGGGTCATCACCTTGCAGAAACGTGCCTGTCAACGCCTGCATATGCGCCCCCACCATGCAGCCGAATGAGCCCTACTATCGGCTCGCCATGACAGCAGCAGGGAAGCACCAGGTGAGCCGGGCAGAGACGACCCGCAGGGGCACCCGGCCGAGCCGGGCAGGCATCAGAGACGTTGCCGCAGCCGCCGGGGTCTCGATCACGACCGTGTCCGATGCGCTCAACGGTAAGGGCCGGCTCCCGGACGCCACCCGACGCCACGTCCGCGAAGTCGCCGATCGGTTGGGCTATCGCCCCTCCGCGGCCGCTCGCACGCTCCGTACCGGGAAATCGGGCCTCATCGGCCTGACCGTGACGACGTACGGGGATGAACCTTTCACCTTCACAGAATTCGCGTACTTCGCCGAGATGGCGCGCGCCGCCACCTCCGCCGCGCTCGCCCGCGGGTACGCCCTCGTCATCCTGCCCGCCACCTCACGCCATGACGTGTGGTCGAACGTCGCCCTCGACGGCACCGTCGTCATCGACCCCTCCGACCATGATCCGGTCGTCACCGAGCTGGTCCGTCAGGGCCTGCCCGTCGTCTCCGACGGACGTCCCGCGGGCACCCTGCCCGTGACCGCCTGGGTCGACAACGACCACGAGGCCGCCGTGCTCGGCATCCTCGACCATCTCGCCGAGTCCGGCGCCCGCCGTATCGGCCTGCTGACCGGCACCACCACCGACACGTACACACACCTCTCCACCTCGGCGTATCTGCGCTGGTGCGAGCGGATCGGACAGGAACCGGTCTACGAGTCGTACCCCGCGCACGACCCGTGCGCGGGCGCCGTCGCCGCCGACCGGCTGCTCGCCCGGCCCGACCGCCCCGACGCGGTCTACGGCCTCTTCGATCCCAACGGCACCGATCTGCTCGCCGCCGCCCGCCGCTACGGGCTGCGGGTCCCGGACGACCTGCTGCTGGTGTGCTGCAGCGAGTCGATGGTCTACGCGAACACGGAACCGCCCATCACCACCCTCTCGCTCAAACCGCGGCGGATCGGGACGTCCGTCGTGCAGCTCCTCATCGACGCCATCGAAGGGGTCGATTCCGACCAGCCGGTCGAGCAGGTGATGCCGACCGAACTCATCGTGCGGACCTCGTCCCAGCGACGCCCGCACCGCACCACGGTCAGCCCTCCCCGGTCTCCGGGACAGGGCTGACCGCCCCCGCCCGCCCCCTCCACCGACTCCTCCGAAGAGAAAAGTCCACACCAATTCGGGAGAAATGCACGGCGATCAGCCGCCCGTCACCGATTCACCACCCCTGGTGCATCACACAGCGCGAGCCGCATTCCTATGATGGGCGCACGACACCGCGGGCCGCTGCGACCAGGCAGTCCGATACGGTGCACAGGCGGCGCAATGGTGGTGGAGGGGTCGATGACTCAGGGGGCCGGTCCGGGATCCGCAGCGGAGACGGAGACGCTGCGCGACTTCCGTGTTCCCGCGTACGTCCATGACGTACCGGCGAACGTGCAGCCGACGGACCCCGACGTCCCCGCGCCCGGCGCAGAGAATCCCGAGGTCCTTCCCGAGGGGTACACGCCGACCGAGCGCGACCTGCCGGTCATCAACCGGGGCGACACCGTCCAGGTCGAGGTGGCGCAGCCCGCGCCCACGGGGGACGAGGGCCTCGGCCCGCTGTTCGTCGTCGGCGATGTGCACGGCTACCTCGACGAGCTGCTCGCCGCGCTCCGTGAGAAGGGCCTGATCGACGCGGAGGGCAACTGGGCGGCGGGCACCGCGCGCCTGTGGTTCCTCGGCGACTTCACCGATCGCGGGCCCGACGGGATCGGCGTCATCGACCTCGTCATGCGGCTGTCCGCCGAGGCGGCGGCCGCGGGCGGCTACTGCAAGGCGCTCATGGGCAACCACGAGCTGCTGCTGCTCGGCGCGAAGCGGTTCGGCGACACGCCCGTGAACTCCGGGGCGGGCACCGCCACGTTCCAGGCGGCCTGGTTGCTCAACGGCGGGCAGAAGGCCGACATGGACCGCCTCCAGGACGTACATCTGCAGTGGATGTCCCGGCTCGACGCGATCGAGATCGAGGACGACCATCTGCTCACGCACTCCGACACCACCGCGTATCTCGACTACGGCGACTCCATCGAGGCCGTCAACGACACGGTGCGCGAGACCCTCACGCGCAATGACGCGGACGAGTGCTGGGACCTGTTCCGCAAGTTCACCAAGCGGTTCGCGTTCAAGGACGAGGAATCGGGGCCCAGCGCCGCGCGGCAGCTCCTCGACGCCTTCGGCGGCTCGCGCATCGTGCACGGCCACAGCCCGATCCCGTACCTGCTCGGCGAGGTCGGTGGTGAGGACGGGGACAGCGAGGACAGCAGGCCCCCCGTCGAGGGCCCGCACGTGTACGCGAACGGGCTGGCCATCGCCATGGACGGCGGCGTCACCATGGCCGGAAAGCTGCTCGTCCAGCAACTCCCCATGGATGTCTGAGACTTCGCGGGGCAGGCGCGAAAGCGGAGGATCCGACCGGCCGCAGGGCCAATTTCCGGAAACCCCCTGTCACCGCGTGCCGTGACAGCTCTACCATCGGCTTATCCGTAGCAGGCTCCCCTCCGTTTCTGCCCGACGGCTCGCACCCATGCGGGCCACCAAGCCCTACGGAGCATCGGGGGATGCACATGAACAGCGCTCCGCATTTGCTGAACGAGGACCGCCCCGAGTTCGAGCGGATCCTCGATGACGCGCTGCGTACCGCACCGAATAGGCCTGAACTCGCCGCTGTGGGCCAGCGGCTCAACCCCGAGCAGCTGCGCACCATGGCGCTCGGCGCCGCCGCACTGATCAACACGGCGGCCGCCGACGAGTACCAGCGCTACGTCAAGGTCCGCGAGGAACTGCGCTCCACGCCGCGGCTCCTGCGTCCGCTACGAGAAGGAGGCAAATCCAGCGGGGAGAGCACGGGACCCGGCGTCGCCGTGGTCGCCGTCGTGCTCGCCCCTGTCCTCGCCGGGACCGCAGCCGTGATCTTTCTGCTCGTCGGCTACATCCTGAGCATGCTCAACCCGGTGCCGGGCCTCGCCAGGACCCTGCGCACCTTCGGCTGGGTATTCGGCGTGATCGCCGCGGCAAGCATTTTCGTCGCGGCCGTCTGCCTGCTGCTCGCGGCCTTGCGCAATGGATCGACATCGCTCCAGGCGAGCGCGCACGGCGAGGCGAGCGAGGAAGTGAAGCAGGCCAGGGAAGCCTGGCGCGTCGCGCTCCTGGACCGGGGCATCCTGCCGTTCCTGCGGGACGCCCTTGCGGATCCCTCGGCGGGCGGCGGCTCGCCCCTCGGGGGCCGCGGCGGCTCCGGCGGGCGCATGCCACAACTCGGCTACAACAGGCCGGGGTTCAGCAGCCCCGACGGCGGCGGCACGGCCACGGGCCAGCGTGCAGGCTATTCGAGCCCGGACTTCTCCAGCCCGGACTTCGGCGGCCCGGACCACCAGCCGGACTGATCCTCCGGCGGCACCGGACCGTGACCGACGACGAGGCCCCTCGCGCACGAGGGGCCCCACCGTCATGCCGTCAGTCGGCGATCGGCAGATACACGCGGTTGCCGGCCTGTGCGAACTCCTTGGACTTCTGCTCCATGCCCTCCGCGATCTCCGAGGATGTGGTGCCGTGTTCCCGCCGGATGTCCTGCGAGATCTTCATCGAGCAGAACTTCGGCCCGCACATCGAGCAGAAGTGTGCCGTCTTCGCGGGCTCCGCAGGCAGCGTCTCGTCGTGGAACTCCCGTGCCGTGTCCGGGTCGAGGGCCAGGTTGAACTGGTCCTCCCAGCGGAACTCGAAGCGGGCGTCGGAGAGCGCGTCGTCCCAGGCCTGCGCGTCCGGATGCCCCTTGGCGAGGTCCGCCGCGTGCGCCGCGATCTTGTACGTGATGACGCCGGTCTTCACGTCGTCGCGGTTGGGCAGGCCCAGGTGCTCCTTCGGCGTGACGTAGCAGAGCATCGCCGTGCCCCACCAGGCGATCATCGCGGCGCCGATCCCGGACGTGATGTGGTCGTACGCCGGGGCGACATCGGTGGTCAGCGGGCCGAGCGTGTAGAACGGCGCCTCCTCGCAGATCTCCTGCTGGAGGTCGATGTTCTCCTTGATCTTGTGCATCGGGACGTGCCCCGGGCCCTCGATCATGGTCTGCACGTTGTGCCGCTTGGCGATCGAGTTCAGCTCGCCGAGCGTCCGGAGCTCCGCGAACTGCGCCTCGTCGTTGGCGTCCGCGATGGAGCCGGGGCGCAGGCCGTCGCCGAGCGAGTACGTGACGTCGTACGCCGCGAGGATCTCGCAGAGCTCCTCGAAGTGCTCATAGAGGAAGCTCTCCTTGTGGTGCGCGAGGCACCACGCGGCCATGATCGAGCCTCCGCGGGAGACGATGCCGGTCTTGCGGTCTGCGGTCATCGGGACGAACGGGAGGCGGACGCCCGCGTGGACCGTCATGTAGTCCACGCCCTGCTCGGCCTGCTCGATGACCGTGTCCTTGTAGATCTCCCAGGTCAGTTCCTCGGCCTTGCCGTCGACCTTTTCGAGCGCCTGGTAGAGCGGCACGGTGCCGATCGGGACGGGGGAGTTGCGCAGCACCCATTCACGCGTGGTGTGAATGTTGCGGCCGGTGGAGAGGTCCATGACCGTGTCGGCGCCCCACTTGGTCGCCCAGGTCATCTTGTCCACCTCCTCCTCGATGGAGCTCGTCACGGCCGAGTTGCCGATATTGGCGTTGACCTTCACCAGGAACCGCTTGCCGATGATCATCGGCTCGATCTCCGGGTGGTTGACGTTCGCGGGCAGCACGGCCCGGCCCGCCGCGATCTCCTCGCGCACGACCTCCGGCGCGACGTTCTCCCGGATGGCCACGTACTCCATCTCCGGGGTGATCTCCCCCCGGCGTGCGTACGCGAGTTGGGTCACGGCCTGTCCGTCCCGGCCGCGGCGCGGCTGGCGCGGGCGGCCGGGGAAGACCGCGTCGAGGTTGCGGAGGCCGCCGCGCGGCGAGGTGTGCTTGACGCCGTCGTCCTCGGGGCGGACGGGGCGGCCCGCGTACTCCTCGGTGTCGCCGCGAGCGATGATCCAGTTCTCCCGCAGCGGCGCGAGACCGCGGCGGACATCGGTGTCGACGGTCGGGTCGGTGTACGGACCTGAGGTGTCGTACAGCGTCACCGACTGCCCATTGGTGAGGTGCACTTGACGGACCGGCACCTGGAGGTCGGGGCGCGAGCCCCTGATGTACCCCTTGTGCCAGCCGATGGACCGGCCGGCCTCCTCGGTCGAGCTGGAGGCAGGCGTGTGCGCGTCCGTTGTGGTCATGAGACCTACTCCCTACGCCGGCATTACCCGGTAACAGGTTCAGCGGTCGACGCAGCCGTATCCGTCCCTGGTCGCGCAGCTCCACGCTGTTTCACGTGAAACGCGCTGGGACGAAGGTCAGCGCCCTCTCAGCCCGGTGCTCCGAGCTCCCGCGATGGCAAAAGCGCCTCCACGCTAACGTGACGTACGCCGCGTTGACCAGAGGGCCCCCTCCGTTCTTGCGATGATCTGGCGGTGACCACCAGACAGCAGCCCCCAGCTCCGCCGTCCCACCCGCCGCACGGGCACTCCCACAGCCACGGCCCAGCGGCTCCTGTCTCGCGACACCTGCGCAAGGTGATCGCGGCCGTCCTGATCCCGTTCTCGGTCGCGGTCGTCGTGGGCCTCGCGGTGCTCTGGCCGGGCGGCGCACCGCCGCACGAGCGCAGCGGTGTCGGCTTCGACCGCCAGACGCAGCAGGCCACGGTCACCCGGGTCGAGAAGGTCGACTGCTCGTCCGTGCACGCCCAGGGCCAGAGCCCGACCGGGGACCCCACGGCGCAGCAGGGCACCACAGGCGAACAGAAGACCAGTGGCACCTGCGAGAACGCGACGATCCGGATCGACGGCGGCAAGGACAAGGGCCGCACGTTCACCGAGGTCGTCCAGCCGGATTCACCCCGGCAGCTGCACGAGGGCCAGAAGGTGATCGCCGCCTACGCGCCGGACGCACCGAAGGAGCTGCAGTACTCGGTCACCGACGTGAACCGCAAGGTTCCGATGGTGCTGCTGGCCGGAATCTTCGCCCTGGCCGTGGTCGTGGTGGGCCGGATGCGCGGCGTCATGGCACTGGTCGCGCTCGCGATCAGCTTTCTGGTGCTGACGTTCTTCATCCTGCCCGCGATTCTGCAGGGGTCGAACCCCCTGGTCGTCGCGGTGGTCGGAGCCAGCGCGATCATGCTGATCGCGCTCTACATGTGTCACGGCCTGACGGCCAGAACCTCCGTCGCCGTGCTCGGCACCCTCGTATCGCTGCTGCTGATCGGCCTGTTGGGCTCGCTGTTCATCGGCTGGGCGGCCCTGACGGGCAACACCGACGACAACACGGGACTGATCCACGGCCTGTACCCGGACATCGACATGAGCGGTCTGCTGCTCGCCGGCGTCATCATCGGCTCGCTCGGTGTGCTCGACGACGTGACGGTCACGCAGACCTCCGCCGTGTGGGAGCTGCACGAGGCGAACCCGACGCTGGGCCGGCGCGCCCTGTACCGGGCGGCGATCCGCATCGGCCGCGACCACATCGCGTCCGTCGTCAACACGCTCGTCCTGGCCTATGCGGGCGCCGCGCTGCCGCTGCTGCTGCTCTTCTCGATCGCGCAGAGCAGCGTCGCCGACGTGGCCAACAGCGAGCTGGTGGCCGAGGAGATCGTGCGTACGCTGGTCGGCTCGATCGGCCTCGTCGCCTCGGTGCCGGTGACCACCGTCCTGGCCGCGCTCGTGGTCTCCGCCGACCGCCCGGACACACGGGACGACCGTCCGGAGACACGGGAGCCCGCGAAGGCCGCTCCCGCTCCTGGACGCGGTGGCGGAGGTCGGCGGCGTAAACGCTGAAGGGCGCGGAACTGCTCGGGTGCACCGCGCTGCTGAAGCGTTACGTCGTTGTACGGGTGATGGGGAGTCAGCCCGCGCTCTGCTCCTCGGCGAGGATCCGGTCGAGAGCCTCGTCGAGATCGGACTCGAAGTCCGCGCCCGTCTCCTCCTGGCCCAGCGGGACGAGCTTGTCCGTCCGGTCGAGGAACGCGACGAGCGGTGCGACCCCGGCCCGGAACAGGGCCTGGTCCGCCCCGACCTGGAGCCTGATGTGCACCTCTCCCGGCATCTCGCCGACGGCGCCACCCACCCGCTCCACCGGTGTGACCTGTACATCCCCTTCGCCACTGGCCCCGTTGACCCCGTCGACGAGGAGCTCCCTACCGAACGCCCAGGTCACAGGCGCGTCTCCGGGGAGATGGAAGGTCAGCCGCACGGCGTACGGATCGGTGGACTCGTACCGGAGCTCCACCGGAATGCGGAACGAGAGCTCCTCGGAGACGAGGAAGCTCATCATGACCTCTGCTTGGACTGCCTGTACGGACTCGCGCATCGCCTACCCCGTCAACTTGCCGTCGATTGGCCAGGAATCATCTCCCTGACACTGCTGGCATCTTGCTCAACGTACACACAGGATCACAAGGAGTGAGTTTTCAAATGCTGATAGAGAAGGCGAGTGTTCCTACCAGCCTGCCGATCTCGTGCTGCAACCGACGGGCTGTGGGCAGCAGTTTCTCCGCCTGATGGGTAGGGAGAGAAATGGCCAAGGTTGCCGCGGTCGAGCCGATCGTCACGGGGAACGCGGCACAGGCAGTGCCCAGCGCGTACTCCTGACGCTCGACGACCGGTTCCATGCGGCCCAACCGGCTCAGCTTCCGTAGCAGAGCGCGGTCGTCACGGACCGAATACGGAGTGATCGACTGCGCGGGGTAGCGGTCGAGGTGGTCCTTGCGGGCCTCCTCGTCGAGCTGGGAGAGCAGACACTGGCCGATGGCGTGGGCATGGCCGGTCTCCCGGAAGTCGGCCCACTCCTCGACGGCCGGATTGGCCGGGGTGTCGGCGACGGCGACGAGCTCGATCTCGCCGTCCCGGTAGACCGCGAAATAGACCGGGACGCCGATGGTGTCGCGCCAGTGCCGCAGCGCATCGGTGATCATGCTGCGACGATTCTGCTGTGCTCCGCTGCTGCTCAAACGCTCGGCGGCGTCACCGAAAACAAAGACGCCGTTCTCCCGGCGGAGATATCCCTCGTGAGCCAGCGTGCGCAACAAGTGGTACGCGGTGGGAAGGGCGAGGCCGGCTTCCCGCGCGAGCTGCTTGGCCGGCGCCCCGTCGTCATGGGAAGCGACCGCCTCGAGCAGTCGCATGGCCCGCTGTACGGAGCCGATGAGCGTCTGCGGGGCGGCGGCGGGTGCGGTATCGACCGTGGCCAAGGTTCACTCCCGATGCGCGTGGGGAACCCCCGCGTGTTCGAGGCTCGCAGGGGGCTAAAGCCATCGAATTCCGGACTCTAACCCTTGGCCACCGATTGGCGCCTGCCGCGCAAGGAAACTTCCCCCGGTCGTGCGAAAGGTCGCGCGTCGCAACGACCGGGATCCGCACACAAGTGCGTGCCCGGCATCACCAGTCGCGGCTCCGCGACGACGAACCGACCATGAACTTCCGCACTACGTAGATGAGTCCACCCACCAGAGCGGCGAACACGAGCACCTTGAACAGCAGGCCGATCACAAAACCGACCACGCTCGCGATCAGACCACCGAACACGACGATGGCGATGACCGGCACCGCGACCCACTTCACCCACCACGGCATGTCCGCGAATATTTCTCGCACTGCCATCGCTCTCCTCCGTTGTCTCTTCGATGCTTCTGCTTGGATGTCGATGCTTCTGCTCGGATGCTTCTGCTTCGAATGTTCCGGTTCGACGTTCCACTTCGACGTTCTGCTTCGATGCTGGCACGTCGAAGGCCCGTGCGGGCCCTTCCGATCCCTTGTCCTCCCCTGACCCGCCCCCTAGGGAACCCCGAGGTGGGGCCCGTCCCACGGGCCGACCCGTCAGCCCTCCGGAGGCGAGAAGACGACGAGAACGCGCAGGTCCTCACTGATGTGGTGGAACTTGTGCGCGACACCGGCCGGCACGTACACGACGCTGCCCCGGCCGACCTGAGTGGTCTCCATGCCGACCGTGATCGAACCGCGGCCGCTGACCACGAGGTAGACCTCGTCCTGCTGGTGCGGCTGCTGCGGGTCCTGTGTGCCCGCGTCGAGCGCGTACAGCCCGACGGACACATTGCGCTCCCGAAGGAACTGCAGATACGCCCCGTCGTTGGCGGCTCTCTCCGCCTCCAGCTCGTCCAACCGGAACGCCTTCATCAGCCTCGCCCACCCCTGTCACCGATCATGTCTGCAACGATCAGACACATGATGAATTTCCTCGTCAAGACGATCGCCAACGCGGGCGCCCTGGCCGTCGCCGTCTGGGTGCTCGACAAGATCACCCTCACCGGCGACAGCACCGGCAAGAAGATCGGCACGCTGATCCTCGTCGCCCTCATCTTCGGCCTGGTCAACGTGATCGTGAAGCCGATCGTAAAGCTGCTGACCTTCCCGCTGTTCATCCTCACGCTCGGCCTGATCACGCTGATCGTGAACGCCCTGATGCTGCTGCTGACCTCGTGGCTGGCCGACCAGGTGGACCTGAGCTTCCACGTCGACGGCCTCTGGACCGCGATCCTCGGTGGCCTGATCGTGTCGATCGTCTCCTGGGCGCTGAACGTCGTGCTGCCCGACGGCAAGGACTGAGAGCGGCCGAGGATGACCTACCGCGTCTGTTTCGTCTGCACCGGCAACATCTGCCGCTCTCCCATGGCCGAGCACGTCTTCCGCGCCCGCGTCGAGGAGGCGGGGCTCGACGGCCTCGTCGAGGTCGACAGCGCGGGCACGGACGGCTGGCACGAGGGCGACGGCGCCGACCCGCGCACCGTCCTCGTCCTCACCGAGAACGGCTACGACTCCGAGCACACGGCCCGCCGGTTCCACCAAGACTGGTTCGCCCGCCTCGACCTGGTCGTCGCCCTCGACCACGGCCATCTGCGCACCCTGCGCCGCCTCGCGTCGACGCCCGAGGACGCCGAGAAGGTGCGCCTGCTGCGTTCCTACGATGCCGGGGCCGACGCCTCGGACCTGGACGTCCCCGATCCGTACTACGGCGGTCTGGGCGGCTTCGAGGAGTGCCTGAAGATGGTCGAGGCGGCCTCGGACGGCCTTCTCGTATCCGTGCGCGAAGCAGTGGGAGGACGGGACGCATGACGGAGCCCTCGGCACAGGAGCCGGGAACGGAGCCCTCGGCGCAGAAGCCGTCGGCTCAGGAGCCCGGAGACGGCACGCGGGCGGTCCGGGCGGGTCTGCCCGAGCCGGTCAAGAACGAACCGACCCTGCCGGGGCCGGTGTTCGCCGCACACTTCCATCTGCCCGGCGATGTGTCGGGGCCCTATGCGTACGGCCGCGACGAGAATCCGACCTGGACGCATCTCGAGCGCGCCATCAGCGAGTTGGAGGCTCCGGGGCGCTCCGGCGTGGAGACGCTGGCCTTCGCCTCCGGCATGGCGGCGATCTCCGCGGTTCTCTTCTCGCAGCTGCGCGCCGGCGACGCGGTGGTCCTGCCGGCCGACGGCTACCAGGTCTTCCCGCTCGTCCGCGAGCAGCTCACGGCGTACGGGATCGAGGTGCGCACCGCGCCGACCGGTGGTGACGCGCAGCTCGACGTGCTCGACGGGGCACGCCTGTTGTGGCTGGAGACGCCGTCCAACCCGGGCCTCGACGTCTGTGACATCCGGCGCCTCGCCGACGCCGCCCACGCGCGCGGGGCGCTCGTCGCCGTGGACAACACGCTCGCGACGCCGCTCGGGCAGCGCCCGCTGGAGCTCGGCGCGGACTTCGCGGTGGCCAGCGGCACCAAGCAGCTCACGGGCCACGGCGACCTTCTGCTCGGCTACGTCGCGTGCGCCGACGCCGAGTTGATCGCCTCGGTGAAGCGGTGGCGCAAGATCGTCGGAGCGATTCCGGGGCCGATGGAGGCCTGGCTCGCGCACCGGTCCCTCGCCACGCTCGAGCTGCGCGCCGAGCGGCAGAGCGCCAACGCACTGGCCGTGGCGCAGGCGCTGCTGGGACGCGAGGACGTCGCCGGGGTGCGTCATCCTGGTCTGCCCGGTGACCCGTCCCATGACGTCGCCGCAGGTCAGATGCGGCGGTTCGGCTGTGTGGTCGCCTTCGAGCTGTCCTCGCGCGCCCGGGCCGAGCGGTTCCTGGAAGCCTTGACCCTGGTGGACGACGCGACGAGTTTCGGCGGCGTACGGTCCACTGCCGAGCGGCGCGGGCGCTGGGGCGGGGACGCCGTCACCGAGGGCTTCATCCGCTTCTCGGCGGGCGCCGAGAACACCGAGGACCTGGTGGCGGACGTGCTGCGGGCGCTGGACGAGGCCTGATACCGGTACTGAAGCCGGGCGGTTGCTAGTACCGCGCTACGTACAACGGACGGTCCGAGCCTCCCCCCTCGTGGCTCGGACCGTCCCGGTTCTCACGCGCGAAGAACCGCGCGAACAAGGCTAGTTGACTCTGTGTCAGTGTCCAATCACGGTAGCGACAGAGACCTATCGACTTATTTATAGTTGGGCGCGCCCGGAGGTTGGGGAGGGAGGCGTGCCGCGATGGATCTCGCGTTGCTGCGCACCTTTGTGACGGTGCATCGCGCCGGTTCGTTCACGCGAGCCGCCGCGCTGCTCGGCCTGTCCCAGCCGGCGGTCACCTCCCAGATACGCACGCTGGAGCGGCAGTTGGGGCGCCCGCTCTTCCTGCGCCAGGCGCGCGGCGTGACGGCCACGACGATCGCCGACGAGCTGGCCCACAAGGCGGCTCCGCATCTCGACGCCCTCGTGGAGATCGCCGAGGCCGGGCTCGGCGAGGAGTCCGCCGTGCGCACCCTGCACCTGGCGGGGCCTCCGGAGTTCACCGCGGAGCGCGCCCTGCCCGCGCTGACGGCCCTGACCCGGGACGACGGGCAGAGCATCGCGTTACGGACGAGCTTCGGCACGGCCGAGGAAACCCTGGAGGGGCTCGCCGCGGGACATCACGATCTGGCCATCGCGACGGCCCGTCCGCGCGGCGCCCTGCACACGGCGACTCCGCTCTGCGACGAGGAGCATGTGCTGGCCGCCGCTCCGCGCCTGGCCGCCCGGATCGGGCGCGGCATGCTGCACCGCGACGCGGCGCCATCCCTGGAGAAGTTCCCGGTGGTCGAGGTGCACGAGTCGTTGCCCCTGGTCAGCCGCTACTGGGCCGCCGTCTTCGACTCCCGGCCCGCTGTTTCCGCCACGGTCGTCGTGCCCGATCTGCGCGCGGTACTCGCCTGTGTGATCGCGGGAGCCGGCCTCGCCGTCCTGCCGCGCTATCTCTGCGAGGAGAACCTGGAGCGCGGGGAGATCGTCGCCCTGCTCGACCCGCCCGTACCGCCGCTGCGTACGTATTTCCTGGTGGTTCGCACCGGCACACTAGCCATGCCGCACATCGCGCGGGCGCATGAGTGGCTGCTGCGCGCTGCCGTCGACTGGTCATGATCGGGACGCCGAGCGATACGGGATGTTTCACGTGGAACCAGCCGGGCCACATTTCTCCCATGACCGTCCGACCCGTGGTCAAGCGCACCGCACGCGCCGTCCTGCTGGATGGCGACAACCTGATCCTGATCAAGCGGACCAAGCCCGGCGTCGATCCGTACTGGGTGACTCCCGGTGGCGGGGTCGAGCCGGAGGACACGACCGTCGTGGACGCCCTCCACCGCGAGGTGCACGAGGAACTCGGCGCCAAGATCGTCGACGTGGTGCCCTGCTTCGTGGACACCGTCGAGCACATCGGCGAGGACGGCGGCGCGACCGGCGTGAAGGTCCAGCACTTCTTCGTCTGCCGACTGGAGTCGATGGACACCGCCGAGCGGCACGGGCCCGAGGTCGAGGACCCGTGCGGCAGCTACGAGATCGTGCGGGTGCCGTTCACCCGCGTCGGCATCGCCTCGGTCCATCTGGTGCCGCTCTCGCTGCGTCACTACCTGGACGGCAACATCGAGGGTGTACGAGCGATGCACGCGCCCGATCTGGGCTGACGCCTGGCTGTAACGGGCTTTGGCGGCGGGCGGGGCTCAGTCCGCCGCCGCGACCAGGTCCTCGACCGAGTCGTGCCGGATGCGGCTGCCGGGGATGCCGATGCGCCTCAGGGTGTCGATGCTGCTGCGGATCATGCCGGGCGGCCCCGAGAGATACGCGTCGTACTCGTTCCAGGGGCCGTACTCCCGTACCGCGTCCGGCAGCTGGAGGTGGGCCTGCTGGTCGACGATGGGGCGCACCGAGAGCCACGGGTGGCTCTGTGAGAGGCGCAGCATCGTGTCGATGTCGTACAGATCGTGGTTGGTGCGGGCGCCGTAGAACACCTCGACCGAGCGCTGGTGCCCATGCTCGGCCACGTCCTCGACGAGCGCCTTGATGGGCGCGATGCCGGTGCCGCCGCCCAGGCAGAGCAGCCCGCTGTCGGTGGTGTGGTCGACGGTCATGGAGCCGGCGGGCGGGCCGAGGCGCAGCACGTCTCCGGGACGGGCCCGGTGCACCAGGGCGTTGGAGACCCAGCCCGCCGGGACCGCCTTCACGTGGAACGAGAGCAGTCCGTCGGAGCGGGGCGCGGACGCGAACGAGTAGTGCCGCCAGATCCGCGGCCACCAGGGCGTCTCCAGCGTCGTGTACTGCCCGGCCAGGAACGGGTAGGGCTGATCGGGCCGCACGGTCACCACGGCGATGTCGGGCGTGCGCAGATCGTGCGAGACGACCTCGACCATCCACCAGGCCGGGGACTTCAGTTCGTCCTCGGCCGCCGCGTCGATCATGACCTGGGAGATCGTCGTGTACGTGCGGACCCAGGCGGCCTCGGTCTCCGCGTTCCACGTGGTCGTGGCGTACTGGGTGAGCGCGGCGATCAGGCACTCGCCGACAGCCGGGTAGTGGTCGGCCTGCGTGCCGTACTTGCGGTGACCGCGCCCCAGGTTCTTCAGGTACGCCACCAGGACGTCCTTGTTGTCGATGTGCTCGGCGGCGGTCAGCAGCGCCTTGAGGAGCCGGTCGCGCTGGGTGTCCATCGCCGCGGGGAAGAGCGGGCGCAGTTCGGGATGGCGCACGAAGAGCAGCGCGTAGAAGTACGAGGTGACCCTGTCCGCGACGGGACCGATCTCGTCCATCGTGCGGCGGACCAGGATCGCGTCGGGGGAAGCCTGCGCGGGAGCGGGGCGCGCGGGGGCCGCCAGGGGGCCGGGCGTCTCGGCGGCGCGCGGCGGGGCGGGCTGCTGTGCCTGCTGCGCGGGCGGCGCCTGACGCGGCTCCGGTATTCGGTGCTCCTCCTGCGTCGCCTCCTGGCCGGAACCGGTGGTGGGCGGCTGCGGGGCCGGGGCCGTGCGCGGCGTGAACCAGCCGCCCCCACCGTCCGAACCGTCAGAACCGGAACCGGCCGACGGCGTAGTGGTCGGAGCGTCCATGCTGTGCCTCGCCTCGAACATATTTCGGTCGGTCAACGTACTCCCGAGCTGTTCCCCGCCCGGAAACTGTGGGCTTTCCCCCGCGCCTCGACAACAATGCAGTCCACATTGAACACTGCATTCCGGACGGCTACTGACAAGTAAGGCAAGAGTGTGACATTGTCCGCAGTCCCCTCATCGCAGCATGCCACCCGGTGTCATTGCCCAGAACGCAAAGCGGAAAGTGCAGGTCTTCGATCTCTCCGTCCCGTTAGGCTGCGTGGGCCTGCGCGCACCACGGGCTTCCCCTCGGCCTTCTTCGGCCACCCGGTGCGATCCGGACCCGACGATACCGGCCGCCGCGAAGTCGACAACCCCCTACCGGCATAACTGCGGATTAAGCGAACCTCGGCCACTTCGTAAATTCGTCAATTACCGGTCTCGGTGCGCCAATTCGCGCGTCCGGCGCCGTCGAGCGCGGGCGAGAGCCGCCGCCGGCGCCATGTTTCACGTGAAACTCCCGCGTGACCGAAAGCCTCGGGGCACTCTCCACAAAGCGGTGGACGCCACGGGGCGAAGTCCGACAGCCTGACCTGCGTGCCGACACCTTCCCTCTCCGACCTGCCCATCCGTCGCCTCACCCCGCGCGATGTCCTCGCGTGCGCCGACCTGTCCGAGAACCGGGGCTGGCCCCGTGAGGAACACAAGTGGCGGCTCCTGCTCTCCGCCGGTACCGGCTACGGCATCGACGACCCCGACGGCGGTCTCGTCAGCGCCTGCGTAGTGACCGATTACGGCCCCCGGGAGCAACCCGAACTCAGCGCGATCGGCATGGTCCTGGTCGCCGAACAGCACGCACGACAGGGCATCGGCAGGCGCCTGATGCGCCACATCGTCGAGCGGGCGGGCACGACACCGCTCACCCTCCACGCGACGCCGTACGGGCGCCCGCTCTACGAGGAGTTGGGCTTCAAGGTGACCGGGCGGGCCGAGATGGTGCGCGGCCGATTCGCCGCGGGCGGGCCCCTGCCCGATGTCACCACCCGCGCGGCCACGGCGGAGGACCTCACGGCGATCCTCCGCCTGGACGCGGAGGTCTTCGGCCCGGACCGCACGCATGTCATCACGCGACTTCCGGCTTTCGCGGACCAGTTGCGAGTGGCGGTGGACGGTGAGGGCGGTGGGCGCGGTGGCGGGCTCATCGGCTTCGCGGCCGCCTGGCCCAACGAGCACACCCACGTCGTCGGCCCCCTCGTCGCCCGTGACACGACGACGGCGCAGGCCCTCGTGGCCTCGCTCGCGGCGGGCACGGACCGGCCGCTGCGCACCGACGTCGACGTGCGCCATGAGGAGCTGCTGGTGTGGCTCAAGGACCGCGGGCTCGAGGCCGTCGGCCTCAACGCGGTGATGAACTACGGGGCTTCGGACCTGCCCGGCGACTGGACCCGCCGTTTCGCACCGCTGACCGTGGCCGCGGGCTGACACACGTCCGCCCCAAGTACCGCAGTGCTGCGGCGACTTGGGGCGGACGAGTGGTGTTTCTCTGCGACTACGCGAGGGCCTCGACGGCCGCGGTGGCGAAGCCGTGGTCCTGCTCGGGCGCGCCGCCACCGACACCGATGGCACCGATGAGCCGGCCGTCGCGGTGGACCGGCAGGCCGCCGGCGATGAACAGCAGCGGTCGGTCCAGCGCGGTGGGCAGGGTGTGGAAGGGTCCCTCGGGCTTGACCAGGTCCACGAGGTCGGCGGTGGGGGCGTTCAGCTGGAGCGCGGTGTACGCCTTGCGCGTGCTGGTCTCGCCGGAGATGAGGACGGCGCGGTCGTCGCGACGGAAGGCCAGGAGGTGCCCGCCGGCGTCGAGGACGGTGACGCTGACGGTGACTCCGGCCGCCTCGGCGGCGAGACGAGCGGCGGAGACCAGGGTCTCGGCGTCCTGCGTGCTGAGCGGGGTGACAGCGGTGGTGCTCATGAGGTGGTGCTCCTTGCGGGGTGGTGCTGAGAGGGGCTGTGGGGCGGGGGCGTCGTCGGCCCCGTCGACCGGGGTGCTGGTCAGTGGTGGGCCGGCTCGGTGCACGGCTGCTCGGCGGCCGCGACGATCGGGCTCGGAGCGGACGAGCGGCGCTCGAGGGTCGCGGACAGCACGGCCAGGACGAGGGCTCCCGCGGCGAGCACGGCGCCGACCCAGTTCGGGGAGGTGTAGCCGAGGCCCGCGGCGATCACCATGCCGCCGAGCCAGGCAGAGAGGGCGTTGCCGAGGTTGAAGGCGCCGATGTTGACGGCCGAGGCGAGCGTCGGGGCGCCGGAGGCCTGGTCGAGGACGCGCTTCTGCAGCGGCGGCACTGTCGCGAAGCCGAACGCGCCGATCAGCACGATGGAGATCGCGGACAGCACCTGGTTGTGCGCGGTGACCGTGAACAGGGCGAGCACGAGGGCGAGCGCGCCCAGCGACACGTACAGCATGGGCATCAGGGCGCGGTCGGCGAACTTTCCACCGATGAGGTTGCCGGCGACCATGCCGAGGCCGAAGAGGACCATGAGCCAGGTGACGGAGCCGTCCGCGAAGCCGGCGACGTGCGTCATCATCGGCGCGATGTAGGTGATGGCCGCGAAGACGCCGCCGAAGCCGAGCACGGTCATCGCCATGGCGAGCACGACCTGCACGTTCTTGAACGCGGCCAGCTCGTGACGCAGCCGTACGCCCTCCGGCTTGGGCAGGTCGGGCACGAGCTTGGCGATACCGGCGAGACCGATGACGCCGAGCGCCGCGACGACCGTGAACGTCACGCGCCAGCCGACCGACTGGCCGATGAACGTGCCGAGCGGGACACCGACCACGTTGGCGACGGTCAGGCCCGTGAACATCATGGCGATCGCTCCGGCCTTCTTCTCCGGTGCCACCAGCTCGGCCGCGACGACCGAGCCGATGCCGAAGAACGCGCCGTGGGCGAGCGAGGCGACCACGCGGCCGATCAGCATGACGGCGAAGACGGGCGCGACGGCGGACAGCAGGTTGCCGACGATGAAGAAGCCGAGCAGCAGCATCAGCATGCGCTTGCGCGGGATGCGCGTGCCCAGGGCGGTCATCAGCGGGGCGCCGAACATCACTCCGAGCGCGTAGCCGGTCACCAGATAGCCGGCCGTGGGGATGGAGACGCCGAAGTCACCCGCGACCTCCGGGAGCAATCCCATGATCACGAATTCCGTGGTTCCGATACCGAACGCCCCGATCGCGAGGGCGAGAAGCGCGAGAGGCATGGAGGGACCCCTTCCAGACTGTTGCGGGTGCGCTTTACGAGACCTCACAATAATTGCAGAC
This sequence comes from Streptomyces sp. UC4497, assembly GCF_054871485.1. Lineage (NCBI taxonomy): Bacteria > Bacillati > Actinomycetota > Actinomycetes > Kitasatosporales > Streptomycetaceae > Streptomyces > Streptomyces sp. UC4497. The sequence goes on along the minus strand of NZ_JBTYHB010000009.1, from coordinate 111,893 downwards.
GCTGGTTAATTGCAAACGCGGGCAACCCCGAACATCGACTACCCTGGGCTGAGCCGCTCCGGGACGGAGGAACCACGAGCCATGACCGCTACAGACCCCGCACTGACCGCCCTCTCGCAGGGCTGGTGCGCGCTTTCGCTGTTGCACGGGAAGATCGAGTCCCACATCGAGCGCGCGCTGCAGACCCACCACGGGCTGAGCGTGCGCGAGTATTCGCTGCTTGACGTCCTCAGCCGCCAGCACGACGGGGAGGGCGGCCACCTCCAGATGAAGCAGGTGGCCGACGCCGTCGTCCTGAGCCAGAGCGCGACCACGCGCCTGGTCACGCGGCTCGAGGAGCGCGGCCTGCTCTCCCGCTACCTGTGCCCGACCGACCGTCGGGGCATCTACACAAACGTCTCCGAAGCCGGGTTCACCCTGCTCGAAGAGGCCCGCCCCACGAACTCCGCGGCGCTGCGGGAAGCCCTCGACACCGCGGCCGAGAACCCGGATCTGGCCCCTCTGGTCAAGGCGGTCGAGGGGCTGCACACCGTCGCCTGACCGGGCCGAGCACGGTCGGCGGGGGCCCACATAGGCTGCGGCCCATGGGAGACCTTGAGATCAGGCCGGCCGCGGCCGAGGACATTCCGGAGATTGTCGCCATGCTGGCGGACGACCCGCTGGGCGCCCAGCGGGAGTCACCGGAGGACCTCACGCCGTATCTTGCCGCGCACGCACGCCTGACGGCCGACGCGAATCAGCACCTCGTCGTCGCCGTGCGCGAGGGCCGCGTCGTCGGCACGCTGCAACTCAGCATCATCCCCGGGCTCTCCCGGAAGGGCTCCACCCGCTCGATCATCGAGGCCGTCCGCATCCACGCGGACGAGCGTGGCAGTGGCCTCGGCACGCAGCTCATCGAGTGGGCCATCGACGAGTCCCGGCGCCAACAGTGCCAGTTGGTGCAGCTGACCTCCGATGCCACGCGCACCGACGCCCACCGCTTCTACGAGCGGCTCGGCTTCGTGGGCTCACACATGGGATTCAAGCTGCAGCTGTGATCGGGGCCAGGATCGGGACCGGGGTGTCGATCGGTCGGCTGTTTCACGTGAAACAGCCGGTTCGTGAAACAGCCGGTTCGTGAAACAACCGATTCACGTGAAACAGCCGACCGACAGAGCCGCGCATCACCGCGGAATGCCCCGCCACCCCTCCGGATCCACCCCGCCAGGAACCGGCCCGTCCGCCGGGTACGGCTCCCGCGTGAAGACGAAGGAACCGAGGTCGAGGTGGCTCACCGCCCCGTCGTCCCGCCGGACGGCCCGGAGCAGTTCTCCCGCGTAGTAGCCGTCGAGCCCGGTCCAGGTGCCGTCCCCGTTCGACCGGAACCGGGAGCGTCGCCCGCCCTCGGCCGCCGGCCCCATCTCCACTGCGCCGTCGGCCGCCAGGCGCAGCACCACGGCCTGTGTCCCCCAGTACCAGGGCCCCACCAGCTCCAGTTCGGACGCCTTCACCTCGGGGAGCGGCCGCCACGGCTCGGGCAACCTCGGCTCGGCCTCGGCGACGGTCGCCAACAGCTCGGCGGCCAGCGTCGCCACGGGCAGCCCCGTCGTGCAGTTGGCGAGAGCGACCGCCACGAGGCCCTCTTCCTCGCACAGCCACAGCCCCGCCACGAACCCCGGCAGCGAGCCGGTGTGTCCGGCCAAGGTGAGGCCGCCACCCCGCACCACCTGCATGCCGAGCCCGTACGAGGTCTCCCAGTCGCCGGGCAGCGTCGGCGCGGCGGGGGTCCGCAGCTCCCGGACGGAGTCCGCACTCAGCACCCGGTCGTCTCCGACCGTGAGGAAGGACGCGAAGACGGCCAAGTCCCGTGTGGTGGACCACAGTTGACCGGCAGGGGCCATCAGGCCCAGGTCCTCGCTCGGCTCCGGAAGCAGCACATCTGCGTACGGGTGCACGGCCCAGCCTCCGGCGGCCGGGTGCTGCGGTTGGACGCTGGTGCGGGTCAGCCCCAGCGGTTCGAGGATCTCCTCGCGCAGGGCCTCCTCCCAGGACACCCCGCGCACCGCCTCGACCAGGGCGCCCAGGAGCGTATAGCCGGGGTTGGAGTAGTGGTGGCGACGGCCGACGGGGTGCCGGAAGGGCTGCTCGCCGAGGACGTCTTCCAAGGTCGGACGCCGGCTCGCGGGGCTCCGCTCCCACCATTCCCCCGGAGTCTCGGCCGCCAACCCGCCGGTGTGGGCGAGCAGTTCGGCGATGGTGACCGTGCCGGCGGCGGTGCCGGACAGATGCTTCTCCAGCGGGTCCGTCAGGTCGATCAGCCCTTCGTCGCGCAGCCGTAGCACCAGCACGGCCGTGAACGTCTTGGTGATCGAGCCGATCCGGTACTGCACGTGCTCGTCCGGCCCGTGCCCGTCCACCGAGGTACGCGATCCGGTCCACACCAGCTCACCGTCCCGCGCGACCGCGGCCACGAGTGAGGGCGCCCGCCCCTCGCTCTGGGCCACGGCGAGGCGGTGGAGGAGGGCGCGACGCGTGGTGGGCAACAGCTCTTCCGGGGATGTCGTCATGGGCCCAGTCCATCCCGGCCGACGATCGCCGTCGAGCGGTTTTCACCGGAGGCTGATCTTCTCCGGACCGGCCGGGGTGCTCGCCCTGCCCGTCTCCCGATCAGGTCTGTGCCATGTCCACGAAGCGCGAGTAGTGGCCCTGGAAGGCGACGGTGATCGTGGCCGTCGGACCGTTACGGTGCTTGCCGACGATGATGTCCGCCTCGCCCGCGCGCGGGGACTCCTTCTCGTACGCGTCCTCACGGTGCAGAAGGATGACCATGTCGGCGTCCTGCTCGATGGAGCCGGACTCACGCAGGTCGGAGACCATCGGCTTCTTGTCCGTGCGCTGCTCGGGGCCACGGTTCAGCTGGGAGAGCGCGATCACCGGCAGCTCCAGCTCCTTGGCCAGCAGCTTCAGGTTTCGGGACATGTCCGAGACCTCCTGCTGACGGCTCTCGGAACGCTTCGAGCCACCGGCCTGCATCAGCTGCAGATAGTCGATGATCACGAGCTTGATGTCGTTGCGCTGCTTGAGCCGGCGGCACTTCGCGCGGATCTCCATCATCGACAGGTTCGGGGAGTCGTCGATGTACAGCGGCGCGGCCGAGACCTCGGGCATCCGGCGCGCGAGCCGCGTCCAGTCCTCGTCCGTCATCGTGCCGGAGCGCATGTGGTGCAGGGCCACGCGCGCCTCGGCCGACAGCAGACGCATCGCGATCTCGTTGCGCCCCATTTCGAGGGAGAAGATGACGCTGGGCAGGTTGTTCTTGATCGACGCGGCGCGCGCGAAGTCCAGTGCCAGCGTGGACTTACCCATGGCGGGGCGGGCCGCGATGACGATCATCTGGCCCGGGTGCAGACCGTTGGTGAGCGAGTCGAAGTCGGTGAAGCCGGTCGGCACACCGGTCATCTCGCCGCTGCGCGAACCGATCGCCTCGATCTCGTCGAGCGCGCCCTCCATGATGTCGCCGAGCGGGAGGTAGTCCTCGCTGGTGCGCTGCTCGGTGACCGCGTAGACCTCGGCCTGCGCCCTGTTGACGATCTCGTCGACGTCGTCGTCGCCCGCGTATCCCATCTGCGTGATCCGCGTGCCCGCCTCGACGAGACGGCGCAGCACGGCGCGCTCGTGGACGATCTCCGCGTAGTACTCGGCGTTCGCCGCCGTCGGGACCGTCTGCACGAGGGTGTGCAGATACGATGCGCCACCGACCTTGTTGATCTCGCCGCGCTTGGTCAGCTCCGCGGCGATGGTGATCGGGTCGGCGGGCTCACCCTTGGCGTAGACGTCGAGGACCGCCTGGAAGATCGTTTCGTGGGCCGGCTTGTAGAAGTCGGCCCCCTTGATGACCTCCACGACGTCGGCGATCGCGTCCTTCGACAGGAGCATGCCACCGAGCACGGACTGCTCGGCCTCCAGATCCTGCGGCGGGACGCGCTCGAAGGTGGCAGGACCCTCGTCCCAGCCGCCGCCCTCGCTGCCCCGCTCGTGCTGATCGCCCTGGCCTCGGCCACCGCCCCGGAACGGCCGGGAAGCGGGAAGGCGATCACTGGGACCGTCGTCGGCCCAGGGGTCGTCCAATGGCTCGGAGATACTCACCGGGCCGCCTCCTCCCGTCCGCCGAGCGGACCTCGCCGTACCCCTCATTCCTACGGCACGACACTGACAAATAAGCGGCCCAACTCCGCTTCTGACGCGTCGGATTTGTGAGGTTTCCGAGGTCGCGGGACACGGTGGGCGCCGCACCACGGTAGGCCTGTCTGCACCGTCAGCCAATCTGGTTATCCACAGGCGGTGTGGATGACGGGCCCCTCGCTGTGGAGAACCGGGGAAAACCTGTGCACGAGGCGGTGGACAGGCCTGTGAACAAGCCCTCAGGCTATTCCATACACAGGCTCTGACCTGCTGTTTTCCCGTCCACCGGCTGTGCAGAAGAAAAACTTTCCCAGTCGGCCCAAGATCTTCATCACCCCCGCCGCGCGACACGCGGAAGACCTCCACAAGTAAGGGTCACTCTCGCATTGCATCTCTTACCTGTGGAAGATTAGATTGGTGCCCATGACACAGGCTCCCGCGACACCCAAGGCTGCCCGACGCCGGCACGACCGAGAGATCGTCGCCCTCGCCGTTCCCGCCTTTGGCGCACTCGTCGCCGAGCCCCTTTTCCTCATGGCCGACAGCGCCATCGTCGGCCATCTCGGCACCTCACAGCTCGCCGGACTTGCCGTCGCCTCGGCCCTGCTGCAGACCGCGGTCAGCATCTTCGTCTTCCTCGCCTACGCGACCACCGCCGCGGTTGCCCGCCGCGTCGGCTCCGGCGATCTGAAGTCCGCCATCCAACAGGGCATGGACGGCATCTGGCTCGCCCTGTTCCTCGGAGCCGTGGTGGTCGCGGTCGCCCTGCCCACGGCCCCGGCGCTGGTCGAGCTCTTCGGCGCTTCCGACACGGCGACGCCCTACGCGATCACCTACCTGCGCATCTCCTCGCTCGGCATTCCCCCGATGCTCATCGTCCTCGCGGCCACCGGTGTCCTGCGCGGGCTGCAGAACACCAAGACCCCTCTCTATGTGGCGGTCGCCGGCTTCGTCGCCAACGCCGGACTGAACGTCGCGCTCGTCTACGGCGCCGGTCTGGGCATCGCGGGTTCGGCCTGGGGCACCGTCATCGCCCAGGTCGGCATGGCCGCCGTCTACCTCGTCGTCGTGGTCCGCGGCGCCCGCCGTCACGGGGCTTCACTGCGTCCGGACGCCGCCGGCATCAGGGCCTGCGCTCAGGCAGGCGCGCCTCTCCTCGTCCGTACGATCTCGCTCCGGGCGATCCTGATGATCGCGACGGCCGTCGCCGCCCGGCTCGGTGACGCCGATGTGGCCGCGCACCAGATCATCCTGTCGCTGTGGAGCCTGACGGCCTTCGCCCTCGACGCCATCGCCATCGCCGGTCAGGCGATCATCGGCCGCTACCTCGGAGCGGACGACGCTCCGGGCGCGCGGGCCGTCTGCCGACGGATGGTGGAGTGGGGGATCGCCGCGGGAGTCGTCCTCGGCGTACTGATCGTCGTCGCCAGGCCACTGTTCGTCCCGCTGTTCACGAGCGACCAGCTCGTGCAGGACGCCGCCCTGCCCGCCCTCATCGTCGTGGCCCTGGCCCAGCCCATTTGCGGGATCGTCTATGTCCTGGATGGTGTCCTCATGGGCGCGGGCGACGGGCCGTATCTGGCCTGGGCCATGCTGGTCACCTTCGCCATCTTCACGCCAGTGGCGCTCCTGGTCCCCGTCCTCGGCGGTGGCCTCACCGCGGTATGGGGCGCGATGGCGCTGATGATGGCGGTGCGCATGATCACGCTCTGGATCCGCTACCGCTCGGGACGCTGGGCCGTGACGGGCGCGACGCGCTGACTCCAAGCAACTCCTGTTTCACGTGAAACCGTGCAGCAGCGGCTGCGCTGTTTCACGTGAAACGCGGAGAGCAAGCATGTGGGGCCGCCCCCCGAAGGGTGCGGCCCCACATGTGCTTCAGCGCTGCTCAGGGCAGTGCTCAGGCAGAGACGACCTCGATGTTGACCTTGGCGGCAACCTCGGGGTGCAGACGCACGGAGGCCTCGTGGCCACCGAGCGACTTGATCGGCGAGCCCAGCTCGACACGGCGCTTGTCGACCTTCGGGCCACCGGCAGCCTCGATCGCCGAAGCGACGTCGGCCGGGGTGACGGAACCGAAGAGACGACCGGCGTCGCCGGAGCGGACGGCCAGACGGACCGCGGTGCCCTCGAGCTTGGCCTTGATCTCGTTGGCCTGCTCGATGGTGGCGATCTCGTGGATCTTGCGGGCGCGGCGGATCTGCGCCACGTCCTGCTCGCCACCCTTGGTCCAGCGGATCGCGAACTTCCGCGGGATCAGGTAGTTACGGGCGTACCCGTCCTTGACGTCGACGACCTCGCCGGCGGTGCCGAGGCCGGAGACCTCGTGGGTCAGGATGATCTTCATGTTTCGGTCACCCTTTCCTTATCGCGCGGTGGACGTGTAGGGCAGCAGCGCCATCTCACGGCTGTTCTTCACGGCCGTGGCGACGTCACGCTGGTGCTGCGTGCAGTTGCCGGTCACGCGGCGGGCACGGATCTTGCCGCGGTCGGAAATGAACTTCCGCAGCATGTTCGTGTCCTTGTAGTCCACGTACGTGACCTTGTCCTTGCAGAAAGCGCAGACCTTCTTCTTAGGCTTGCGCACAGGCGGCTTCGCCATGGTGTTTCTCCTGTGTGATCAAGAAGTGTGGGGTGCGAACCCAGCCCTGAAAGGGAGTGATCCCTAGAAGGGGGGTTCGTCCGAGTAGCCGCCGCCGGAGCCGCCGGAGCTTCCGCCCCAGCCGCCACCGCCGCCGCCCTGCTGGCCGCCGCCGGCCGGCGCACCGGTCGCCCAGGGGTCGTTGGCCGGGGCTCCGCCCTGGCCACCTCCCTGACCGCCCTGCTGGCCGCCGGGGCCGCCGCCCCAGCCGCCACCGCCGCCGCCCTGCTGGCCGCCGCCGAATCCGCCGCCGCCACCCTGGCCACCACGACCGGGGGTCTTGGTGACCTTGGCGGTGGCGTAGCGCAGCGAGGGGCCGATCTCGTCGACCTCGAGCTCCACGACCGTCCGCTTCTCGCCCTGCTGGGTCTCGTACGAACGCTGCCGCAGACGTCCCTGAGCGACGACGCGCATACCGCGCGTCAGCGACTCGGCGACGTTCTCCGCGGCCTGACGCCAGATCGACGCGCGGAGGAACAGCGCATCGCCGTCCTTCCACTCATTGGTCTGGCGGTCGAACGTCCGGGGCGTCGACGCGATCGTGAAGTTCGCGACGGCCGCACCGGACGGGGTGAAGCGCAGCTCGGGGTCGTCGGTCAGGTTTCCGACGACGGTGATAACGGTCTCGCCTGCCATGGGGGAACCTCTCGGCGGGTTTGCTGCTGGCTGCTTGCTGCTACTCGAATCCCGAGTACCGCTGAACTAAGAAGTTCAGTGGGTCTCGGGACGGAGGACCTTGGTCCGGAGGACCGACTCGTTCAGGTTCATCTGGCGGTCGAGCTCCTTGACGACCGCAGGCTCGGCCTGCAGGTCGATGACCGAGTAGATGCCCTCAGGCTTCTTCTTGATCTCGTACGAGAGACGACGACGGCCCCAGGTGTCGACCTTCTCCACCTTGCCGTTGCCCTCACGGACGACAGACATGAAGTTCTCGATCAGGGGGGCGACAGCGCGCTCCTCCAGATCGGGGTCGAGGATGACCATCACCTCGTAGTGACGCATGTGGAACCCACCTCCTTTGGACTCAGCGGCCACGGTCGTTCCGTGGCAGGAGGGTTGTTATGCGTGAGCAACGGTATCGGCCACCACTGACAATCGGTCCCGCCGAGCGGATCCGCGCTGGTCAGTGGAGTGAGCCCCTGGTCGGGGGCGTGAACAGACACCGGTGCAGACCGTACAGACTACCCGCACCTCTGCTTCCGGTTGAAATCCGGCAGCCCGTGCCCGCAATCTGTACACATCGGGTGTGTACGGCGCTACGATGCGCCGCTTCCGCAGGAGGTGCCCCATGGCACAAGTAATGCGTCCCAACAGCACCGCTTCCTCCTCCCTTTTCGCCACGGACGGCAAGCCCCATCCGCTGCCGGACTCCCTGCTCGGGGTGACCGTGGTGCTCGGAGCGATCGCGATCATCTCCTCGCTCTGGCCCGGGCTCCATCTCCTCAGCTCCTGGGCAGGGCTCGTCGGCATCCTGACCGGGGCCTACGGCCAGTTCGTCTCCGAGACGACCCGTGAACGATTCGGCCTGATCCTGGGCCTGGGAGCGTCGGCCATCGGCTTCTTCATCGGCATGGCCCACGGCGGTCTCTTCGGCGGGGTCATCGGCTGAGGCTGCTTGCCTCGGAGGCTGCCACGGGGCCGCCTCCACCACCGACCTCCCATACGGCCGGTCGGGGCGCTCACAGGGCGCAGTAGGCTTCGGCGCGAGAGCCGGAGCCCCTGTACCCATGGGGACACACCAGCCCGAGGAGCGCCCCGAATGAGCCTGACCCTGAGGACCATCAGCCGAGAGCAGCATCTGGCATACATCCAGAGCCTGCCCTCGGCGAGCCACATGCAGGTTCCCGCATGGGCAGATGTGAAGGCGGAGTGGCGCTCCGAGCACCTGGGCTGGTTCGACGAGCGCAACGGCGAGATGGTCGGTGCGGGCCTCGTGCTGTACCGCCAGCTGCCCAAGATCAAGCGCTACCTCGCGTACCTGCCCGAGGGCCCGGTCATCAACTGGTTCGCCCCGAACCTCGAAGAGTGGCTGCGCCCGATGCTCGCGCATCTGAAGCAGCAGGGCGCCTTCTCCGTGAAGATGGGCCCGCCGGTCATCATCCGCCGCTGGGACGCGCCCTCCATCAAGAAGGGCATCCAGGACGCGGATGTGAAGCGCCTGCGCGACATCGAGGCGGACCACATCGAGCCGCGCGTCTTTGAAGTCGCCGACAAGCTCCGCCGCATGGGCTGGCAGCAGGGCGAGGACGGCGGCGCCGGCTTCGGCGACGTACAGCCGCGCTATGTCTTCCAGGTGCCGCTCGCGAACCGCTCCCTGGAAGAAGTGCACAAGCAGTTCAACCAGCTGTGGCGACGCAACATCAAGAAGGCCGAGAAGGCCGGCGTCGAGGTCGTCCAGGGCAGCTACCAGGACCTCGCCGAGTGGCAGCGCCTGTACGAGATCACGGCCGTGCGCGACCACTTCCGGCCGCGCCCGCTGTCGTACTTCCAGCGCATGTGGACGGCCCTCAACACCGAGGACCCGAACCGGATGCGGCTCTACTTCGCGCGGCACAACGGCGTGAACCTCGCGGCGGCCACGATGCTCGTCGTCGGCGGGCACGTCTGGTACTCCTACGGCGCCTCCGACAACATCGGCCGCGAGGTGCGCCCGTCCAACGCCATGCAGTGGCGGATGCTGCGCGACGCCTACGCGCTCGGCGCCACCGTCTACGACCTGCGCGGCATCTCCGACTCGCTGGACGAGACCGATCACCTCTTCGGCCTGATCCAGTTCAAGGTCGGTACGGGCGGCCAGGCGGCCGAATACCTGGGCGAGTGGGACTTCCCGCTCAACAAGCTGCTGCACAAGGCGCTCGACATCTACATGTCGCGTCGCTGAGCACCCGGCACAATCTGATCTAGCTCCGTACTCTCCACGAAAGGTTCCGGGACCGGCCATGGCGCTCACGCTCTACGTCGACACCGCGCGCTGGCGGGCACACCACAAGCAGGTGCTCGAGCAGTTTCCGGGGCTCGTCCCCGTCTGCAAGGGCAACGGCTACGGATTCGGCCACGAACGGCTCGCGGAAGAGGCGACCCGCTTCGGCACCGACGTCCTCGCCGTCGGCACCACGTACGAGGCCGCCCGGATCAAGGACTGGTTCAGCGGTGACCTGCTGGTCCTGACGCCGTTCCGGCGCGGCGAGGAGCCGGTTCCGCTGCCCGACCGCGTCATCCGCTCCGTCTCCTCCGTCGACGGCGTGCACGGCCTCGTCGGCGCCCGCGTGGTCATCGAGGTCATGTCCTCGATGAAGCGGCACGGCGTCACGGAGCAGGACCTGCCGCAGCTCGCGCACGCCATACAGGACGTGCGTCTCGAGGGCTTCGCGATCCACCTGCCGCTCGACCGCACCGACGGCACGGACGCCGTCGAGGAGGTCATCGGCTGGATGGACCGGCTGCGCGCGGCCCGCCTTCCGCTGCACACCATGTTCGTCAGCCACCTGAAGGCCGACGAACTGGCGCGCCTGCAGCAGCAGTTCCCGCAGACCCGTTTCCGCGCGCGGATCGGTACGCGGCTGTGGCTGGGCGACCACGAGGCGACCGAGTACCGCGGCGCCGTCCTGGACGTCACGCGCGTCGCGAAGGGCGACCGGTTCGGCTACCGCCAGCAGAAGGCCCCCTCCGACGGCTGGCTGGTGGTCGTGGCGGGCGGTACGTCACACGGCGTGGGCCTGGAGGCCCCGAAGGCCGTCCACGGCGTCATGCCGCGCGCCAAGGGCGTCGCACGGGCCGGCCTGGCGACGGTGAACCGCAACCTGGCGCCGTTCGTCTGGGCGGGCAAGCAGCGCTGGTTCGCCGAGCCGCCGCACATGCAGGTGTCGATCCTGTTCGTGCCGTCCGACGCCCCCGAGCCGCAGGTCGGCGAGGAACTGGTGGCCCATCTCCGGCACACCACCACGCAGTTCGACCGGCTCGTGGATCGCTGACCACTGAGCGCGCCTCTACGTAGGAGCGCGCTGGTCTACGTAGGACATACGAAAGCGGGTCGGGCGCCCATGAGGTGCCCGACCCGCCTTTCGTTTCCTTCAATGAGCGCGTTCGCTCACAGTGAACTCCCCGGGGCCCGGCCCCAGTCGACCGCCGCCGACCCTTCCGCCGCGGTACGAGCTGCGTGCCGGTGCCGCCGCGGGTGAGCAGCCTGCCCCAGTACGAAGACGTCCTTGGCACCGTCCAGAACACCGCCCGTGGGGTCGTCCTCGCCGGAGCGGCGCACCACGTCCCGGTCGGGCAGCCAGATGTCCCGCACGATGACCGCGCAGATGTAGAGCGTGCCCAACAGGTGCGCCGCGATGACCAGTTGGTATCCGTCCTCGGGCAGTCCCTGGTGCTTGTCCCCGCTCGTCGTGTACGCGAGGTACAGCCAGATCCCCAGGAAGTACGCGACCTCGCACGCCTGCCAGATCAGGAAGTCCCGCCACTTGGGGCGCGCGAGCGCGGCGAGCGGGATCAGCCACAGGACGTACTGCGGCGAGTAGACCTTGTTGGTGAGGATGAAGGCCGCGACCACCAGGAACGCGAGCTGTGAGAAGCGCGGCCTGCGGGGTGCGGTGAGCGTCAGCGCCGCGACGCCCAGGCAGGCGAGCACCATCAGCGTCGTGGCCAGGGTGTTGACGACGTTGGTGTCGAGGGGCGTGTCCCGGTGCTGGGAGATGATCAGCCAGAAGGAGCCGAAGTCGACTCCGCGCTCCTGGCTGAACGTGTAGAACTTCGACCAGCCCTCGGGCGCCAGCATCATCACCGGCAGGTTCACGGCCAGCCACGAGACGGCGGCGCCCAGGCCCGCCCTGCCGAACTCCCGCCACTTTCCGGCCCGCCAGCACAGCACGAAGAGCGGTCCGAGCAGCAGCACCGGATACAGCTTGGCGGCCGTCGCCAGCCCGAGCAGCACCCCGAAGGCGAAGGCCCTGCCCCGCGACCACATCAGCATCGCGGCCGCCGTGAGAGCCACCGCGAAGAGGTCCCAGTTGATGGTGGCGGTCAGCGCGAAGGCGGGCGCCAGAGCGACCAGCAGAGCGTCCCAGGGGCGCCTGCGGTGGGTGCGGGTGACGCACACGGCGATCACCACCGCGCAGATCATCAGTATCCCGGCGTTGACCATCCAGTACACCTGCTCCTGGTGCTGGATGGAGCCGCTGCCCGGCGTCAGCCACGCGGCGACCTCCATGAACACGCCGGTGAGCACCGGGTATTCGAGGTAGTCCATGTCGCCGGAGAGCTTGTCGAAGTACGGCACGAGGCCATCGGCGAAGCCGCGTCCCTGGTAGAGGTGCGGGATGTCCGAGTAACAGGCGTGTGTGTACTGGGAGCTGGCGCCGTAGAACCAGGCGCCGTCGTAGCAGGGGAACTTCTGGACCATGCCGAGCGCGAACATGCCGAGCATGACCAGTGCGATCACCCGTGCGGGCGTCCACCTCGAGACCCCGAGCAGGGCGCGTCGCCCGATGGGCCCGCCGATGAACTCGGCTCCGGCGGCCGCGACCTCGTCCTCTCTGGTCGGCCGTACCTGCTCCGGCTCCGGCTGCTGCGGATTCGTGCTCGTCGTCTCTGCACTGGGCATGCGGCACATCCTGCCGTACGAGGCTGAGAACGGGGCGAGGGCCGCCACACCCGGTGGGTGTGACGGCCCTCGACTGCCGTGGAACACTCAGCGTTTCACGTGAAACACGGTGCGTTGAGGTCAGGCCGGCTACTTGTCCGGGCCTCCGAAGAGGCCACCGCCGTTTCCATTGCCCGGGCCTCCGGTGTCGTCGGTACTCCCGTCGCTCGGCGACGACGACACACCGCCGTCGCCCGGGCCTCCGGTGTCCTCACCCCCGGTGGCCCCGCCGTCTTCGTTCTTGCAGGCCCAGTCCCAGTCGCTGCACGTCTCCGAGGGCGACGGGGACGGCGACGAGCTCTCGCTGGTCGACGGCGACGGCGAGGCCGTCTCCGACGGGGTCGCCGTGACCGACGGGGTCGGCGTGGGACTCGGGGTCGCGCCCACGAGCGTTCCGATGGGCTCCGGCGTCGGGAACGGCTCGTTCGGCTGGCCCTTCAGAGCCTGCGCCATGTAGTCGTGCCAGATCTCGGACGGGAACGACGCACCGTGGATCTTCTCCTGACCACCGGTTCCGTACATCTCGAGGAACTTGCGGTCCTTGGACTTCTCGTTGTCGTCCATCCGGTACATCGTGATCGCGGTGGACAGCTGCTTGGTGTAGCCCACGAACCAGGCGGACTTGTTGCCGTCGGTGGTACCGGTCTTGCCGGCCACGTCGCGGCCCGGCAGCCGCGCCGCCGTACCCGTGCCCTTGTCGACGACGGTCTTGAGGACGTCGGTCACGTTGTCCGCGACCTTCGCGTCGAAGGCGCGCACCGGCTTGGGATCGTGCCGGTAGATGGTCTCGCCCTCGCGGTCGACGGACTTCACCGAGTACGGGTCGTTCTGCTGACCGCTGGTCGCGAACGTGCCGTACGCGCCCGCCATGCGGATCGCGCTCGGGTCGGACGTACCGAGGGAGAACGAGGGGTAGTTGGAGTCGGCGAAGCTGTCGTCCAGGATGCCGGCCCGCTTCGCGGCGGCCCGCACCTTGTCCAGACCCACGTCCATGCCCAGCTGCACATAGGCCGAGTTCACGGACTCGCGCATGGCCTCGCGCAGATCGATCTGATAGCTGGGCCTGTTGTACGACTGCTTACCGTCGTTGGTCTGGTTCCACTGCTTGCCCTTCTCGTTCGTCCAGATGTCCCCCTTCCAGTCCTTGATCTTGAGCCCGTTCTTGCCGCTGTACAGGCTCTTGGGGGAGACGATCGTGCGCTGGCTCGCGTCCTGGATCTCGGGGCCCTGCGGGTCCCTGACGCCGTACTTGAAGGCAGCCGCGAGAACGAAGGGCTTGAAGGTCGAGCCGACCTGGGCGCCGGTGACGTCGGCGTTGTTGGTGAAGTGCTTGGTCGCGTCCTCACCGCCGTAGATCGCCTCGATCGCGCCGGTCTTGGGGCTGACGGAGGCACCACCGAACTGGACGTGCCGGTCCACGTACTTCCCGTTGACCTTGCGGTTCTTCTGAAGGTTCTCCTTGCGGACCTTCTTCACGGCGTTCTCGAGCTTCTTCACCTTGTTCTTGTTGAACGTGGTGTGGATCTCGTAGCCGCCCTTCTGCAGGTCGTCCTCGGTGATCTCGCCGTTGCTGTTCTTGACGGCGTTCGCCTTGGCGAGGTCGACGAGATAGCCGGTCTGGCCGCCGAGCTGCGCGTTGGCGCGCGGGCTCTCCAGCTTGGGGAAGCTCTTGAACTGGGCTCGCTGGCTCTGGCTCAGCCGCCCGTCCTTGACCTCTTCGCCGAGGATCCACGACCAGCGCTTCGTGGCACGCTCACGGTTCTTCTGCGGGGTCGCGTTGACCGGGTCGATGCCGGGCGAGCCCGCCGGGTCGTAGTACGTGGAGCCCTTGAGCACAGCCGCGAGGAAGGCGGTCTGGCTCGCGTTGAGCTTCGTGGCGTCCTCGTCGAAGTAGGTGCGCGCCGCGGCCTGGATGCCGTAGGCGCCCCGCCCGTAGTACGCCGAGTTCAGATAGCCAGCCATGACGTCGTCCTTGTCGACCGTCCGACCGACCTTTATGGAGACGAACAGCTCCTTGAGCTTTCGGGCCACCGTCTGGGACTGGTCGTCCAGCATCGCGTTCTTCACGTACTGCTGGGTGATGGTCGAGCCGCCCTGCGTCTCGCCGCCCTTGGCCATGTTGAACACGGCACGGGCGATACCCATCGGGTCGACGCCCTTGTCCGTCTCGAACGTCTTGTTCTCCGCCGACATGACGGCGTAGCGCATGGACTTCGGGATGTCCTCGTACTTGATGATCTGCCGGTTGGTCTCGCCACCGGTGGCGACCATCTGCGATCCGTCGGACCAGTAGTAGACGTTGTTCTGCGCCGTCGCCGTCTTGGCCGGGTCGGGCACACCCACCAGCGCGTACGCGATGCCGGCAGCGACCATCATGCTGCCGAACAGACCGACGCACATGCCGGTCACCAGACGCCAGGAGGGCACCCAGCGGCGCCAGCCGTACTTGTACGCGCGCGGGTAGTCGACGAACCTCTTCTTCTCCGGGCCGCCGCGCCCCGCGCCGTACGGTCCGCCGGGACCGCCACCACCGGGTCCGCCGCCACCTCGGCGGCCACCACCGCCGCCTCCGGCGCCATCGGCCGACCTGCGCCGACCGCCGCGCTGGGCCGCCTTACGGGCTTCTGCGCGACCGCCCCAGGGGCGTTCCGCCTCCGGGCTCCCGTGCGCGCCCGGTGAACTCGGGGGGTCATAGGAAGCGGAGGACGAGGCAGAACCTCCACGCGGTGCCGCGCGGCGGCCCGATGGTGATCCGAATGCTCCGCGACGGGCCGCGGCGCGCCCACCGCCCTGCGGCTGCGGCGGTTTGCGACGGTGCTCGCTCATCGAACGACTACTCCTCGGGCAGGCGCGGGGTCACGCGCCTGGAAACGGCGTCTGGTTTCCGGTCCCCCCGGAGTACGGATGCGCCCCTCCCGGCACTCACCCGCACTACACCGGGGACGACGACGCCCACAGGCGTCACTTGGTTCCCGGTGGTCTGCATGGCGGACAGACTACGCACCGTCAAAACCCTCCTAGGGCCGAACTTCACCCCAAAACAGGCAACTCGATTCCTACGAATCAGTGATGTGACGCCGTTCACCGTGCTCGCACTTGCCGCAGCCGAAGAGCAGTTCTATCGTCTGGATGTATCGAGTCGATACATCAGCTCGACATAAAGAGTCGATACAAGGGACTGCGGCAGAGAGGAGGCGACGATGAGTCGACGCTCAGGCATCCTCGAGTTCGCCGTACTCGGACTGCTCCGCGAGTCCCCGATGCACGGCTACGAGCTGCGCAAGCGACTCAACACTTCACTCGGAATCTTCCGCGCCTTCAGCTACGGGACGCTGTACCCCTGCCTCAAGACGCTGGTCGCCAATGGCTGGTTGATCGAGGAATCGGGTTCAGGACCCGACGACACCCCTGCGGCTCCACTCGCAGGGCGTCGCGCCAAGATCGTCTATCGGTTGACGGCGGAAGGTAAGGAGCACTTCGAGGACCTGCTCTCGCAGACCGGCCCCGATGCATACGAGGACGAGCACTTCGCCGCGCGCTTCGCCTTCTTCGGGCAGACGTCGCGGGACGTGCGCATGCGCGTCCTCGAGGGCCGTCGCAGCCGTCTGGAGGAGCGCCTCGAGAAGATGCGCATCTCCTTCGCCCGCACCCGCGAGCGCTTGGACGACTACACGCTCGAACTGCAGCGGCACGGCATGGAGTCCGTGGAGCGCGAAGTGCGCTGGCTGAACGAGCTCATCGAGAGCGAGCGCGCGGGCCGCGATCAACGAGGCTCCGGCCCGGGGAGCGCGGCTCAGCAGGACACATCTGGAGAGACGGGCGGCCTGCCCCGGCACCGGGACAGCACCCGGCCGGATCCGTCCGACGACACCGCCACGTGAAGCCCGGTCAGGGCTTCACCGAGTACACACAGGGAGCAACCGGAATGGGTTCGGTTCGCGTAGCCATCGTTGGCGTGGGCAACTGCGCCGCCTCGCTGGTGCAGGGCGTCGAGTTCTACAAGGACGCCGACCCGGAGACCAAGGTCCCGGGCCTGATGCACGTACAGTTCGGCGACTACCACGTCGGTGACGTCGAGTTCGTCGCCGCGTTCGACGTCGACGCGAAGAAGGTCGGCCTGGACCTCTCGGACGCCATCGGCGCGTCCGAGAACAACACCATCAAGATCGCCGACGTGCCGAACAAGGGCGTCGAGGTCCAGCGTGGCCACACGCTCGACGGCCTGGGCCGCTACTACCGCGAGACGATCGAGGAGTCCTCCGAGGCCCCGGTCGACATCGTCCAGATCCTCAAGGACAAGCAGGTCGACGTTCTCGTCTGCTACCTGCCCGTCGGCTCCGACGACGCGGCGAAGTTCTACGCCCAGTGCGCCATCGACGCCAAGGTCGCGTTCGTCAACGCTCTCCCGGTCTTCATCGCCGGCACCAAGGAGTGGGCGGACAAGTTCACCGAGGCCGGCGTCCCGATCGTCGGCGACGACATCAAGTCGCAGGTCGGCGCGACCATCACGCACCGCGTGATGGCGAAGCTGTTCGAGGACCGCGGTGTCCGTCTTGAGCGCACCATGCAGCTCAACGTCGGCGGCAACATGGACTTCAAGAACATGCTGGAGCGCGACCGCCTCGAGTCGAAGAAGATCTCGAAGACGCAGGCCGTCACCTCGCAGATCCGTGACCGCGAGCTGGGCGAGAACAACGTCCACATCGGCCCGTCCGACTACGTCGCGTGGCTCGACGACCGCAAGTGGGCGTACGTCCGCCTCGAGGGCCGTGCCTTCGGCGAGGTCCCGCTGAACCTGGAGTACAAGCTCGAGGTCTGGGACTCCCCGAACTCGGCGGGTGTCATCATCGACGCCCTGCGCGCCGCGAAGATCGCCAAGGACCGCGGCATCGGCGGCCCGATCCTCTCCGCGTCCTCGTACTTCATGAAGTCCCCGCCGGTGCAGTACTTCGACGACGAGGCCTACGACAACGTCGAGAAGTTCATCAAGGGCGAGGTCGAGCGCTGACCTTGTCCTGAAGGACGGTCCGGGTGTTCCACGTGAAACACCCACCTCCTGAAGGCTGTTGGGGCCCCCGGCTCGCACGCATTGTGCGCGCCGGGGGCCCGCCTCGTATGTGAGGCTGTGCCCCATGTCTGTCGTCCGTGACCTGCGCGTACTGCTGCGCCTGCACGATTTCCGGCGTCTGTTGACGTTGCGGCTGCTCTCCCAGAGCGCGGACGGCGTGTATCAGGTGGCGCTCGCCACCTACGTGGTGTTCTCGCCGGAGAAGCAGACCTCGCCCGCCGCGATCGCGTCGGCCATGGCCGTGCTGCTGCTCCCGTACTCCCTTGTGGGCCCGTTCGCGGGCGTCCTCCTCGACCGTTGGCGACGCCGTCAGGTCTTCCTCTACGGCAATCTGCTGCGGGTGCTGCTCGCCTCTGTGACGGCCGCTCTCATGCTGAGCCACGCCCCGGACTGGCTCTTCTACGCGTCCGCGCTCTGCGTCACCGCGGTCAACCGCTTCGTTCTGTCCGGGCTCTCGGCCGCACTGCCCCGTGTCGTGGACGCGGAGCGCCTCGTCATGGCCAACTCCATCTCACCGACCGCGGGGACACTCGCGGCAACGCTCGGCGGCGGTCTCGCCTTCGGTGTGCGCCTGATCGCGGACGACTCGGATGCCGCGGTGGTGCTCATCGGGGCATTGCTCTACCTGTGTGCCGCACTCGCTTCCCTGCGCATGGACGCACAACTCCTCGGCCCCGATCCGGAGTTGATCCAGCCACGCCTCGGGGCCGCACTGACCGGCACCGCCCGGGATCTCTCGGCCGGCGTTCGGCACCTTGTCTCGCGCCCGTCCGCCGCGCGCGCCCTTGCCGCGATGACGGTGATGCGGTTCTGCTACGGCGCCCTACTCGTCATGGTTCTCATGCTGTGCCGGTACGCATGGTCGTCCACGGAGTCCGAAGGCCTGGCCCTGCTCGGCCTCGCCATGGGCGTCTCGGGGGCCGGCTTCTTCGTCGCGGCGGCCATCACCCCGGCAGCCGTGGGGCGGTTCGGGGCGGCCGGGTGGATCGTCCTCTGTGCCGGCACCGCATCCGTACTGGAACTCGCCCTGGGTCTCACCTTCGAACCCGCGCCGATCGTGGTGGCCGCGTTCGTCCTGGGCCTGACCACGCAGGCCGCGAAGATCGCCACCGACACGGTCGTGCAGTCCTCCATCGACGACGGCTTCCGCGGCCGGATCTTCTCCGTCTACGACGTGCTGGTCAACGTGTCCTTCGTCGGCGCGGCCGGAGTGGCGGCGCTGATGCTGCCGCCTGACGGCCGCTCGGTCCCTCTCGTGGTCCTGGTGTCGGTCCTCTACGGAGCGACCGCTCTGACGCTGGGCGGGCGGCGGCGTTTCACGTGAAACATCGCTCAGAAACGCGTGGAACTCCCCAGATACGCGTAGGGCTCTGTTTCACGTGAAACAGAGCCCTACGCGTTCCGCACGTCTCAGTCCTGAGAGCGGTCGGCCCACCATTCCTTGAGCGCCGATACTGCCGCGTCGTACTCCATCGGACCGTTCTCGAGGCGCAGCTCCAGCAGGAACTTGTACGCCTGCCCGATCACCGGCCCCGGGCTGACGCCGAGGATCTCCATGATCTGGTTTCCGTCGAGGTCGGGCCGGATCGAGTCCAGCTCCTCCTGCTCCTGAAGCCGCTCGATGCGCTCCTCAAGGCCGTCGTACGCACGCGAGAGCGCGTTGGCCTTCCGCTTGTTGCGCGTCGTGCAGTCGGAACGGGTCAGCTTGTGCAGCCGACCGAGGAGCGGCCCCGCGTCGCGTACGTAACGACGTACGGCGGAATCCGTCCACTCGCCGGTGCCATAGCCATGGAAGCGCAGGTGCAGCTCGACGAGGCGCAAGACGTCCTTCACCAAGTCATTGGAGTACTTGAGCGCGGTCATGCGCTTCTTCGTCATCTTGGCACCGACCACCTCGTGGTGGTGGAAGGAGACGCGGCCGTCCTTCTCGAAGCGGCGGGTGCGCGGCTTCCCGATGTCGTGGAGCAGTGCGGCGAGGCGCAGCGTCAGATCGGGGCCCTCGGTCTCCAACGCCATCGCCTGCTCGAGGACGATCAGCGTGTGGTCGTAGACATCCTTGTGCCTGTGGTGCTCGTCACGCTCCAGGCGCAGAGCGGGCAGTTCGGGCAGTACGGAATCGGCCAGACCGGTCTCGACGAGCAGCGTCAGACCCTTGCGCGGGTGCGCGGAGAGAATCAGCTTGTTGAGCTCGTCACGTACTCGCTCCGCGGAGACGATCTCGATGCGGCCTGCCATGGCCTTCATGGCGGCGACGACCTCAGGGGCGACCTCGAAGTCGAGCTGAGCGGCGAACCGGGCGGCCCGCATCATGCGCAGCGGATCGTCGGAGAAGGAGTCCTCCGGCGTGCCGGGCGTGCGCAGCACCCGCTCGGACAGGTCATTGATGCCGCCGTGCGGATCGATGAATTCCTTCTCGGGGAGCGCCACGGCCATCGCGTTGACGGTGAAGTCCCGGCGGACCAGGTCCTCTTCGATGGAGTCGCCGTACGACACCTCGGGCTTGCGGGAGGTGCGGTCGTACGCCTCCGAGCGGTACGTCGTGACCTCGACCTGGTAGCCGTCCCTCTGGCAACCGACGGTGCCGAACGCGATCCCGACCTCCCACACCGCGTCGGCCCAGGGACGGACGATCTTCAATACGTCCTCGGGGCGGGCGTCAGTGGTGAAGTCCAGGTCGTTGCCGAGCCGGCCGAGCAGTGCGTCCCGCACCGAACCACCGACCAGGGCGAGGGAGAACCCGGCCTCCTGGAATCGGCGGGCGAGATCGTCTGCGACGGGCGAGACCCGCAGCAGTTCAGTGACCGCGCGGTGCTGCACCTGGCTCAGGGTGCTGGGGGTGTCTTCATTGGCGTTCGGCACAACAGGACAGGGTACGTGGCCCGGGCGGCCCGGACCGAACTTGTTTGCCGGGCCCGCGACAGAAGCACATCGGCGGCCCCCTACTCTTGCCCCACGATCAAGCCGGGCAGACCGTGGCACTCAGCCACAGTGCTCCTCGTTACCATGCGTGGACACATCTGCGACCACCGACGACGACGAGGGACGGACGACCACGTGGCCGAGGCGGCAGACTTCCCAACGGTGAGTCCCTCACCTGCACGGCGACTGCTGCGGCGCACCGGGGCCCTGCTCGCGGCTGCGCCGCTCCTGGCGTCGCTGCCGCTCCTGCCTGCCGCGGCCCCTGCCGGTGCCGCCACCCCGGCCACCGCCGCCTCGAGCGCGACAGGGACCAGCACGGTCGACGTGGCCGTGAACTCCCTCTCGCCCAGCGCGCCGACGGACGGCGACACCGTGACGGTCAGCGGCACGGTGACGAACAAGGGCAAGCAGACGGTCACCGGCGCCCACGTGGGCCTGCGGGTCGGCACGTCCTACAGCGGCCGCACGGCCGTCGACGAGGCCGCGAAGAACGGCACGGGCGGCGCCGCGGACGGCAACGAGATCTCCCGCAAGTACGGTAAGAAGTTCGCCAAGCTGGCGCCCGGTGTCGCGCAGAACTTCACGCTGTCCGTCCCCGTCAAGGCACTGCACCTCGGCGCCGACGGCGTCTACCAGCTCAGCGTCGCCCTGATGGGACAGACCGCCGCGCAGCCGTACCAGCAGACGCTCGGCATCCAGCGCACCTTCCTGCCCTGGCAGCCGAGCAACGCCGATACGAGCACGAAGACGACTGCCCTGTGGCCGCTGATCTCCGACTCCCATCTCACCGCGGAGACGGGCGCGAACGAACAGCAGACGCCGGTCTTTGACGACAACGACCTGGCGAAGCAGATCGGCCCGGGCGGCCGCCTCCAGCAGATGCTGGCCCTCGGCAGCGAACTCGACGTGACCTGGGTGATCGACCCCGACCTGCTGGCTTCGGTCGACGCCATGACGGAGCCGTACAAGGTGAAGGGCCCCGGCGGAAAGCTCAGGGCAGGCAGGAACCAGGCGGACGCCAAGCAGTGGCTGAGCGACCTGGAGACCGCGGTGCAGAACCAGAAGGTGGTCACGCTTCCGTTCGCCGACCCGGATCTCGCGTCCCTCGCGCACACGGGCACGAAGGTCACCGGCTCCCTCAGCCACCTGAAGGACGCCACGGACGCCGCCAACCTGACCGTGCAGACGATCCTGCACACCAAGCCGGACACGTCGTACGCATGGCCCGCTGAAGGCGCCGTCGACCGGGACATCGTCAAGGTCGCCACGTCCGCGGGCGCCGACAAGATCATCGCGCGCAGCGACCACTTCCCGGAGACCGGTGGGCTGACGTACACGCCGTCCGCCGCCCGCCCGATCGGCGGCGGCGCCTCGGCCGTGGTCGCCGACGGCCGGCTGTCGACCGCTTTCCAGGGCGACATGACGGGCGCCGAGAACTCCACGCTCGCCGTGCAGAAGTTCCTCGCGCAGTCCCTGATGCTGAACAAGCAGACCCAGAAGCAGCGGAGCGTCGTCGTGGCCCCGCAGCGCATGCCCACCACGAGCCAGGCGCAGACCATGGCCAAGGCGCTGCACGCACTGCAGGACGGCACCTGGTCGCAGCCCCAGACCTTGTCGGCCGCCGCGAAGGCGAAGCCCGACTCCGCAGCCACCACGCGTGTCCCGCATGCGTACCCCTCGTCGCTGCGCAAGCAGGAGCTGCCACAGTCGGCCTTCGAGCAGATCCAGGCGACCCAGCGCGACCTCGAGAACTTCAAGGTCGTTCTCACCGACCAGTCCCGCGTGGTGACGCCGTTCGGCCGCGCGATGGACCGGGAGATGTCCACGTCGTGGCGTACGGAGTCGGACACGTCGGGGAACTTCCGCGACGGCGTCTCCTCGTATCTGTCGGGCCTCACCGAACAGGTGGCGCTGATCGACAAGTCCGAGGTGAAGCTCTCCGGGCGCAGCGCGACGATCCCGGTGTCGGTGCAGAACAACCTGTGGCAGGACGTCGACCACCTGACGCTGCGCCTCACCTCGGGCAACGGCACCCGCCTCAAGATCGGCGACGCCGCCTTCCAGGACCAGGAAGTGAAGATCGCCAGTGGGCACAGCCAGTCCGTGAAGTTCACGACCACGGCCAAGGCGACGGGCCCGATCACGGTGCATGCCCAGCTGTACACGCAGGACGGCGCGCCCTATGGCAAGCCGCTCGCCTTCAAGGTCGACGTCACCGAGGTCACCCCGACCGTGATGCTCGTCATCGCCGGTGGTGTCCTGCTGCTCGTCCTGGCCGGTTACCGGATGTACCAGCAGCGCAAGCGTGCCGTCGCCTCCGGGCCCAACGAGGACGCCCCTGAGGGCGACTCCGGGGCCGCGGACGACGACAAGAGCGACGAGCCGGACGGCGCCCCGACCGACCCCGCCCGGGCAGACGTTCCGCAGCAGCCGAGTGACCCGACGGCTGACACCGCTCCGGAAAGCACGGAGGCGTCGGGCACGGGTGAGAGAGTGGACCGTTGAGCGATGTCGGGGCCGCTGGGCCGGGGACGATGAGGTGGGGTAACCATGAACGCGCCGTACGACGGTGAGCGTGGCCACGGCTCGGGCGGCTCTGCCTCGGGCGATGGCCGGCCGTACGCCGGTTCACCACAGCCCGAGGGGCAGGTGCCGCCGCCGCAGCCTGCCCCCGACGCGTATCCGCAGGACGCGTACCTTCAGGACGCGTACGAGCAGGATCCGTACCGGGCGCACGACCTGACCGCCCAGGACCCGGTGACCGAGGCGTTGTACGACCGCGCCGCGCATCCTCCGCCGCCCCCGGGCACGCAGCAGGCGCAGCAGCCCCTGTACGCGCCGCCGCCCGCGCAGCAGTACCAGCCCGACCCTCGCGTGTGGGCGCAGACGCCCGCGCCGGAGCCGGCGGGCCCCACACAGCATCTGCCGTACGGCGACGACGCCCGTACGACACAGTTCGTGGGTGTCGACGACCTGGTGACGCACTCCGCGGAGGAGAGCCACGAGCCGGACGCCTTCGCGCACCTTTACCGCGACCAGCAGCCCGGCCACAGCGGTGGCCGCCCGCCGGCCGAGCCCGTCGACAACCCGACGACGCAGCTCGGTCCTCCGCAGCCCCCACCGCCGCCGGCCGCCACTCCCGCACCTGCGCCCGCGGCGAAGAAGGGCGGTCGCGCCTCCAGCATCATGAAGTCGAGCGCGGTGATGGCGGCGGGCAC
The DNA here is from genome assembly GCF_054871485.1 of Streptomyces sp. UC4497. NCBI lineage: Bacteria > Bacillati > Actinomycetota > Actinomycetes > Kitasatosporales > Streptomycetaceae > Streptomyces > Streptomyces sp. UC4497. The sequence goes on along the minus strand of NZ_JBTYHB010000009.1, from coordinate 88,245 downwards.
GCTGGTCTCCCGCCTCACCGGCTTCGTGCGCACCATGGTGATCACCGCGGCGCTGGGCGCCGGACTGCTCGGTGACACCTGGTCCGTCGCGTACACACTGCCGACGATGATCTACATCCTCACCGTCGGCGGCGGCCTGAACTCGGTGTTCGTGCCGCAGCTGGTGCGCGCGATGAAGGAGGACGAGGACGGCGGCGAGGCCTTCGCCAACCGCCTGCTCACGCTGGTCATGGTGGCGCTCGCCACCATCACGGCAGTCGTCGTCTTCGCGGCACCCCTGCTGATCCACCTGATGTCGAACACGGTCGCCAACAACTCGGACGCCAACAGCGTCGGCGTCGCCTTCGCCCGCTACTGCCTGCCCACGATCTTCTTCATGGGCATCCACGTGGTGATGGGCCAGATCCTGAACGCACGCGGGAAGTTCGGCGCGATGATGTGGACCCCGGTCCTCAACAACATCGTGATGATCTTTACGTTCGGCACGTTCATCTGGGTCTACGGGACCGCTGCCGAATCGCAGATGGGCGTCACCACCATCCCGGACGAGGGCATCCGCCTCCTCGGCATCGGCACCCTGCTGGGCCTTGTCGTGCAGTCCCTCGCGATGATCCCGTACCTGCGCGAGACCGGCTTCCGCTTCCGGCTGCGCTTCGACTGGAAGGGCCACGGCCTCGGCAAGGCCGTGAAGCTCGCCAAGTGGACCGTCCTGTTCGTCCTCGCCAACCAGGCGGGCGTACTGGTCGTCACCCAGCTCGCCACCGCGGCGGGCGAGGCGTCCCCGGTCGACGGCACCGGCATCATGGGCTACTCGAACGCCCAGCTGATCTGGGGCATGCCGCAGGCGATCATCACCGTCTCGGTCATGGCCGCCCTGCTGCCGCGCATCTCGCGCTCCGCCCACGACGGCGACCCCGGCGCGGTCCGCGACGACATCTCCTCCGGCCTGCGCACCTCGGCCGTGGCGATCGTGCCGATCTCGTTCATGTTCGTGGCGCTCGGCGTTCCGATGTGCACCCTGCTCTTCGGCTCCAGCGGCGTCGAGTCCGCCCAGTCCATGGGCTACATCCTCATGGCGTTCGGTATCGGCCTCATTCCGTACTCCGTGCAGTACGTCGTGCTGCGTGGCTTCTACGCGTACGAGGACACTCGGACGCCCTTCTACAACACGGTCATCGTCGCCGCGGTCAACGCCGCCGCCTCGGGCATCTGCTACCTGATCCTGCCCGCCCAGTGGGCCGTGGTCGGCATGGCACTCTCGTACGGCATCGCGTACGCGATCGGCGTCGGTGTGGCCTGGCGGCGGCTGCGCAACCGGCTCGGCGGCGACCTGGACGGCGCACACGTCGTCCGTACCTACGCCCGGCTCTGCCTCGCGTCGCTGCCGGCGACGGTCGTGGGTGGCGGAATCGGGTACGCGGTCACGCAGGCACTGGGCCACGGTGTGCTCGGCTCGATCGCGGCGCTGGTCGTGGGCAGTGCGGCACTGCTCGGAGTCTTCTACGTGGCAGCCCGCAAGATGAGGATCGAAGAACTGAATTCGCTGGTCGGCATGGTCCGCGGTCGTCTCGGCCGCTGACCCGGCCGGAAGCGTGTGCAACCATCGGCGGCCATCGCGTGTCGTGCATAGCGCCGGACTGTGGGCACAATTGGCTTTGGCGTCGGAGTGAGTGCAACGGATGGGGAGGCAGGAACGACGGTGGCGGAACGGAGCACGGCTGCCGTCGACGTGGCCGACAACAGTGGTGATGAACCGCTGACCGCCAAGGCGGACAAGGCCACGGCCGACGGGGTGGCCGATACCGGGGAGCAGGACGCGCCTGAGCGCGAGGAGGCGGTGGACACCGCGGAGACGGGGACTCACATGAGCCCCGGCGCCGCGTCGCCACCCGAGCTGCACAGCGGCCACAAGCTCGCCAGACGCTACCGGCTCGAGGAGTGCGTCACCCGTCTGGACGGTTTCAGCAGCTGGCGTGCGATGGACGAGAAGCTCCGCCGTGCCGTCGGTGTGCACATCCTCCCCGCCGATCACCCCAGGGGCCGTTCGGTGCTCGCCGCCGCCCGCTCGTCGGCCCTTCTGGGCGACCCCCGCTTCGTGCAGGTGCTGGACGCGGTCGAGGAGAACGATCTCGTCTATGTCGTCCACGAGTGGCTCCCCGACGCCACGGAACTGACCGCCCTGCTCGCCCTCGGCCCCCTCGAGGCGCACGACGCGTACCAGATGGTCAGCCAGGTCTCCCACGCCATGGCGGCCGCCCACCGTGAGGGCCTCGCCCATCTGCGCCTCACGCCGAGCGCCGTGCTGCGCACCTCCACCGGTCAGTGGCGCATCCGCGGCCTCGCCGTGAACGCGGCGCTGCGCGGGATCACCTGCGACACCCCGCAGCGTGCGGACACCGAGGCGATCGGGGCGCTCCTGTACGCCTCCCTGACCCAGCGCTGGCCGTACGAGGACGACGCCTACGGCCTCTCCGGGCTGCCCAAGGGCGTCGGCCTCATCGCCCCCGACCAGGTGCGCGCCGGCGTCCACCGCGGTCTGGCGGAGCTCTCCATGCGCGCGCTCGCGAACGACGGAGCGACCGCGTCCCGCCAGGAGCCGCCGTGCACCACGCCGGAGGACCTGGTGAAGGCCATCGGCGAGATGCCCAAGATCCGGCCGCCGGAGCCCGCCTTCACGGCACCCCCGGAGTACCAGCGGACCACGTACCAGCAGGGCAGCTACGGCCGCACGTCCGCGCGCGCCACCCAGCCCGTCCCCACGCCGCCGCCCCCGCTGCACAGCCGTACCGGCAAGGCCCTCAAGTGGGGCGTCTCGGCGCTGCTCATCGCGGCCCTCGGCCTGGGCAGCTGGCAGCTCGCCGACGCCCTCATGGACCGTGGCAACGCGGGCAGCTCCGGGTCCACGGACACCTCGGACGACAACGACAAGGGCGGCAAGCAGGACGCGAAGCCGATCTCCATCGAGAGCGCCAAGGAGTTCGTCGCCGAAGGCGACGCCCAGGCTCCGGGCGACGTCGGCAAGACGTACGACGCCAGCACGTCGACGTACTGGCGGACCAAGTCCTTCGTCGACGGCCCGAAGATGGTCATCAAGCCCGGCGTCGGCATCGTCTACGACCTCGGCTCCGACAAGGAAGTGTCGGCCGCCTCGATAGGGCTCCGATACGGCGGCGACCACACCACGGTCTCCCTGTACGCCTCGCCGTCCCTCGACCCGGGCTCGGTGTCCGGCCTGAAGCAGATCGGGTCCAAGACGGATTCGCGGACCACCTCCGCCAAGATCACGGCCGATGACCCGGTCAAGACGCGCTATCTGCTCGTCTGGCTGACCGCCCTGCCCCACGCAGGCCAGGATGGCTACAGCAGCGCGGGCTTCAAGCAGGGCATCACCGATGTGGAGTTCACCGGCTGACGGGCACGGCTGACCACGGGGAGGGGGTTCGACAGTGGACGACGCCTACGGCGAAGCAAACGATCAGGACCTCCTCTCCCGTCATGTCGCCGGCGACAAGGACGCCTTCGGTGAACTCGTCCGACGCCACCGCGACCGGCTCTGGGCCGTCGCCCTGCGGACCCTGGGGGACCGGGAGGAAGCCGCGGACGCGGTGCAGGACGCCCTGGTCTCGGCCTATCGCGCCGCACACACCTTCCGCGGCCAGTCCGCGGTAACGACCTGGCTGCACCGCATCACCGTCAACGCGTGCCTGGACCGGGCCCGCAAAATGGCCTCGCGCAAGACCGCGCCCGTGGACGACGCCGACCGTCTGGACCAGCTCCTGGAACCGCACGAGTCCGCCGACGCCCCCGTCGAGCGGAGCGATCTGCACCGCCAGCTCCTGGAGGCGCTCTCGGTCCTGCCCAGCGACCAGCGCGCGGCCCTCGTCCTCGTCGATATGCAGGGTTATCCGGTCGCCGAGGCCGCGCGGATCCTCGACGTGCCCACCGGCACGGTCAAGAGCCGCTGCGCGCGCGGCCGGGCGAAGCTGCTCCCGCTGCTGAAGCATCTCCGCACGGAGGACGGGAGCCAGGAAGGTGGCGAGAACCCGCCCCCCAAAAGGAACCGGGCGCAGGGGACATCCGTCCCACCCGCAGCGGGACCTCGTGACGAGACAGGACCTGGCGATTCGGCTGCGGTGAAGGGCGGAGGTGGGCGAGCGTGACATCCACGACCGACACTGCAGAGCACCCGGAGGTCACCGAGATCTCCGAACTTGCCGAGGGTCTGTTGCCTCCCACGCGTACGACCGCCGTCCAGCAGCACCTCGACGGCTGCGCACTCTGCGCCGATGTCCTCGCGTCCCTGGAAGAGATCCGCAGCACGCTCGGTGCCGTGTCGACCCCGCCGCGCATGCCGGACGAGATCGCGAGCCGGATCGATGCCGCCCTGGCCTTCGAAGGGGACCGTGAAACGGGGCCCGTTTCACGTGAAACAACGACCACGGTCGACCGCCCTGCCGGGCACGCACACGGAGCCACCGGCCCGGGACGCAAGGCACGCGGCAGCCGGAGGCGCACCGGCGCCGTGCTCGGGGCCGTTCTGACGGTCACCGCGATCGGTGTGGGGGCCCTGCTCATCCAGAACGACGAGGGCGGCTCACCGGTCGCGAAGAAGAGCTCAAGCGCTTCGACCTTCGCCAAGGACACGCTGGAGACGAAGGTCACGTCGCTGCTCGGCTCCTCGACACTCAGCACCGAACAAGAGGGACCCAGCGCGCAGGGTACGAAGGCGCCGATGCAGAAACGCGCCGTCTCGGTGCCCCCGTGCATCCAGCTCGGGACCCACCGGAACGAGGACCCACTCGCCGCGGAGACAGGCACGTACGAAGGGAAGAAGGCCTACCTCGTCGTGCTGCCCCACAAGACCGACCCGGCCCACCGGGTCACGGCCTTCGTCGTCGATTCCTCCTGTGTCGACTCGTCCTCCTCAGTCGGCACGCTGCTGTACAAGCACGATTACGACCACGGCTCCGGGGCCCTCAAGAGCACTCGCTAGGTGTGGCCGGGCACGTCGGGAATGCATGCCCCGTAGGATCCGTTGGGTGGGGTGAGAGTCCTCCGAATGGCCTCCCCTGGCAGTACGCAGCAGTCCCGCAGAGACGAGGAATCAAGCCGTGAGCGACGTCCGTAACGTGATCATCATCGGCTCCGGGCCCGCCGGCTACACGGCGGCGCTCTACACCGCGCGCGCGTCGCTGAAGCCGCTCGTGTTCGAGGGTGCCGTCACCGCTGGTGGCGCGCTGATGAACACGACCGAGGTGGAGAACTTCCCCGGTTTCCAGGACGGCATCATGGGCCCCGAGCTCATGGACAACATGCGCGGCCAGGCCGAGCGCTTCGGCGCCGAGCTCGTCCCCGACGATGTCGTGGCCGTCGACCTGAGCGGCGAGATCAAGACCGTGACGGACACCGCGGGCACCGTGCACCGTGCGAAGGCCGTCATCGTCACCACCGGCTCCCAGCACCGCAAGCTCGGCCTCCCGAACGAGGACGCGCTCTCCGGCCGCGGCGTCTCCTGGTGCGCGACCTGTGACGGCTTCTTCTTCAAGGACCAGGACATCGCCGTGATCGGCGGCGGCGACACCGCGATGGAGGAGGCCACCTTCCTTTCGCGCTTCGCCAAGTCGGTGACGATCGTCCACCGCCGCGACACCCTGCGCGCCTCGAAGGCAATGCAGGAGCGCGCCTTCGCCGACCCGAAGATCAAGTTCGTCTGGGACAGCGAGATCGCCGAGGTCAAGGGCGAGCAGAAGCTCTCCGGTCTGACGCTGCGCAACCTCAAGACGGGCGAGACGTCCGAGCTGCCGGTCACCGGTCTGTTCATCGCGATCGGCCACGACCCGCGCACGGAGCTGTTCAAGGGGCAGCTCGAGCTCGACGACGAGGGCTACCTGAAGGTCGAGGCGCCCTCGACGCGCACGAACCTCACCGGTGTCTTCGGCGCGGGAGACGTCGTGGACCACACGTACCGGCAGGCGATCACGGCGGCCGGCACCGGCTGCTCCGCCGCTCTCGACGCCGAGCGTTTCCTGGCCTCGCTCTCCGACGGCGAGTCCGCCGAGCCCGAGAAGACCCAGACCGCCAGCGTCTGAACCGAACTCCTACTCACGTATCCCCCAAGAAATGAGGAGCCTGCTGTGGCCGGCAACCTGAAGAACGTCACGGACGCCACCTTCGAAGAGGACGTCCTGAAGAACGACAAGCCCGTCCTGGTCGACTTCTGGGCCGCTTGGTGCGGCCCGTGCCGCCAGATCGCGCCGTCGCTCGAGGCCATCGCCGCCGAGCACGGTGACAAGATCGAGATCGTCAAGCTCAACATCGACGAGAACCCGGGCACGGCCGCCAAGTACGGCGTCATGTCGATCCCGACCCTGAACGTGTACCAGGGTGGCGAGGTCGCCAAGACCATCGTCGGTGCCAAGCCCAAGGCCGCCATCGTGCGCGACCTCGAGGACTTCATCTCCGAGTAATCAGGCGACGCCGTTTCACAGACGGCGGCCGTTGTTTCACGTGAAACACGAACGGGCCGACCCTTCCGAGGGTCGGCCCGTTTCCGTTGTGAGGGCCCACCGGCTGTCACAGCGGCCGGAAGAACCGTCACAGCGGCCGGAGTGCCGGTTCCTTCTGTACGGCTCCCAGAAGCCTGTCCAGGGCCATCTCGACGTCTTCCTTCCAGGAGAGCGTCGTCCGCAGTTCCAGACGCAGCCGCGGATGGGTGGGGTGGGGCCGCACGGTCTTGAACCCGACCGCCAACAAATGGTCTGCAGGAAGCAGACAGGCGGGGCCCTTCCACTGCGCGTCTCCGAAAGCCTCGATCGCCTTGAAGCCCCGGCGCAGCAGATCCTTCGCGACGGTCTGCACGATGACACGGCCAAGGCCCTGCCCCTGATAGTCGGGCGAGATCCAGGCCGTCATGAGCTGAACGGCATCGGGGGACACCGGACTCGTCGGGAAGGCAGTGGACCGTGGCACGTACGCGGGAGGCGCGTAGAGCACGAAGCCGACCGGAACGTCATCCACGTAGACGACGCGTCCGCAGGAGCCCCACTCCAGCAGGACGGCGGAGATCCACGCCTCCTTCTCCAGTTCGGGCGTGCCCGCCTTTACCGCGGCCTCGCCGCTGACCGGGTCCAGCTCCCAGAAGACACATGAGCGGCAACGCTTGGGGAGGTCCGGGAGGTTGTCCAGCGTGAGCGGTACGAGCCGACGCCCCATGAAGGCAGTTCCTCGCTTCCTTCGCCCGCCGCTGCGCGGGCGGCCGTCAGAGCGCTCCGTTCCCTGAGCAGGCTGCCGACGAATCCGCCGACCGCTCCCAGGCCGAGACCTGCGGTCATCAGTCCGGTGCGACTCACCGATCGCATGACCCGCCTCCTGTATGAGGTGCCGCCGGGTGGATGCGCTCTTCCCGTCGCATCGTAACCACGATGGGATTCGCCCGATACCGTAGACAAGCAAAGAGCGGGCCGTGTTCCGGTACATCCCGGAACACGGCCCGCTCTCAGGTCTCGACCAGGGCGGAACTCAGTCCTGTTCGTCGCCGTCGGTCTCCTCCGGGAGACCGTTCTGGAGCACAGGCCCCTCACCGGGAGCGAGGGAGCCGAGGATGCGCGACAGGTCGTCCATCGAGGCGAATTCGACGACGATCTTGCCCTTCTTCTGACCCAGGTCGACCTTCACCCGCGTCTCGAAGCGGTCCGAGAGCCGCGTGGCGAGATCGGTCAGCGCCGGGGAGACCCGGGCGCCGGCCCGCGGCCCCTTGGCCCGTGCGTTGCTCTTGGGCCCCGACCCCATGAGGGTCACGATCTCCTCGACGGCCCGCACCGAGAGCCCTTCGGCGACGATGCGGTGGGCCAGCCGGTCCTGCTCCTCGGAGTCCTCGACGGAGAGCAGGGCACGCGCATGACCCGCCGACAGCACGCCTGCGGCCACCCGGCGCTGGACGGCCGGCGAAAGCTTCAGCAGTCGCAGCGTGTTGGACACCTGCGGGCGGGACCGGCCGATCCGGTCGGCCAGCTGATCGTGCGTGCAGTTGAAGTCCTTGAGCAACTGGTCGTAGGCGGCAGCCTCTTCCAGCGGGTTCAGCTGCGCACGGTGCAGGTTCTCGAGGAGCGCGTCGAGGAGGAGCTTCTCGTCGTCCGTGGCACGCACGATGGCCGGGATGCGCTCGAGCCCCGCCTCTCGGCAGGCCCTCCAGCGCCGCTCGCCCATGATGAGCTCGTAGCTGCCGGCCCCCACCTGTCGTACGACGACAGGCTGCAGCAGGCCGACTTCCTTGATGGATGTGACCAGCTCGGCGAGAGCGTCCTCGTCGAACACCTCACGCGGCTGGCGCGGGTTGGGCGTGATGTCGTCGATCGGCAGCTCGGCGAAATGCGCTCCCGCAGGACGCTCGAAGTCATCGGCTGTCGTGGCCGCCGGCTCCTCGGTTTCCCGTGAAACAGGCTGCTGCGACAGTGCGGCCACCTTCGCGGCCGCCACTCCACGCTCGGTCGTCAACACCGGCACCGAGGCGGGAGACGTCGACCCTCCGCCCGCCTGGGTGGCCGGGCCCGTCTTCTCAGGGGTGGGGGCAGCCGGGATCAGCGCGCCGAGTCCTCGGCCAAGTCCCCTCCGTCGATCGCTCACTGAATCCCCTCCGACGTACTCTGCTGGTCAAGTTGAGTGCCCGTGTGGGCGTTCTGGGCGTCGTAGTGAATCCCGACTCCGCGCAGCGCCATCTCTCGTGCTGCTTCGAGGTAGGAGAGCGCCCCACTCGACCCTGGATCGTAGGTCAACACGGTCTGCCCATAACTAGGGGCCTCCGAAATACGCACCGAGCGCGGAATGCTCGTCCGAAGGACCTCGCCGGCGAAGTGGTTACGGACTTCATCCGCGACCTGCGACGCCAGCCGAGTCCGGCCGTCGTACATCGTGAGCAGGATCGTGGAAACGTGCAGGGTGGGGTTGAGGTGCCCACGCACGAGATCCACATTTCGCAGAAGCTGACCGAGGCCCTCCAGCGCGTAGTACTCGCACTGGATCGGGATCAGCACTTCCGCCCCGGCGACCATGGCGTTGATCGTCAGAAGGCCGAGCGACGGCGGACAGTCGATGAGGATGTAGTCCAGCGGCTGCTCGTACGCCTGGAGGGCGCGCTGCAGTCGGCTCTCCCGCGCGACCAGAGAGACCAGCTCGATCTCCGCACCGGCGAGATCGATGGTGGCCGGGGCGCAGAAGAGGCCTTCCACATCAGGTACGGGCTGGACGACTTCGGAGAGCGGCTTGCTGTCGACCAACACGTCATAGACGGAGGGCACTTCGGAGTGATGGTCGACACCCAGAGCCGTGGAGGCGTTGCCCTGTGGGTCCAGGTCCACCACCAGGACACGTGCGCCGTGCAGCGCAAGTGAGGCGGCAAGATTGACCGTTGTCGTGGTCTTACCGACCCCGCCCTTCTGGTTGGCCACCACCATGACGCGGGTCTGCTCGGGTCGTGGCAGGCCCTCGCCCGCACGACCGAGAGCTTCTACTGCCAGTTGGGCAGCGCGTCCAATGGGTGTGTCGTCCATCGGGGGCGGCGTTTCACGTGAAACATCCTCCCCCGCCGATTCGGTACGGGGACCGGGGACCGGGTCGGTCATCGGTCCCGCGATGTTGGCGTCGGACCGCAAGGATTCACTCTCCTCGACTTCAGGCTCGCAATGAACAGAGCCTCCCATGCCTTCGGGGTCAAGAACCAGCGAGGCCCGTGCTTCTGTGGACGAATCCCCCTCTGTGGACAACTCCGTGTCCTGATCGAGGGATCCAAGAGGTTTTCGGTCGCGGGGAGCGGCCGCCGCGCGGCCGCGACTGATGATGCCCTGCAGCAGTGAGCGACGTTTCACGTGAAACACGATGCACCGCAGCGGGATGCCGTCCCGCGCGACACCCCGAGATGCGTACGTTTGACAGCTTTTGTGGAGTACTGCTGGTCGTCAGCGCCTGCGTCGGGCACGTCCCGTGCGGGCCGCCTTGGCGCGCTTCGCCGCGAAACGCACACCGCCGGGGCTCTCCCCGACCTCTACACGCACGACGGTGGACAGGGGGTCCACGATGCCCTCGCCAACGTGCAGGACCGACGTCTCCACCGCGCCGAGCTTGCTCAGGGCGGTGCCCGCACTCTTGAGCTCTTCCTCGGCGGTGTCGCCCTTGAGCGCGAGCATCTCCCCGTACGGCCGGAGCAACGGGACGCCCCACGCGGCCAGCCGGTCCAGCGGAGCCACGGCGCGAGCGGTGACGACATGGACGGGCGGCAACTTGCCGAGGACCTCCTCGGCCCGTCCCCGCACCACGGTCACATGGTCAAGACCGAGCAGTTCGACGACCTCGGTCAGGAAAGTCGTACGACGGAGCAACGGCTCCAGCAGGGTGATCTTGAGGTCCGGGCGGACCAGGGCGAGCGGAATGCCCGGCAGGCCCGCGCCCGAACCGACGTCGCACACCGTGACGCCCTCGGGGACCACCTCGGAGAGCACGGCGCAGTTCAGGATGTGCCGCTCCCACAGACGCGGCACCTCGCGGGGGCCGATGAGGCCGCGCTGCACTCCCGCGTCAGCGAGAAGCTCCGCGTACCGGACCGCGTCCGGGAAGCGCTCGCCGAATACCACCCGGGCCTGCTCCGGGGCCGGGGGGAGTTCTGCTGCCTCCGTCACGGGGACCGTCCTTCCGTACCGCTCTACCGCAGTAAGTGGCTGACTAACAGGCTGACAAAGATCGGCCCCGCCTGCGAAACAGACGGGGCCGGAAGGCGACGTGCTGCCGATCAGGCAGGAAGCACGACGACGAAGCGCTGCGGCTCCTCGCCCTCGGACTCACTGCGCAGGCCGGCCGCCTTGATGGCGTCGTGCACGACCTTGCGCTCGAAGGGCGTCATCGGGTTCATCTTGACCGGCTCACCGGTGTTCTTCACCTCGGCCGCGGCCTTGGCGCCCTGCTCGGTGAGCTCGGCGCGCTTCTTCGCGCGGTAGCCGGCGATGTCCAGCATCAGGCGGCTGCGGTCCCCGGTCTCCCGGTGCACCGCGAGGCGGGTCAACTCCTGGAGCGCCTCGAGGACCTCTCCGTCGCGACCGACCAGCTTCTGCAGATCGCGGCTGCTCACATCGCTGACGATGGACACGGCGGCGCGGTCGGCCTCGACGTCCATGTCGATGTCGCCGTCGAGGTCGGCGATGTCCAGCAGACCCTCGAGGTAGTCCGCGGCGATCTCACCCTCCTGCTCGAGGCGGGTCAGGGTGTCGCCAGCCTCAGCAGCGGCGGTGGTGCCTTCCGTCACGGGATGGGCTCCTTCTTGCGTCAAGGCTTGCGCCAACGTCTTACGACGCGTAGGTCGGGGTCTTACTTCTTGGACGGGGACTTCGGCCGCTGCGGGCCGCCCTTGCGCTGCCCGGACTTGGCCTTGCTGCGCTGCTGTGAACCGCCCGCGGGCTTGGCGCCACCGGACTGCTTGGACTGCGGCTTCGCGTCCTGCGGCTCGTCCTTCTTCTCCAGCGAGGTCTTCTCGGAGGGGGAGTCGTCCTTCTCCGAACCCTGGGCCGTCGAGCCGCCGGACTGGCGCTGCGACTTGGACTGGCGCTTGGGCTGCTGGCGCTTCGGGGTGCCCTTCGGCATGCCGTCCTCGTCCAGCTCCTCCGCCGCGGAGCCCTTGGCCACCGTGCCGTCGGTCTGAGCCGCGAGACCGGCCTTGCTCAGCCCGTTGATGAACTTGCGCTCGTACTCGTTGCGGTCACGGCCCTTGGCGACGATCGCCTTGACGATGTTCCGCTCGCGCTTGTTCTTCGTGGCGCCGTGCTCGACGACGTGCTTCTGCAGACCCTCGAGCATCTTGGCCTGAGCCTTGGAGCCCGGAGTGGGGTTGCGGTTGATCACGTACATCTGCTGGCACATGGTCCACACGTTGGTGGTCAGCCAGTAGACGAGAACACCGACGGGGAAGTTGATGCCCATGAAGAGGAAGATCAGCGGGAAGACGTACATCAGCATCTTCTGCTGCTGCATGAACGGCGTCTTCACCGTCAGGTCGACGTTCTTCGTCATCAGCTGGCGCTGCGTGTAGAACTGCGACGCCGACATCATGATGATCATGATCGCGGTGACCACGCGGACATCGGTCAGCGAGGCGCCCATGGCCTGGACCTCGGCGGCGCTGTCCGTGAACTTGGCGGCCAGCGGGGCACCGAAGATGTGCGCCTTCTGGGCGCTGTCCAGGAGCGACTGGTTGATGACGCCGATGGTCTTGCCCTCGGCGATGGCCGCGAGCACGTGGTACAGGGCGAAGAAGAACGGCGACTGCACGAGAATCGGAAGGCACGAGGAGAGCGGGTTGGTACCCGTCTCCTTGTACAGCTTCATCATCTCTTCGGACTGACGCTGCTTGTCGTTCTTGTAGCGCTCCTGGATCGCCTTCATCTGAGGCTGGAGCAGCTGCATGTTCCGGGTCGACTTGATCTGCTTCACGAAGAGCGGGATCAGGCAGATCCGGATCAGGACCACCAGGGACACGATCGACAGGCCCCAGGCCCAGCCGGTATCAGGGCCGAAGATCGCCCCGTAGACCGTGTGGAACTGGACGATGACCCACGACACCGGGGTCGTGAGGAACGCGAAAACGCCTGATACAGCGTTGACGATATCGGAAATCATGTCCCTGATCAGGCTCCTTGGGCGTTGGGCGAAGTCGCTCCGGACTTATTGTCCTGTGCAGAGGGGCTGTCGCCCTCAACGGCGGGGGCCGTTTTTTTGTCCCCGCGCCATGCCTCGCGCAGCATCTCGTGCCAGCGCGGACGCTTGCGTGGCGGAACATAGTCGACGCCGCCCAGGGACCACGGATTGCACCGGAGGATCCGCCAGGCGGTGAGTGCTGTTCCCTTGACTGCCCCGTGCCGGTCGATGGCGGTGAAGCCATAGTGGGAGCACGACGGGTAGTACTTGCACACCGGACCCAGCAGTGGACTGATGGTCCACTGATAGATCTTGATCAAGGCGAGCAGTGGGTACTTCATCGCGCGCCCCCTCCCAGCAGCCGCTGCAGGGCGGCATCCAGGTCTCGGGCCAGCTGTGCGTGGGTAGCGTCGCCCGCTCCGGGCAACGCGCGTACGACTACCAGGCTACCTGGGGGCAACGCAGCAACCCGGTCGCGCATGAGGTGGCGAAGCCTGCGCTTCACCGCGTTCCGTACGACGGCGCCACCCACGGCCTTGCTCACGACGAAACCCGCACGCGGCGGGGAGAGAGTCTCCCTGGTCGCGTGCGGGTCCGTTGAACCGCTACGTAGGTGAACGACGAGAAGCGGGCGTCCGGCCCGACGTCCCCGGCGTACCGCGGTCGCGAAGTCTTCGCGCCGCCTCAGCCGATATTCGGTAGGCAGCACGTCATGACCTGATTACGAGATCAGGCGGACAGGCTGGCGCGACCCTTGCCACGACGGTTGGCGAGAATCGCACGACCGGCGCGGGTCCGCATGCGAAGGCGGAAGCCGTGGGTCTTGGCACGACGACGGTTGTTCGGCTGGAAGGTGCGCTTGCTCACTCGGGGGCTCCTGAAAAACGTGTGGTGGCGGGACATCGCCTGGCTGTCACCGTGCGCCCACGAGTAGCTCGCGAATACGCCCGAGTGCACCGCTACACGGCCCGCAAGAACTGTGGATCGTGACCTTGCCCATCGGAGGCAGGCGGCAGCAGCCATCGACAACTCGACCTGGTCACGGTACGCGCGGCTACGCCATCCGGTCAAACCGGCGTCATGCGGGGGACACTGTCCACAGGCTGGGGACAACAACTTGAACCGCAGCGGTCGCGCTGACTACCGTGGCTGAACTCCGATTCGTTCCCTTCTCACCGCACCACCCGATTTTCTTCCCGATCCGTCCCAGGGATCACACGTTCGTGGGACCAGCGAGAGAGCGTGCCCTGTGGCTGACGTACCTGCCGATCTTGCCGCAGTGTGGCCACGAGTTCTGGAGCAACTCCTCGGGGAAGGCCGCGGGCAGGGCGTCGAGACGAAGGACGAGCACTGGATCCGGCGCTGTCAGCCGTTGGCGCTCGTCGCCGACACCGCGCTGCTCGCCGTTCCCAACGAATTCGCCAAGGGCGTACTCGAGGGCCGGCTGGCCCCGGTCGTCAGCGAGACCCTCAGCCGCGAGTGCGGCCGCCCCATCCGGATCGCGATCACCGTCGACGACTCCGTGGGCGAGCCGCCCGCCCCCACTCCTCCGCCGGCCCCGCAGCACCGCTACGAGGCCCCCGAGCCGCAGCAGTCTCCCGGCCAGCCGCGTGACGCGTTCGACAACCGGGAGACGCACGAGAGCCGGGAGCGGGAGACCTACGAGGGCTTCGAGCGCCGCGGCGCCGACGAGCACGGCCAGGGCCCGCGGGCCGAGCAGCCCCCGGCGCCCCGGCCCGACCAGCTCCCGACCGCCCGCCCCGCCTACCCGGACTACCAGCGCCCCGAGCCGGGCGCCTGGCCGCGTCCGCAGCAGGACGAGTACAACTGGCAGCAGCCCCGGCTCGGCTTCCCGGAGCGGGACCCGTACGCGTCGCCGCCCTCACAGCAGCCGCAGCACGACTACCGGCAGCAGGAACGGTCGCCCTACGAGCAGCAGCAGCCGTACGAGCAGGAGCGCGGTCGCTACGACCAGCAGCAGGAGCGCTCCCCGTACGAGCAGAAGGGGGACGGCCGCCCCTCTTATGAGGACCGCTCCTCCTACGAGGACCGCTCCTCTTACGAAGAGCGACCTTACGAAGACCGTTCCTACGAGGGCCGCTCTTCTTATGAAGAGCGGTCGTCCTATGAGGAGCGCGGTTCCTACGAGCCTTCGCGCGAGCGGCCGCAGCGGCGTGATCCCGGCAAGCCCACGATGGGCGGCCGTCCGAACCAGGACGGCGGACACGGCCCCGGCGGACACGGCACTCGTGGCGTGCCCAGTGGAGCGCCCGGCCCCCTGGCGGCCCAGCCCGCGCCGGCGACCGGCCCCGGTGAGCCGACGGCGCGCCTGAACCCCAAGTACCTCTTCGACACGTTCGTCATCGGCGCGTCGAACCGCTTCGCGCACGCGGCCGCGGTCGCCGTCGCCGAAGCGCCGGCCAAGGCGTACAACCCCCTGTTCATCTATGGGGAGTCGGGCCTCGGCAAGACCCACCTGCTGCACGCCATCGGGCACTACGCCCGCAGCCTCTATCCGGGCACGCGCGTGCGGTACGTGAGCTCCGAGGAGTTCACCAACGAGTTCATCAACTCGATCCGTGACGGCAAGGGCGACTCCTTCCGTAAGCGGTACCGCGAGATGGACATCCTTCTGGTCGACGACATCCAGTTCCTCGCGGACAAGGAGTCGACGCAGGAGGAGTTCTTCCACACCTTCAACACGCTCCACAACGCGAACAAGCAGATCGTGCTGTCCAGTGACCGGCCGCCCAAGCAGCTGGTGACGCTGGAGGACCGGCTGCGCAACCGGTTCGAGTGGGGCCTGATCACGGACGTCCAGCCGCCGGAGCTGGAGACCCGTATCGCCATCCTTCGTAAGAAGGCGGTGCAGGAGCAGCTCAACGCGCCTCCGGAAGTGCTCGAGTTCATCGCGTCCCGCATCTCGCGCAACATCCGTGAGCTGGAAGGGGCGTTGATCCGCGTCACGGCGTTCGCGTCGCTCAATCGACAGCCTGTGGACCTGGGGCTGACGGAGATCGTCCTCAAGGACCTGATCCCGGGTGGCGAGGACGCGGCTCCCGAGATCACGGCCTCGGCCATCATGGCGGCGACCGCGGACTACTTCGGGCTCACCGTGGAGGACCTCTGCGGGTCCTCGCGCAGCCGCGTCCTGGTGACGGCCCGGCAGATCGCGATGTACCTGTGCCGTGAGCTGACCGACCTCTCGCTGCCGAAGATCGGCGCTCAGTTCGGCGGCCGCGACCACACGACCGTGATGCACGCGGACCGCAAGATCCGCGCGCTGATGGCCGAGCGGCGCTCCATCTACAACCAGGTCACCGAGCTCACCAACCGCATCAAGAACGGCTGACAGCAGACCGGTTACGACCCGCAGGGCGCTTCGGGAACGACTCCCGGAGCGCCCTTTTCGTGCCTCTGGAGCGCTCCTCCCGTGCCTCTGATCGTGCCCCTGAAGCGCCCTTCTCGTGCCTGCGGACGGGCTCGAAGCCCAGTCGGCCACCGATTCAAGGACACCGCGCGCTCGCCCGGTGTTCGATTCGAAGCCGCGTTACGGGTGTTCTCCACAGATCTGCCGGGTTTTTGCGATCCACACCCTGGGGACCGGGAAGTTGTCCAGACTGTGTCCACAGCACCCCCGAGTGACAGGGCATCAAACCAGGTCAGACGGCTGTGGATTCGTGGAAAAGTGATCTCCACAGCCTGTGGAGAGATTTTTTGTCCACAGGCTGTGCATGACGTTGTCCACCGGCAACCCACAGGCTCGCGGCCGTTGTGCACAGCGATCAAGAGCTTCTCCACACGGCTGTCCACTGTTCGGCAACGCAACGCGCCATCTCACCTCCGCGAGTGAAAGGCGTCACACCAAGGTGGTCGGTTGGGCTGGGGAGAACCTGGGTAAAGCTGGGGACAGCGCTGGGGAGAAGTGGCCCAAGGCTGTGCATCGAGTGTGCAGAACTTTTCGCCGTCCACAGCGAAGGCCGGTTGTCCACCGCCTCGGCCCACAGCCGCGGTGGACAAAAAACCGCCTCTGACCTGCGATTTCGCGGTTATCCACGGTTTCCACAGCCCCTACTACTACGTCCAACTAGTAAGAGCTGGGAATTCGTTTCGAAGACGGGGCTGTGCACAACTCGCTCCCGGCACCTCGACCTCGGTTCGGCGCGACTTGACCGAGGCAGGCAACGACTGTCAGTGCCGTGCGTCAGACTGTTCCCCGGTGCTCTTCCCCTCAGCGGGCTGAGCGACACCACGTCTGCCGATGCAGACGGCAGACCGAAGACCAAGCAGGGCGAGAGCAGCCAGCAACAGCAGGAGGCGGCTTACGGTGAAGATCCGGGTGGAACGCGACGTACTCGCGGAGGCGGTGGCCTGGGCGGCACGCAGCCTCCCGGCACGACCGCCTGCGCCCGTCCTCGCGGGCCTTCTGCTGAAGGCCGAGGAGGGCGCACTCAGCCTGTCGAGCTTCGACTACGAGGTCTCGGCACGCGTATCGGTGGACGCGGAGATCGACGAGGAAGGCACGGTGCTCGTCTCCGGTCGCCTGCTCGCCGACATCTGCCGCGCTCTGCCCAACCGTCCGGTGGAGATCTCCACAGACGGTGTACGAGCGACCGTTGTCTGCGGTTCCTCGCGATTCACACTCCACACGCTTCCTGTGGAGGAGTACCCGGCGCTGCCGCAGATGCCGACCGCCACGGGCACCGTCCCGGGTGAGGTCTTCGCGGCTGCCGCCTCTCAGGTGGCCATCGCGGCCGGCCGTGACGACACGCTGCCCGTCCTCACCGGTGTGCGCATCGAGATCGAGGGCGACACGGTGACGCTGGCGTCCACCGACCGCTACCGCTTCGCCGTCCGCGAGTTCCTGTGGAAGCCGGAGGACCCGGAGGCCTCCGCGGTTGCCCTGGTGCCCGCCAAGACGCTCCTGGACACCGCCAAGGCGCTCACGAGCGGTGACACGGTGACGCTGGCGCTCGCCGGTTCCGGTGCGGGCGAGGGCCTCATCGGCTTCGAGGGTGCGGGCCGCCGCACCACTACCCGCCTTCTCGAGGGCGACCTGCCGAAGTACCGCACGCTGTTCCCGACGGAGTTCAACTCCGTGGCCGTCATCGAGACCGCCCCCTTCGTGGAGGCCGTCAAGCGTGTGGCCCTCGTCGCCGAGCGCAACACCCCGGTGCGGCTCAGCTTCGAGCAGGGCGTGCTCATCCTGGAGGCCGGCTCCAGCGACGACGCACAGGCTGTGGAAAGGGTCGACGCCAACCTGGAGGGCGACGACATCTCGATCGCCTTCAACCCGACCTTCCTGCTCGACGGTCTGAGCGCGATCGACTCCCCGGTCGCCCAGCTGTCGTTCACGACGTCCACCAAGCCGGCGCTGCTCTCCGGCAAGCCGGCCGTGGACGCCGAGGCGGACGACGCGTACAAGTACCTGATCATGCCGGTGCGGCTCTCCGGCTGAGGACCTTGAGGGGCAGGCCGCTCGGGTTCCCCTGAGCGGCTATGCCCACAGGTGTGCGGGAGCGTCCGGGTTTAGGCTCGGACGCAGGTACGGGACGCCACGCGCGCGTGCTCTCGTACCGCCCCCGCACCACCTCACGCCTCGTCGCAACGTAAGGAACCACTGATGGAGCTCGGTCTCGTCGGCCTCGGCAAGATGGGCGGCAACATGCGCGAGCGCATTCGCCGCGCGGGCCACACCGTCTTCGGTTACGACCGCAACCCCGACCTCGCGGATGTCCACAGCCTCGAGGAGCTTGTGGGCAAGCTCAAGGGCCCGCGCGTGGTGTGGGTGATGGTCCCGGCCGGCGCCGCGACCCAGTCCACGATCGACGAGCTCAAGGAACTGCTCGAGCCCGGCGACGTCGTCGTCGACGGCGGCAATTCGCGCTGGACGGACGACGAGAAGCACGCGGCCGAGCTCGGGGTCAAGGAGATCGGCTTCGTCGACTGCGGCGTCTCAGGCGGCGTCTGGGGCCTGGAGAACGGCTACGCGCTGATGTACGGCGGCGCTCCCGAAAACGTGGCGAAGGTTCAGCCGGTCTTCGACGCCCTGAAGCCGGAGGGCGACTTCGGCTCCGTGCACGCGGGCAAGGTCGGCGCCGGCCACTTCGCGAAGATGGTTCACAACGGCATCGAGTACGCCATGATGCAGGCCTACGCCGAGGGCTGGGAGCTCTTGGAGAAGGTCGACTCCGTGGACAACGTCCGCGAGGTCTTCCGCTCCTGGCAGGAGGGCACGGTCATCCGTTCCTGGCTGCTCGACCTCGCGGTCAACGCCCTCGACGACGACCAGCACCTGGACAAGCTGCGCGGTTACGCCGCCGACTCGGGCGAGGGCCGCTGGACCGTGGAAGCGGCCATCGACAACTCCGTGCCGCTGCCGGCGATCACCGCGTCGCTCTTCGCGCGCTTCTCCTCCCGCCAGGAGGACTCGCCGCAGATGAAGATGATCGCGGCGCTGCGCAACCAGTTCGGCGGCCACGCCGTCGAGAAGAAGTAATCCACACCTGTAGAAAACCGCTGTTCAGAACTCTGGGGGAGGTCGGCCCACGACCATGCACGTCACGCATCTGTCGCTGGCCGACTTCCGCTCGTACGCCCGGGCCGAGGTCTCTCTCGACCCGGGCGTCACCGCGTTCGTGGGCCCGAACGGGCAGGGCAAGACGAACATCGTCGAGGCCGTCGGCTACCTCGCCACGCTCGGCAGCCACCGCGTCTCCTCGGACGCTCCGCTGGTGCGCATGGGCGCCGAGCGCGCCGTGATCCGGGCGCAGGTACGGCAGGGCGAGCGCCAGCAGCTCGTCGAGCTGGAGCTGAACCCGGGCAAGGCGAACCGCGCCAGGATCAACAGGTCCTCGCAGGTCAAGCCGCGTGACGTGCTGGGGATCGTACGGACGGTGCTGTTCGCGCCCGAGGACCTGGCCCTCGTGAAGGGCGACCCCGGTGAGCGCCGGCGCTTCCTCGACGAGCTGGTCACCGCGCGCTCGCCCCGGATGGCGGGTGTGCGCTCCGATTACGACCGTGTCCTGAAGCAGCGCAACACGCTTCTGAAGACCGCGGCGCTCGCGCGGCGGCACGGCGGGCGCTCCATGGACCTGTCCACGCTCGACGTGTGGGACCAGCACATCGCGCGCGCGGGCGCGGAACTCCTCGCGCAGCGGCTCGATCTGATCGCGACCCTGCAGCCGCTGGCCGACAAGGCGTACGAGCAGCTGGCGCCCGGCGGCGGGCCGATCGCCCTGGAGTACAAGCCCTCGTCCCCCGACATCGTCGGGCACGCGCGCGAGGAGCTCTACGAGCAACTTCTCGCCGCCCTCGAAGCGGCGCGCAAGCAGGAGATCGAGCGGGGCGTCACGCTGGTCGGCCCGCACCGCGACGAACTGGTCCTCAAGCTCGGCCAGCTGCCCGCCAAGGGCTACGCGAGCCACGGCGAGTCCTGGTCGTACGCGCTGGCGCTGCGCCTGGCCTCGTACGACCTGCTGCGGGCCGAGGGGAACGAGCCGGTGCTCGTCCTCGACGACGTCTTCGCCGAGCTGGACGCGCGCCGCAGGGAGCGCCTGGCGGAGCTCGTGGCGCCCGGTGAGCAGGTTCTCGTCACGGCCGCCGTCGACGACGACGTACCGGGCGTGCTGGCGGGCACCCGCTACGCGGTGTCGGACGGAACGGTGGAGCGACTGTGAGCGCCGGCGAATCCCCCGAAGGTGCGAAGGGCCCGCGGGAACCAAAAGGCGATCCCGAGCCTTCTGGAGTCGACCTGGCCCGCGTCGCCCTGCGTGCGGCGAAAGAGGCGGCACGCGCGCGTGGTGACTCCGCGCAGCAGAAGAAGCAGGCGCGGCGCGGCGGCGGACTGAGGTCCGGGGCGCGCTCCGACGGGCGGGACCCGATGGGGCTCGGCTCCGCCATCAACCGGCTGATCACCGAGCGCGGCTGGGAGACACCGGCCGCGGTCGGCGGCGTCATGGGGCGCTGGCCGCAGATCGTCGGCGAGGACCTCGCCAAGCACTGTGTTCCGCAGACGTACGACGAGGACGAGCGGGTCCTGGTGGTGCAGTGCGATTCGACGGCCTGGGCGACGCAGGTGCGGATGCTGGCTCCGCAGCTGGTCAGAAGGTTGAACGAGGATCTCGGCCACGGCGCCGTGCGGCGCATCGACATCAAGAATCCCGGTGGCGGCCCGCGCCGCTACGGCCCCTTGCGAGCCCCCGGAAGCACGGGTCCCGGCGACACCTACGGGTGAGTGACAGGCCGCCGTAGCTGGTGGTTCACACCCCGAAGCGCTGAGTGCCGCTGTGAGCCTCTTGGAGCCCCGCTCCGCATAGGGGGAGTCGGCCGAGTCCGGTTGAGGGCGGCACATGAGGACTCAGGCACCGCCAAACCCCCATCTATGTCCGAGCTACCGGTACACTGGGAGACAATCCCGCCCCACTTGTGGGACGCACCGAGCAACGCTGATCAGGGCTTACCGAACAAACACGCCGCAGCCGCTCCGGCCACCAACCGGGAGCTTGGCTTGTGCTGTGCCAGAAAGGGCGCTTCGTGGCCGATTCCGGCAACCCCAACGAGAACATCCCGTCCACCGACGCCGAAGAGCACGTCGAGGCCACAGAGGCCTCGTACGACGCCAGTGCGATCACCGTCCTCGAAGGGCTGGACGCGGTCCGCAAGCGACCCGGCATGTACATCGGCTCGACCGGTGAGCGTGGCCTTCACCACATGGTGCAGGAGGTCGTGGACAACTCCGTCGACGAGGCCCTGGCCGGTCACGCGGACACGATCGACGTCACGATCCTGCCCGACGGCGGCGTCCGCGTCGTCGACAACGGCCGTGGCATCCCCGTGGGCATCATCCCCTCCGAGGGCAAGCCCGCCGTCGAGGTCGTCCTCACCGTCCTGCACGCGGGCGGCAAGTTCGGAGGCGGCGGTTACGCCGTCTCCGGTGGTCTGCACGGCGTGGGCGTCTCCGTCGTGAACGCGCTGTCCACGAAGGTCTCCGTCGAAATCAAGACCGAGGGCCACCGCTGGACGCAGGAGTACAAGGCCGGCGTTCCGACGGCGCCACTGGCGAAGCACGAGGCCACCGAGGAGACCGGCACCGCGGTCACCTTCTGGGCCGACGGCGACATCTTCGAGACCACCGAGTACTCCTTCGAGACGCTGTCGCGGCGCTTCCAGGAGATGGCCTTCCTCAACAAGGGCCTGCGGATCAACCTCACGGACGAGCGCGACACCGCGAAGGCCACGGCCGGAGCGGACACGAACGAGGCGGGCGACGACACCGCCTTCGAGCCGCGTTCGGTGTCGTACCACTACGAAGGCGGCATCGTCGACTTCGTGAAGTACCTCAACTCCCGCAAGGGAGAGGCCGTTCACCCCTCCGTGATCGACATCGAGGCCGAGGACAAGGAGAAGCTCCTTTCCATCGAGGTCGCGATGCAGTGGAACACCAGCTACAGCGAGGGCGTCTACTCCTTCGCCAACGTGATCCACACGCACGAGGGCGGCACCCACGAAGAGGGCTTCCGCGCCGCGCTGACCGGTCTCATCAACCGGTACGCGCGCGACAAGAAGCTGCTGCGCGAGAAGGACGACAACCTCACGGGCGACGACATCCGCGAGGGCCTGACCGCGATCATCTCGGTCAAGCTGAGCGAGCCGCAGTTCGAGGGCCAGACCAAGACCAAGCTGGGCAACACCGAGGCGAAGACCTTCGTCCAGAAGGTCGTCTACGAGCACCTCCAGGACTGGCTCGACCGGAACCCCGTCGAGGCCACGGACATCATCCGTAAGTCCATCCAGGCGGCCACCGCGCGCGTGGCGGCCCGTAAGGCCCGTGACCTGACCCGTCGCAAGGGCCTCCTGGAGACCGCGTCCCTGCCGGGCAAGCTCTCCGACTGCCAGTCGAACGACCCCACCAAGTGCGAGATCTTCATCGTCGAGGGTGACTCCGCCGGCGGCTCGGCCAAGTCCGGCCGTGACCCGCAGTACCAGGCGATCCTCCCGATCCGAGGCAAGATCCTCAACGTCGAGAAGGCGCGGATCGACAAGATCCTGCACAACCAGGAGATCCAGGCGCTGATCTCGGCCTTCGGCACCGGAGTCCACGAGGACTTCGACATCGAGAAGCTCCGCTATCACAAGATCATCCTGATGGCGGACGCCGACGTCGACGGCCAGCACATCAACACCCTGCTGCTGACCTTCCTGTTCCGCTTCATGCGGCCGCTCGTCGAAGCAGGACACGTCTTCCTGTCGCGTCCGCCGCTCTACAAGATCAAGTGGGGTCGTGACGACTTCGAGTACGCGTACTCGGACCGCGAGCGCGACGCCCTGATCGAGATGGGCAGGCAGGCCGGCAAGCGCATCAAGGACGACTCGGTCCAGCGCTTCAAGGGTCTCGGTGAGATGAACGCCGAGGAGCTGCGCATCACGACCATGGACCAGGAGCACCGCGTGCTCGGTCAGGTCACCCTGGACGACGCCGCCCAGGCCGACGACCTGTTCTCGGTCCTCATGGGCGAGGACGTCGAGGCCCGGCGCTCGTTCATCCAGCGCAACGCCAAGGACGTCCGCTTCCTCGACATCTGAGTCGGTCTCAGCTGACCGCGCAGAAAGGATCTTGACCAGCAATGGCCGACGAGAACACCCCCACGCCGCCGCCCGAAGAGAACGTGGACGGCAGCGCCATCGCGATGCGCATCGAGCCCGTCGGGCTCGAGACGGAGATGCAGCGCTCCTACCTGGACTACGCGATGTCCGTCATCGTGTCCCGCGCGCTGCCCGACGTACGCGACGGTCTCAAGCCCGTCCACCGCCGCGTCCTGTACGCCATGTACGACGGCGGCTACCGGCCCGAGAAGGGCTTCTACAAGTGCGCCCGCGTCGTCGGTGACGTCATGGGTAACTACCACCCGCACGGCGACTCCTCGATCTACGACGCCCTGGTGCGCCTCGCCCAGCCGTGGTCGATGCGCATGCCGCTGGTGGACTCCAACGGAAACTTCGGCTCTCCGGGCAACGACCCCGCGGCCGCCATGCGCTACACCGAGTGCAAGATGGCGCCGCTGTCCATGGAGATGGTCCGTGACATCGACGAGGAGACCGTCGACTTCACGGACAACTACGACGGCCGCTCCCAGGAGCCCACCGTCCTGCCGGCCCGCTTCCCGAACCTGCTGGTCAACGGTTCGGCGGGCATCGCGGTCGGCATGGCCACCAACATCCCGCCGCACAACCTGCGCGAGGTCGCCGCCGGCGCCCAGTGGTGCCTGGAGAACCCGGAGGCCTCGCACGAGGAGCTCCTGGACGCCCTCATCGAGCGCATCAAGGGCCCCGACTTCCCGAGCGGTGCCCTCGTCGTGGGCCGCAAGGGCATCGAGGAGGCGTACCGCACCGGCCGTGGCTCCATCACGATGCGCGCGGTCGTCGCGGTCGAGGAGATCCAGAACCGCCAGTGCCTGGTCGTCACGGAACTGCCCTACCAGGTCAACCCGGACAACCTCGCCCAGAAGATCGCCGACCTCGTGAAGGACGGCAAGGTCGGCGGCATCGCGGACGTCCGCGACGAGACGTCGTCCCGTACGGGCCAGCGCCTGGTGATCGTCCTGAAGCGGGACGCGGTCGCCAAGGTCGTGCTGAACAACCTGTACAAGCACACCGACCTGCAGACGAACTTCGGCGCCAACATGCTGGCGCTGGTCGACGGCGTGCCGCGCACGCTGGCGCTCGACGCGTTCATCCGGCACTGGGTGGCGCACCAGATCGAGGTCATCGTCCGCCGGACCAAGTTCCGCCTTCGTAAGGCGGAGGAGCGCGCCCACATCCTGCGTGGCCTCCTGAAGGCCCTGGACGCCATCGACGAGGTCATCGCGCTCATCCGGCGCAGTGACACCGTCGACGTCGCGCGCGGGGGCCTCATGGAGCTCCTGGAGATCGACGAGATCCAGGCGAACGCCATCCTCGAGATGCAGCTGCGCCGACTGGCCGCCCTGGAGCGCCAGAAGATCGTCCAGGAGCACGACGAGCTCCAGCAGAAGATCAACGAGTACAACGCGATCCTGGCCTCGCCCGAGCGGCAGCGGCAGATCGTCAGCTCGGAGCTGCAGCAGATCGTCGACAAGTTCGGCGACGACCGCCGCACCAAGCTGGTGCCCTTCGAAGGCGACATGTCCGTCGAGGACCTCATCGCCGAAGAGGACATCGTCGTCACCATTTCGCGTGGCGGTTACGTCAAGCGCACCAAGACCGACGACTACCGCTCCCAGAAGCGCGGCGGCAAGGGCGTGCGCGGCACGAAGCTCAAGGAAGACGACATCGTCGACCACTTCTTCGTGTCGACGACGCACCACTGGTTGCTCTTCTTCACCAACAAGGGACGCGTCTACCGCGCGAAGGCGTACGAGCTCCCGGACGCCGGGCGGGACGCGCGCGGCCAGCACGTCGCGAACCTGCTCGCCTTCCAGCCGGACGAGGCGATCGCCGAGATCCTCGCGATCCGCGACTACGAAGCGGTGCCCTACCTGGTCCTCGCCACGAAGGCGGGCCTCGTAAAGAAGACGCCTCTGAAGGACTACGACTCGCCGCGCTCCGGCGGTGTCATCGCCATCAACCTCCGTGAGGCGCCGGACGGTTCGGACGACGAGCTGATCGGTGCCGAGCTGGTCTCCTCCGAGGACGATCTGCTGCTCATCAGTAAGAAGGCGCAGTCCATCCGGTTCACCGCCACGGACGACGCGCTGCGTCCGATGGGGCGTGCCACGTCGGGCGTCAAGGGCATGAGCTTCCGCGAGGGAGACGAGCTGCTCTCGATGAATGTCGTGCGGGCCGGTACTTTCGTCTTCACCGCCACCGACGGTGGGTACGCGAAGCGGACCAACGTCGACGAGTACCGCGTCCAGGGTCGCGGTGGCCTCGGTATCAAGGCCGCCAGGATCGTGGAGGACCGTGGAGAGCTCGTCGGCGCCCTGGTGGTCGAGGAGACCGATGAGATCCTCGCCATCACGCTGTCCGGCGGTGTGATTCGTACGCGAGTCAACGAGGTCAGGGAGACGGGCCGTGACACCATGGGCGTCCAACTGATCAACCTGGGCAAGCGCGATGCCGTCGTCGGCATCGCTCGTAACGCCGAGGCCGGCCGTGAGGCGGAGGAAGTCGACGGTGACGTCGCGCAGGACGCGGACGGTGCCGAGATCGACGAAACCACCACGGGCGAGACGGCCGTCGAAACGGACGAGGGCGGACAGTCCTCGGCCGAGTAGCGCGAGGAGTGAGTCATCGTGAGCGGAGCCACGGGCGCAGGCTCTACCGGGACATCCACCGGTACGGATACTGAGAGCGGCCGTGGCTCCGCTCACGACGTCGATGACGTCAAAGGCTCAACCGACTCGACCGACTCGAACGAGTCTCATGGATCCCAGGGGGGAACTGTGACGGACACCCGAGGTCCGCAGACCCAGCAGTACGCGGCCGGTGGCAGCGATGGCGGCGGTGCCGGCGGCGCCCTGCCGGGCGAGAGGCCGCAGCAGCCGGCCCAGCCGTATCACCCGCCGCAGGCGTACCAGAACGCCCCGGACGCGGTCCGCAGGCCGCGCACGGGGGCGCGCACCACCCCGCGTACGCGCAAGGCCCGTCTGCGGGTCGCCAAGGCGGATCCGTGGTCCGTGATGAAGGTCAGCTTCCTGCTCTCCATCGCGCTCGGCATCTGCACGATCATCGCGGCCGCCGTGCTGTGGATGGTCATGGACGCCATGGGGGTCTTCTCCACGGTCGGCGGCACGATCTCCGAGGCCACGGGCTCGAACGAGTCCAACGGCTTCGACCTGCAGTCGTTCCTGTCGCTGCCGCGCGTCCTGATGTTCACGACGGTCATCGCCGTCATCGACGTCGTCCTGGCCACCGCCCTGGCGACGCTCGGCGCGTTCATCTACAACCTCTCCGCGGGCTTCGTCGGCGGCGTCGAGCTCACGCTCGCCGAGGACGAGTGACCGTTCCCCGGCTTGCTGAGGCCTGAAAGACCCGCTGGTGGGCGGGCCAGGACTATCGATTTTGGGACTGGCCCCCCAGTGCGCTAATCTTCAGGAGTCAGCGCGCGGGACACACACCGCAGAGCGCGGCGGGGCTATAGCTCAGTTGGTTAGAGCGCATCCCTGATAAGGATGAGGCCACAGGTTCAAATCCTGTTAGCCCCACCAGCACAAAGACCCCTCACCGATCATGGTGGGGGGTCTTTGACATCTACGGCTGACATCAGCCGATGAGTGGATCTTCGAGCAGCTCCGCGAGCATCGCGACCGCTTCCCGTTCGTCCGAGCCGACCACGTGCGTATAGACGTCCATGGTCATGCTGATCTGGCTATGCCTCAGGATCGCTTGGGCCACCTTCGGATGGACCTTGAGGAACGCCAGCAGGGTCCCGCAGGTGTGCCGAGCGAGCCGGACCGTGATCCGCCGGACGCCAGCCCGCGTGACGAGGCGGCCGAAGCTCCGCGAGAAGCCCACCGGATCGAGCAGCCCGCCATGCTCGGACGAGAAGATCAGGTCTTGGCCAGCGGCTTGCTCCCACCGACCACCAGCGATCTTCCGTTCCAGCTCCTGGAGCTCCCGACGTTCTTCGAGTGCACGCGCGCAGAACTCCGGCAGAGGCAGCACCGCTTGTGACGACTCCGTCTTGAGGTCCTTAAGGATCAGCCCCTTGCCCTTCTCGCGCTGCACCTGCTTCACCGGCTCGAACTGCCGGGCCTCGAAGTCGATGTCCTGCCAGCGCAGGCCCAGCACCTCACTCCGGCGCAGGCCGAGGACGAGGACCAGGACGCAGGCCGCGTACAGCCGGTGAGCCCGAGCCGTCCGCAGGAACGTGATCGCTTCCCGTGCGCTCCAGGCCCGGCCCTTGTCCTTGCTGACCTTCGGCATGTCGACGAGTAGAGCGACGTTCCGAGTCAGCAGCTCCTCACGAACAGCGCGGTTGAGCGCGTTCCGGAGCGTCCGCAGCACCTCGAAGCGGGTAGCCGCGCCGACCTTCTCTCGGGTGAGCGCGGCCATGAACGCCCGGATCTGTGCCGGGGTCAGCTTGGTCAAGGGCTTCTTGCCGAGGTGCGGCACGAGGTACATCCGGACCTTGGACTCGTACTTCACGTACGTGTTGTGCTCGCGCTCCGGCTTCACGATGTGCTCAAGCCAGTAGGTCAGCCACTCGCCCAGGTTCCAGGTCTTGGCGGGCACGGGCACGCCGTTGCGCTCCTGCTCCTGGAGCTTGGCCAGCTTCTCTGACGTCTCGTCATACGTGGCGCCGTAGACGTACTTCCGGACGCGGTTGCCGTCCGTGTCGGTCACGTAGGCGGCCCCGTGATAACGGCCGTCCTTCCGCTTGGTGATCGTTCCCCCACCATTGGGACGACGCTTGGCCATCAGGCAGCCCTCTCGTATTCGAGTCGCGAAGCCAGGTACGCGCGCACGCTGTCAGCCGGGATGCGACGGTTCCGGCCGATCGTGAGCGAGGACAGGCGGTGCGTACGGATCAGGTCGTAGACGGTCGTTCGGCCGACCTTGAGCCAGGTCATGACCTCGGGGACGGTCAGGAGCTCGTCAGTCATTCCAGTCCTCCGTGTCGTCGAGGTCGGGCAGGTCTGCGAGTGCTTCGCGGGCGGTCTCGCGGTTCGCGCGGATCTCGCGGGCGATGGTCTGGGCGAGCCAGGATTCGCCGGGCGTGTGGCCGTGTCCGGCGTAGGTCCAGTGGGCGAGCACCAACGTGGAGCCCTCCGAGTCGTCGAGGTCCTCGGAGTAGCCGCGCTCCTGGCGCTCCTGGCGGGCCCGGTAGTCGGCGCGGACCTGGCGCAGGGCGCCGAGGGTGGTCGAGTAGCGGCGGGACTTGGTGGAGAAGTGCCCGCGGAAGCCGAGCATGTGAGCCCAGCGCGCCAGCAGCCGATCCGGGTATGCGTCGTCGAGGTCCCAACAGGCCTCGATCAGGCGCCGGGTATGAGCAGGCAGGCCGGGCAGCCTATCTAGCTCGGAGAGCTCCCCGATGCGACGGTCCACGGTGCCCGTGGTCTCAGCCGCCTTGGTGGCGTACTTGGCCACGTAGGAGGCCACCGCCTGTTCGGTCAGTTCCTCGTGCCCGAGCGCCCCGATGGGCTGCACGTCGATCTGCGTTCCCCACCGCAGAGTCCGGCCGGGAAAAGCGCCGGCGGGGGCGACGGGAACCGCGACCCGAGCGGCGGCCGAGCGGATCGCATCGTCCAGGAGCGCGAGCGTGGCCCACGCGGGCGGGGCCGAGTCGGGACCGTCCGGGCCGTCGAAGCGGATCACGGCGTGGAAGTGGATGGCGCCGCGCTTTTGGAACTCAGCGACCTTGCCGAAGGAGACCCGGCATGCGTCGCGCAGGGCAGCTTGGGTCAGGCCCGCGCGGGTGGCGATCTCGCGGCGCAGGTAGATCGTGAACCGGCGCCACAGGTCGCCCGCGTGGTTGTTCCACAGGACCGCGCCCGCGTAGTCGTACGAGGCGGGATCGAGCGCCGTGCCGAGCACGGGGTCACCCTCGAGGTGGGAGCTCCCGCAGCGGCAGCGGCCGGAGTCGGGCCGGTTGTGGACCGGGCCGAAGGAAGGCGCGGTCAGGGTCGCGAAGACGCGGGGGTGATCGCGCACCGTGCCGGGCACCGTCTTGCCGCCCGTGATCCCGGAGCGGATCAGGTGGTAGGTGTCCCCCGCGTACGTCCAGGCGCACGAAGGGCACTGCGAGGCCCGCCGGTTGCCGCAGGCCACCCGCAGCCGTCCACCCGGTTCACCGTCGGTGCTGTAGGCGTAGAGGACCTGGCCGGACTTGGCGTCACGGGTGACGGTGGAGCCGACGAGGTGGATCGGATGGGAGCAGCCGCCGGTACGGCGTACCTGGTCTTGCCAGCGGTCGAAGCCCGGAGTGTTGGCCACCCGCAGGAGGTCCGCCAGGGTCAGGGGGTCGGTGCCCATGGAGGCCGCAGCACCGGCCACGGCCTCCGGAGCGACAGCGAACACCGTCACGCGGCAACCTCCGCAGGCAGCGGAGCGCCAGTGGCCCAGTCGAAGGGGCGGGCGGCCGGGCACACGGTGTCGTCACCGTGGATCAGCAGGCCACGGCCGCCAACGTTCTCCCAGCGCCAGCCGTCAACATCAGCCGGGGCACCGCACGCCATGCACGGCGAGGGGATCACCGTGGCGTCATCAGTGCGGGAGAGCGGGGCACCCAGCGGCTTGGATACCGGAACGACAGAGGGGACCAGGGACAGCGAGTGCGAGGCGGTCGTCGTGGCAGGCATCATGAAGGCACCCCTTCACGGGTTAGGGGAGCGGCTGACTGCTTGGCGGTAGGGAGCCGCTCCCTGCTCATTAGTCCCCCAGAGGGGACTAATCCGTCCCCCTCATGGTGGGGACGAATCTGTCCGCTTGTCAAGGACTAAGTCGTCCCCGACAATGGGGGGCATGGAGCTGGACGAGGTACTTCGCAAGCGACGCGGCGAACTGGGCATGTCCCAAGCCG
Source organism: Streptomyces sp. UC4497 (assembly GCF_054871485.1). NCBI lineage: Bacteria > Bacillati > Actinomycetota > Actinomycetes > Kitasatosporales > Streptomycetaceae > Streptomyces > Streptomyces sp. UC4497. Next base: position 58,073 of record NZ_JBTYHB010000009.1, on the reverse strand, counting down.
AACTTGCGGCAGCGGCAGGCGTCGATAGGCGCCAGATCCGGCGATACGAGGCAGGCGAACAGCAGCCGGTACTCCCCGTCGCTGTAGCCATCGCGCGTGCCCTAGGGATCACTGTCAATGAACTAGCAGGTCAGCCCCGGCATCGAATCGACCTGTCGGGCACCTGGTGGATGACGTGGCAGACCTCTAGAGACGGTGAGCTGAAGGTCGCCGCACAGCAGGTCAACTTCGCCCAGCAAGAGGAGTTGATCCACCTCGACACTGTTGCCCGAGGCCTCAGCGTCGAAGCAGGCGGGTTCCACTGGCGCGGAGAGCTCCGCCTGTGGGACCAAGAGGTCCTTATGGGGTGGTACGTAGCCACCGACGGGCCCGTGCGCTCCAAGGGGACGTTGTACTTCGTGCTGCATCCCCACGGGATCAGCATGACCGGCCGATGGGTTGGACTCGGCTACGACGGCAAGATCATGACGGGGTGGGGTACCGCCGCGCGGACCGAGGACGAAGCGGTGGAGCTGAATGAGAGGCTCCAGGCAGAGCATGGGACGACACCGTGACGGATGTGTGCGCCGTACTGATCACGGCACCGGATGCTGAGTGGTTGACCTCATTCGTACGTGGGCTGGTGTCCGACCGGCTGTGCGCTGTGGCGCATGTTTCCCCGATCCAGTCCATCTACAGATGGAACGGCGAAGTGCACGACACCAGCGAGGCCCTTGCCACCCTGCGTACGGTGAAGGATCGCGTCCCCGAGATCGCCGCCCGAACGCGAAGCGAGCACCCGTATGAAGTGCCCAGCATCATCGCCATTCCGATCTCCGACGCGACCGACGCCTATCGTGCATGGATCATCGAGCAGGTAGGCCCGGAGTAGGGAGCCGTTACAGGTTTCTCTACCTCATCAAGCCCGGCTGCGCTCCGCTCCGCCGGGCGGGCTCCCGGCTCCGCTGCCCTTCGCGCTCATGCCTTCGGCCCGCGCTACGGGCGCTGCGCCGACGCCCGCCCACGCGTGGATAGGCCGAGGCGATGAGTCGAGCACCGCGACGCACTTACGCGGGCCACGGGCAAAGACGATGCCTCCGGCGGGGGATCGGCCGGCACCGGGGGCCGGGGGCAGCGCTGCCGGGTGCGGATCCGAGGGTGGTTGCGAGGAGCTCCCATCCCGTCCACCGTCGACCCAGGCAAAGCCGAGCAGACATGGCCCCTGGTGTCCAGGTCGTTCGTACAGTGGCGCGCTCCACCTGGACACCAGGGGCCATGCCCGCTCCACTGCGTGTGGGTCGACGGCGGACGGGATGGGAGCTGGGCTTGGGTAGTGGGTTGAGTCGGTATGAGGAGTAACGTCGTAGACGTGACCCTTCAAGGGCAAGTAGGTAAGAGGCTCGAAGCGATGCAACGAGCTATTGCCGCCGAGCAGTACGCGGACCGCTGCCTGGCTCAATCCGCCGATCACCTAGCCGCCGCAGAAGTCGGCAACTTCGACTTCAATTCACGCATGAGCGTCGTGTATCTCGGCATGGCCGGGGTGCATCAATCTGCCGCCATCAAGCAGCGTCACGCAGCAACCATCCTCTAAGCGGCTCTGTCAAGAGCGCCTGCACCGGCTGACATCAGCGGCTGACACCAACAAGCGCGAACGACGCCGATCAACGCCGAACCTCAGCGGCAGGCGAACCGGGGTGCAGGGGACGTTCGTTGAGGTCGAGAGGGCCCCTCGATCGACCTGATAAGGATGAGGCCACAGGTTCAAATCCTGTTAGCCCCACATCATGAGGACCCTCAAGCGGAAACGCTTGGGGGTCTTCTGCTGTGTGCGGTGCGGGGCGGTTGGACGTGCCGCGGACATGCCGATGGGCCCGCGCAGCCGTAGGGGATGGCTGGGGCCTCGTTCGACAGTCCTGCTCTTCTGTTGTGCGTCGTTGTTGTGTCTCGCTGTTGTGCGTTGCTGCTGTTCGTAACTGCTGTGTGGCACAACTGCGTGGCATGACTGCGTGGCTCGACTGTGCGTCTCTGCAGGGTTTTTCTGCAGGGCGGCTCTACAGGGCGTATCTGCGGCGTGGCTGTGCAGCGTGGCTCTGTTGTGCGGTCTTGCCTTGTCCGGGCGTTGTGGGCCCGGCTGTTCCGTCTTTGGTGCGGTCGTGCGGTCGTGCGGTCGTGCGGTCCTGCGGTCCTGCTGTTCTGGCTGTCCTGCTGTTACGGCTTCTTCGTCTGGTGCGTGGTGCGGTCTACAGCTGCGAGGCCAGGGTCTCGGCCGCCAGGTGGCTGTCGGCGTTGCGCTGCTCGGTGTCGGCCGGCGGGCGGTGGCGGACGCTCGGGGAGGAACCGTGGGCCTCGGCGCGGATGCGCTGCTTCATCGTCGGTGGCAGGGACCGCTTGAGCGACCAGTACGGGCGGGCCGCCACAGGGGCGGGGGCGCTGACCGCCGCCGCGGGCTGGGTCTTCTCCGTCTGCTGAGCCGGAGTGGCCGCGGTGGCCGGGGAGGTGAGTCCGAGCGCCGAGAAGAGCGCGATGAATGCGGAGATGATGACGGTCCACAGCGTCATGACCTTGTGCTTGGTCATGGCCCCTCGCTTTCAGGTTGGGCGATTTGCGTACTTTCCTCATGATGTGGATGGGGGCCCGCGAGTGCGGGACCGACGCTCGCGGGTCGTCGATATTCAGATGAACACCACTCGGATGGGCGCAAACGGCCGTTTCTGCTCCGTTTCTACTGCGGTTCTGAGGGGTCGAGTTGAGGGGGATCCAGGTCACCGATCGGTATCGATCGGTGTGTATAGTCGGGCGCCAGAAGTCCCCTTACGTCAAAGGAAAGACGAGGTCGCGCGGTGAAGAAGCTTCTCCTGGTCGCACTGGCCGCCATCGGCGGGCTCCTCGTGTACCGCCAGATCCAGGCGGATCGCGCCGAGCAGGATCTGTGGACGGAGGCGACTGACTCCGTGCCCACGGGTTCGTGAGTATCGACAACAGTCTCTTCACAGGGCCCCGGTCGCAGCAGCGGCCGGGGCTTTGTGCTGTCCGGGGCGCCTTTACGTATGCGATTACGTGGCGGGAAACCGTCGGGCGCCGGACACCGCCCGGAGCGGAACGGCAGGATGACCGTCCATGGGAAGACTCCTGAGGCGGCTGAGGAAGGGGCGGCGCGGCCGGGGCCCGGCGAGGGGCGCGGCCGGGGCGGGGCTGTGTGCGGCCCTGGTGCTGGCGCTGCCGGGGGCGGCGACGGCGGCGGGGAACGGCAACCCGTATGACTTCGCCAAGGGCGCCAGGACCGTCGACGGGGCGCGCAGTGGCGCGACGGCGGCGCAGCTCAAGACGGGTGAGACGTACCGTAGTTCGCTCGCTGCGGGGGATGGCGTCACCTCCTACTACCGCGTCGAGCTGGACGGGGCCGCCACCGCTTACGCCTCGGTCGTGGCCGTCCCGCCGCTCGGCTCGGGCGTGAAGGCGGCGGCCGCGGACGGCATCGCGGTGTCGCTGCGGGACAGCCAGGGAAATCAGTGCGATGCGGAGCGTGCGACGTTCCGCTCCGGTTCCTATCCGCGGCCGATCGCGGCGGCGGTCGAGCGTCACGTACGTCCGGGAGGGCCCCGGTGCCAGTCGGCGGGGACGTACTACGTGGTGGTGGAGCGGACGGCGGCGGCCGGGTCGAGCGATCGGGACTGGGCGCTCGAACTGCGGGTGGCCACCGAGCCGGGGCTGGTGTCCGCCGCCCCCGGCGCGAGTGCGCGGACTTGGCCTTCGGAGCCGGCGGCGCTGCCGTCGGGGACGGGCGCGCGGCGCAGCGGAGGCACCGGGTTCAACGACGCGAGGGCGCTGACGTCCGGTGCGTGGAAGGACAAGATCGGGCCGGGGCAGAGCCACTTCTACCGGGTGCCGGTGGACTGGGGGCAACAGCTGTCCCTCGGCGCCGAGTTGGACGGTTCGGCGGGTGGCGGCTCTCGGCGGGAAGCGGTGCCGGGGGCGCTCGACATGGAGCTGTACAACCCCGCGCGGGCGCCGGTGGCGGCGAAGGGGGCCGCGTACTCGGGTGGCACGACGTCGGCCACGTTCGACCCGCTGCCGCCCGTGGCGTACGGGAATCGGCTGCTGTCGCGCGACGAAGAGGCGGCGATGGGGCTCGCCGGCTGGTACTGGCTCAAGGTCACGCTCAACCCGGCGATGGCGGGGCAGGCCGGGGGGCTCGGGATGACGTTGCGGGTGGCCGTCGACGGGTCGGCGAAGCAGGTGCCCGACTATGTGCGGGATCCGGGGGAGTTCCAGGTGACGACCGCGGATCGGGCGGCCGCCGAGCGGGGGGAAGGCGGGGTGGAGTGGGACTTCGGGGCCGGGGCGGGGGCGGGCTCCAGGTCTGGATCCGGGTCCGGCTCGGGGGCGGGGGCGGGGTCTGATCCGGGCTCGGATTCGGGTTCTGCGGGTGGGCGTGGTGGGGCTTCCGGTGGTGCGGTGGCTTCGTCCGGTACGTCGCCGGGGGACGGCCTGATGACGGTGGTGGGGGTGGCCGGGGTCGGGACCGGGAGTGCGCTGGTGCTGTGGCTGGCGGTGTGGCGGGTGGTTGCCGTGCGGAAGGTGCGGCGGGCGCAGGGCTGAGCGGGGCGGGCTCCGGGCGCGGGTGGAGTTGGAGCGGTCAGGGGCGGGTCAGTGCCCAGATGCCCACCGCGAAACAGACCAGGGCCAGGAGCAATACCGGGATCGTCACCCTCGCGGGTGGTCCTGGCCGGGGCCGGGGAACTTCTCCGTCACCCGATGCGTACAGAGAGTGATGGGCCTGGGGAGGGTCGAGCGGGGAGGGGGCGGACGGGTGCGGGGCGAGAAGCGGTGGTTCGGCGGCCGGTTCCGGAGCGGGATCGGGCGTGGGCTCCGGTACGGGTTCGGGTCCGGGGGCGGGTGTCGGCTCCGGGGGAAGCGGCGGCGGGGTGGGCTCGACCGGTGGCGGGGTGTGCGTGGACGGTGGCGTGAGACCGGCCGACGGCGAGGTGTGCGTGGGCGGTGGCGTGGTGCGGCTGAACGGGGGCGGGGTGAGGCCGGTGGGCGGCGCCGGGGGCATCTCGGGCACGGGAGGCACCCGGGGGGCCGGGGGCACGGCTGGAGCCGGTGGTGCCGAGGGCGTGGGGGACGCCAAGGCCTCGGGGGGAGCCGAAGGACGTGGTGGGAGCGGGGTGTTGGTGGGTGGTGGCGGAACATGCGGAGAATGCGGAACATGCGGCAACGAGGTGCCCGTACCGGGCCCTTGGCCCGTCGAGCCCGCCTCCTGCCCGGCTGGGCCCGCTGCGTGAGCCGAGGCGTGGGCACCTCGCCCGGCCGTCAGCTGCTCGTGCACCGACGTCTCCGCCCGGTACGGCGAAGGGCCGAGGCCGTGCTCTGCCTCTCCGTGCCCTGCCGCTCCAGGCCCCGTCGCACCATGTCCCGTCGTTCCATGCCCCGCCCCATTGGCCCCGGCCGCCGGGGGACCCGCCTCGCTCGTGGGCGTGCCCGCGCCGTTCACCGGGCGGGCTCGGCGGCCCCGTACTGCCGGGCCGCCGGGGCCGAAGCCCGGGGGAAGGGGGCCGAGTTGGTCGAAGACCTCGATCAGCTCGTCGTCGGGACCCGGCTCCGGGAGGAGTTCGGAGGCGGCGAGGAGGGCCTTGCGGGCGCCGGTCGCGGTGCGGAAGCGGGTATCGGGGTCCGGCTGCAGCAGACCGGCGAGGACGCCCCACAGCGGGCCGGGCACGCCCTGTGGTGCCCGCGGGGTGCCGTGTTCCTCGAAGTGTTCGATCAGCGCCTTGGAGTCGGGCCTGGCGCCCTCGAGGAGATAGAGCGCGACGAGCCCCGCGGCGAACAGGTCCGCGGTGAAGTCGGGCTCCGCGCCCATCTCTTGTTCGGGCGCGAAGTACCCCGGCGTGCCCACCACATAGTCCGCCTCCGTCAGGCGCGGCTCGCCCTTGCGCATCGCGATGCCGAAGTCGGACACGCGCAGATGCGGCAGCCCGGTACCGGTGGCCTCGAGCAGGAGGTTGGCGGGCTTGATGTCGCGGTGCACCACGCCTTCGGCGTGCACGGCGGTGAGCCCGGAGAGGAGCTGGTCGAGGAGGAGGCAGGCGAACTGAGGAGGCAGCGGCCCGTAGTCCGCGACGAGATGGACGAGCGAGCCGCCGGCGACCAGGTCCATGGTGAACAGGACCTTGTCGTCGTCCGCGGCCCAGCTGGCCGGGGCCAGGACGTGCGGGTGGTCGATGCGCAGCGCCTGCTCCCGCACGAAGCGCAGCAGGGTGTGGGCGTCGGACTGCTGCAGTACCTTCGCCGCCACATAGCGGCGGCGCCGGTGGTCCCAGGCGCGCCAGACCGCGCCCACTCCCCCGCGGCCGATCGGATCGGCCAGTTCGTACCGGCCGGCGAAGACCTCACCCATGGTCGAGCGTCGCTCCCCTCCCGGAGCCGGACAAGGCGCCGCGCCAGGCCGGGGTCAGCTCTGGTGCGACTGGTAGTGGGCCACGGCGTCGGAGGTGCGCCCCGCGCCGTACACCCGGAGGAACTCTGCCAGTTCGGGGTGGCTGGGGGCGAGCGAGTCCGCCGCCTCGATGATGTCGCTCGCGGCCGAGACGGAGCGCAGCAGCGACTGGATCTCACGCACCACGCGCTTCACCGTCGGCGCGCCCGAACTGTTCGTGGACTGCCCGGTGTTGCTGAGCACCGACCCGCCCTGCGACTTCTTGATCTCGTCCATCCGCTCGGTGGCCTCGGCCGCGCTGACGCTGCCGTCGGCCACCTGTCCCGCGAGCGCCTGCAACAGCTGTACGCGCTGCACCACGGCAGGGTTGCCGATCTTCGCGCGCTGACCGCTCATCAGCTGCGACAGCATGGGAGCGGAAAGCCCGAGCACCCCCGCGAGGCGGGCCTGATTGAGCCCCAGGTCCTCGATCAGCCGACGGAAGAGCGCCCCCAGCGGCTCCCCGTACCAGTTCCGCTGGAGCTCCCTGGCTCTTGCTGTGGCTTCCTGCTGTGCGGCGTCCATTGCGTCTCCCCATCGCTTCCCCAAGTACGGTCCTTCGCTGCCGCGAAGCACGTGGGGCATCTTACGGAGCGTGGTCGCCCGCCGGGAGCCCCAATCTTTTTGCAGGTTTCAGGGGGTGACCCGGTACTCTGGTCTGCGGTGCCGAACCGGAGCATGAACCTTCCGGTTGGACGCATCGTTTTCGGGGCCTTAGCTCAGTTGGTAGAGCGCTGTCTTTGCATGGCAGATGTCAGGGGTTCGACTCCCCTAGGCTCCACAGCAAAAAGCCCCTCCGGCCAGGTTCTCCCTGGTCGGAGGGGCTTTCGCCGTTTCTGGCGTCAGCGCTCGTCCTCGACGGACGTGTCCGCCTCGGCCTGCTTCGCCTCTACTTCCGGGTCGAGGATGTCCCGACCGCTGCCGTCGACGGAGGTCAGCGGAGTGCTGTCGGGGACCTCCGTCGCGGCCGGCGGCTCCACCAGCCAGTCCGGGTTGGCCTGCTTGTCCCACCACTTCCACGCGGCGAACGCGCCGCCCGCGAGGATGCCGAGCACGACGAGACGCTTGGCGATACGGCCGGAGCGGGCGCGGCGCTCGTGCTTGCGCACCAGCTTGCGGATCTCCTTCGGGGAGACCTCGCCGCGCAGTCCTGAGTAGGCCGCGCTGCTGCGGGCGACGGCCTCCTTGCGGACCGGCTCGGACGCGGCGACCGCCTGCTCGATGCGCGGCTTCGAATACGCCGCTGCCTGCCGGGCAGCCTCACGGGTGCGGGCCGCCGCGTCGTGCGCGGCCTGGTCGAGCTTCGGCGGGACATGTGTCCGCGCCTGCTCGAGGCGCGGGGCGAGGTGCGTGTCGTACTGGGCACGCGCCTGGTGCGCGGCCTGCGAAACCTTGGGTCCGAGCGCGACGCGCGCCTCTTGCGCGTACGTCGTGGCCCGGTCCTTGGCCGACTCGGCGTAGGGCGCCACCACTTCCGCGGCATGCAGCACGCTGTCCTTGGCCGAGCCGGTCGCGGCACGCACGCTGTCGATGCGGGTCACGGGATCCTCCTCCTCGGTGGCGTACAGGTTTTTCACCTTTCCACCCTTTCGCGGATCATGCCTGCCGGGAGCGTCAATACGGTGGTAAGGCTTCATACGGCTTGATAAAGGGACTTGGCGACGACAATGCCACGGATCGCGGCGGGGCGCGCCTCTTCGACTGCGAGTAGACCGGTTTTCGGCTGCTGAAACCCCACGCACAACCCTGACAAGTCCGTCCGGGGCCGCCGGGGGTGCGCCGTGCGAGGATCGGGGGGCACAAATGTCAACGGAAGGCAGATCGTGGCCGAGCAGCTGTACGCCACTCTCAGGACCAACCAGGGCGACATCGAGGTCCGGCTGCTGCCGAACCACACTCCCAAGACGGTCAAGAACTTCGTGGAGCTCGCCAAGGGCGAGCGTGAATGGACCAACCCGGAGACCGGGGAGAAGTCCACGGCACCCCTCTACGACGGCACGATCTTCCACCGCGTCATCGGCGGCTTCATGATCCAGGGCGGCGACCCGCTGGGCAACGGCACGGGCGGCCCGGGCTACCAGTTCGAGGACGAGTTCCACCCCGACCTGGCCTTCACCAAGCCGTACCTGCTGGCGATGGCCAACGCGGGGCCCGGTACGAACGGTTCGCAGTTCTTCATCACCGTCTCGCCCACCGCCTGGCTGACCCGCAAGCACACGATCTTCGGTGAGGTCGTCGACGAGGCCAGCCAGAAGATCGTCGACGCGATCGCCGGTACGCAGACCAACCCGCGCACCGACCGGCCGGTCAACGACGTGGTCATCGAGACCGTCTCCGTAGAGACCCGGTAGTCCCGCAGGGAACCAATACGCCCCGCCGTCCGTCGCCTGTTCGTAGGCACGGGGGCGGGGCGGTGCGTTGCGCAGCCGCGTGGCGCCGACGTCACCACATCCGACCACTCGATCCGAGACTCGAGACCTGAGACCCGAGGGGACGACCGCCATGGACCAGGCGCCCGGCAGCCCGCAGGAACCGAAGGACGCCGAGGGCCTGCCCGGCTGCTACCGGCACCCGGACCGCCCGACGGCCATCAGCTGCACCCGCTGCGAGCGGCCCATCTGCCCCGAGTGCATGGTCAGCGCGTCCGTCGGATTCCAGTGCCCGGAGTGTGTGCGCAGCGGCTCGGGGACCGGGCACGCGCCGAGCGCCAACCAGCCGAGGACCATGGCGGGCGGCACGATCACCTCCGATCCGCGCCTGGTCACCAAGGTGCTGCTCGGGATCTGCGTGGCCGCGTTCGTGGTGCAGATGACGGTCGGCGACCGGTTCACCGAGCGGTTCGAGATGCTCGGCCTCGCCTGGGTGCCCGACCTGGGCGGCCTCGAAGGTGTGGCGGAGGGGCAGTGGTACCGGCTGCTCACCGCGATGTTCCTGCACGGCTCCTTTGTCCACATCGCCTTCAACATGCTCAGCCTGTGGTGGATCGGCGGCCCGCTGGAGGCGGCCCTCGGCCGCGCCCGCTACATCGCGCTGTATCTGGTCTCGGGCCTGGCGGGCAGCGCCCTTACCTATCTGCTCGCCGCGCAGAACCAGCCCTCGCTCGGCGCTTCCGGCGCCATCTTCGGTCTGTTCGGCGCGACGGCGGTCCTGATGCGGCGCCTCAACTACGATCTGCGGCCGGTCATCGCGCTGCTCGTGATCAACCTGATCTTCACGTTCAACCCGGCCTTCAACATCGCCTGGCAGGCGCACATCGGTGGCCTCGTCGGCGGTCTGATCGTCGGCTACGCCATGGTTCACGCCCCGCGGGAGCGTCGGACGCTCGTGCAGTACGGGACCTGCGCGCTGGTTCTGGTCGCCGTGCTGGTCACCGTCGTCGTCAGGACCGCGCAGCTCACCTGAGCCCGGTTATCCACGGATGATGACCGGGGTTGTCCACAGCGGGTGGCGGATCTTGTGCATCCTGTGGGGAACAGCTGTGCCCCTCGTCATCAACCCGGGTTTGACCAGGAGGGACAAGGGGCGAACAGGTGGTCGAGCGGAGTTGACCCGGTCACACCGGCGTCAACACTCAGTGGGTTATCCACAGATCATGCGACCTTTTCCACGGCTGTGGAAAATCACCGAAAGTCTGTGGATAACTCAGTGGATAGCTCAGGGCAGAGCTGCTTCCGTGGCTACTTCCACAGCCGCGGCAGAGCTACTTCCACTGCGTGGAGACGCCGAAGCCTCCGGCGATGAAGCCGAAGCCCACGACGATGTTCCAGTTGCCGAGCGCCTTGATCGGCAGCGTGCCGTCGGCCACGTAGAAGACGACGATCCAGACGAGCCCGATGAGGAACAGCGCCAGCATTACTGGTGCCACCCACCCGCGGTTGGTCAGCTTGATATTGGCTGCCTGCTTCGACGCCGACGGCGGCGTGTAGTCGGCCTTCTTGCGGATACGTGACTTCGGCACGAGGGTCTCTCCTGTCGATGCGCTGCGTGGCCGCGCAGAGTACGTGGGCTGGCTCCGGAGCAGCGTACAAGGGGAAGTTGTGGGGATTCCCCGTGCTCCTCCGGGCGTCCGTTAGCGTAGTGCTTCCGTGGCGTCGAAGGAGATAAGGGTACGTTGAGCAATTCCGTCGACTCTGCCAAGAGTTCCGCCCGTGGGCGCCTGCGGCCCGTGCGGTTGCTCACCATTGGCGTTTTCGCGCTCGCCGGCCTCATCTTTTTCACCAGTTTCAATACGGCCAAGGGCACCAATATCCGGACGGACGGGTCCCTGCTGAAGCTTTCGGACCTCATCCAGGAGCGCAGCCGCAAGAACAAGGACCTGGAAGCGGTCAACGGTGGGGTCCGCGGCGACGTCGAGCGTCTCGCCGAGCGGGACAACGGCTCGACCAAGGCCGACGACGAGAAGGTGGACGCCCTGGAGAAGGCGTCCGGGACGAAGAAGCTGAAGGGCGAGGCGATCTCCGTCACACTCGACGACGCCCCGCCGAACGCCGCCCCCAAGCTCCCCGGCTACCCCGACCCCCAGCCCAACGACCTGGTCATCCACCAGCAGGACCTGCAGGCCGTGGTGAACGCCCTGTGGCACGGCGGCGCCAAGGGCATCAAGGTCATGGACCAGCGCCTCATCTCCACGTCCGCCGTCCGCTGCGTCGGCAACACCCTGATCCTCCAGGGCCGGGTCTACTCGCCCCCGTACAAGATCACCGCGGTCGGCGACCCGGAGAAGCTGAAGCAGTCGGTCGCGGCCTCGCCCGAGATCCAGAACTACATGCTCTACGTCAACGCGTACGGGCTCGGCTGGAAAGTCGAGGACGACGGGCCGATGACTCTTCCCGGTTACTCGGGCACAGTGGATCTCCACTACGCGAAGCCCGTGAACTAGCCATGGAGTAGCCGCCGTACTGGGGGGCCTGTGTCGGTACGTGTCGCCATCAGGACATTCAGCGAACTCTGCATCACCGTCGGCGCCTTGATCGTGCTGTTCGTCGCGTACGTGCTGTTCTGGACCGGTGTGAAGGCCGACAGCGCCATGGGTAGCCAGATCGACGACCTCCAGGACCAGTGGGCGAAGCGGCCGGTGGCCAGTGCGGCGCCCGATGGCGGGACCAGTGCGTCGCCGCCGAAGCAGGGCCCGTACAAGGACGGCAAGCCCTTCGGTGTGATGTACATCCCGCGGCTTGGTTTCACGTGGAACAAGCCCGTCCTCCAGAACACGAAGGTCGACACCCTCAAGAAGGGGCTCGGGCACTACGCCGGTACGGCGCAGCTCGGGGAGAAGGGGAACTTCGCGGTCGCGGGACACCGGCGCACGTACGGCGACCCGTTCAAGGACTTCCCCAAGCTCAGGCCCGGTGACCCGGTGGTGCTCACCGACGGGACCACCTGGTTCACGTACGTCATCGACACCAAGCCGTACAAGACGCTGCCCAGCGACGTCGGAGTGATCGATCCGGTGCCGAGCAAGTCCGGCTACCAGGAGCCGGGGCGCTATCTGACGCTGACGACGTGTGAGCCCGAGTGGGGCCACAGTCACCGTCTGATCGTCTGGGCGCATCTCGATGCCACTCAGCCTGTGGAGGCAGGCAAACCGAAAGCGCTACGCCGTTAGTCTGGTGCCGTAATCGCAGAACGGTGGAAGGGGAGCCCGGCATGTACGGCTGGATCTGGCGGCATCTGCCGGGGAACACCTGGGTGAGGGCGGGGATCTCGGTCCTGCTGATCCTGGCGGTCGTGTATGTCCTCTTCCAGTACATCTTCCCCTGGGCCGAGCCGCTGCTGCCCTTCAACGATGTGACGGTGAACGGCCAGTGAGCACCCGAAAGACCCGCATTCTCGTCGTCGACAACTACGACAGCTTCGTCTTCAACCTCGTCCAGTACCTGTACCAGCTGGGTGCCGAGTGCGAGGTGGTGCGCAACGACGAGGTGACGACCTCGTACGTGCTAGGGGGCACCTCCCGCTCGAAGAGTGGGGGAGGGTTCGACGGCGTGCTGCTCAGCCCGGGTCCCGGTGCCCCCGAACAGGCCGGTGTCTGCATCGAGATGGTGCGGCACTGCGCGGCGACCGGTGTGCCCGTCTTCGGTGTCTGCCTCGGCATGCAGTCGATGCAGGTGGCGTACGGCGGCGTCGTGGACCGCGCGCCCGAGCTGCTGCACGGCAAGACCTCGCTCGTCGGCCACGAGGGCAAGGGCGTCTTCGCGGGCCTCCCCGACCCGTTCACGGCCACCCGCTACCACTCGCTGGCCGCGGAGCCCGGCACCGTACCGGAGGAACTGGAGGTCACGGCGCGCACCGAGGACGGCATCATCATGGGCCTGCGCCACCGTGAACTGCCCGTCGAGGGCGTGCAGTTCCACCCCGAGTCGGTGCTCACCGAGCACGGGCACCTGATGCTCGCGAACTGGCTCGTCGAGTGCGGGGACAAGGACGCGGTGGCCAGATCGGCCGGGCTCGCGCCGGTCGTGGGCAGGGCCTCGGCGTGACCGCGTTGCGCCCCGAGCAGGACGGTGAGGCCGGCGGGTTCGAGGACGCCGTGCGTCGCCTCGACGACCCGCTGAACGACCCGTTGCCGGGGCAGCACCCGTCGCCGTGGTTCCGGCCGTCGGGAGCGCAGGAGCAGGAACCGCAGCCGGAGCCCCGGCAGGAGCGGCGGCGGGCCGAGGAGCCGAAGCGCCGCATCGAACCGGAGCCCGAGTGGTACGACCCGCAGGGGTACGCCCAGAACTGGTACGGCGGCACCCGGCAGCAGGCCCCGGAGCCGGCCGCCCCGCCCGTGACCGTGCAACAGACCCCGGAACAGGCCCCTGAGCCCGCCTACACGCCCGTACAGGAAGAACCCGGGCCCGAGCCCGCCGGGCCGGTCCTTGACGACGAGACCGTCGCCCTGCGCACCGCGGACACCCGGCGAATAGTCGAGACGCCGCCGCCCACCGGTGGCCGCGCCGCGCGCAGGAAGGCCGCCAAGCGGGGCGGCGGACGGCACTCGGCGGCGACCGCCACCGAGCAGGAGCCGGAGACGGGGGCGGACGGCAAGCCGCTGTCCCGGGTCGAGGCGCGCGCCGCCGCGCGTGCGGCCAAGCCGGGTGCAGGCGTGATCGCGAGCCGGGCGGTCGGCGAAGTCTTCATCAGCATCGGGGTGTTGATGCTGCTGTTCGTCACCTACCAGCTGTGGTGGTCGAACATAAGGGCAAACAACATCGCCGGCAGCGCCCGGCACAGCCTCGAGGACGACTGGGCCAACGGCAAGCGCAAGCCCGGCGCGTTCGAGCCGGGGCAGGGCTTCGCGATTCTCTACATTCCGAAGCTGGACGTCGTCGTGCCGATCGCCGAGGGCATCAGCAAGCCGCAGGTCCTCGACAAGGGCATGGTCGGGCACTACGACAAGGACAGCATTCCGACCGCGATGCCGGACGCGAAGAAGGGGAACTTCGCGGTCGCGGGACACCGCAACACCCATGGTGAGCCGTTCCGCTTCATCAACCGTCTCGAACCGGGCGACCCGATCGTGGTCGAGACGCAGGACAAGTACTACGTGTACAAAATGGCGAGCATCCTGCCGCAGACGATGCCGTCGAACACGGCCGTGCTCAACCCGATCCCGGCGGGCTCCGGATTCACCAAGCCGGGGCGCTACATCACTCTGACGACGTGCACTCCGGAATTCACCAGTACGTATCGAATGATCGTCTGGGGCAAGATGGTCGAGGAGCGTCCGCGCAGCAAGGGCAAGCCGGACGCGCTCGTCGAATAACCGGGGACCACCGGGCACCAGGCATCGGGCAGTACGGCGCACAGAGACGGGGCATGACGCAGTGGCAGCGACGACCGACCATGGGGAAGAAGCCGCACCGAAGGGCCCCTCGCGTTCGCCCTCACCCCGGCGCGGCCGGATCGCGACCGCCGTCAGCGTCTTCGGTGAACTGCTCATCACCGCGGGCGTGATCCTCGGTCTCTTCGTCGCCTATTCACTGTGGTGGACGAACGTCGTCGCCGATCGTGCGGCGGGCAAGCAGGGCGACAAGGTCCGCGACCAGTGGAAGGGCAACAGCGGCCCCGGCGCCCTGGACACCAAGAACGGCATCGGCTTCCTGCACGTGCCCGCGATGAGCAAGGGCGACGTGCTGGTCGAGAAGGGCACCGACGCCAAGATCCTCAACGACGGTGTCGCCGGCTACTACACGGACCCCGTGAAGGCGGCGCTGCCGACGAACGGGAAGAACGGCAACTTCTCGCTGGCCGCGCACCGGGACGGGCACGGCGCCAAGTTCCACAACATCGACAAGATCGAGAAGGGCGACCCGATCGTCTTCGAGACGAAGGACGACTGGTACGTCTACAAGGTCTACAACATCCTCCCGGAGACCTCGAAGTACAACGTGGACGTCCTGGACCGGGTGCCCGAGGAGTCGGGGAAGAAGAAGGCCGGGAAGTACATCACGCTGACGACCTGCACGCCGGTCTACACGTCCACGTACCGGTACGTGGTGTGGGGCGAGCTGGAGCGGGTCGAAAAGGTGGACGGCGACCGGACGCCCCCGAAGGAACTGCGCTGACCGACCGCGTCGGCCCACTGCGCTGACCAGCTGCACCGACCAACGCACTGCGCCCGCTGTACGGACTCCGTACAGCGGGCGCAGTGCGTTGTGGCGGGGCGTCAGCCTCCGAGGTTGCCCCCGAAGATGCCGCCGCCGTTGTCGTTACCGCCGTTGCCGTTTCCGCCGCCGCCGACCGTGGTCAGGGTGACCGTGGTGTTGGCGGGGTCGGACGCGGTGTTGGCCGCCGGGTCCTGGGTGATGACCCGGGCCTCGTCGCTCTGGTCGGCGCCGTCGGCGAACTGGACGTTCTTGAAGCCGGCGTCGTTCAGGATCTTCTTGGCGTCCTTGACCGTCTGGCCGACCACGTTCGGCGCCGGGGTCTGGGCGCCTTCCTTGGCGACCTTCAGCGTGACCGTGGAGCCGGGCTCGGCCTGGCTGTCCGCGGGCAGGCTCTGGGCGAACACCTTGCCGGGCTCGGCCGCGGTGCTCTCCTCCTCGGTGCAGCTCGCCTCCAGCTTGCTGTCCTTGAGCTGCTGGGTGGCCTCGTCGCAGGAGAGGTTGCCGCCGGCCACGTTCGGGACGGTGACGAGCGCCTTCTTCTTCGCGACGGTCAGGGTGATCTCGGTGCCCTTTTCGACCTTGCCGCTGGACGGGTCCTGCTTGGTCACCGTGCCGGGCGTCCGCTCGGACTCCTCGGTCGTCCTGGTGACGTTCTCGAAGCCCTTGTTCTTCAGCTCGGAGACGGCCTCGTCGTACGAGAGGCCCGTGACGTCCGGGATGGAGACCTTGGGAGCGCCCGTGGAGACCGACACCGTGACCGTGTCGTTCTTCTCGACCTGGGTGCCGGACTCCGGGGTCTGCGAGCAGATCTGACCCTTGGGGTAGTCCTCGCAGGGGCCCGACTTGCTGGAGTCCAGCTTGAGGTCGCGGTTCTCGGCCATCTTCTCGGCCTCGTCGACCGTCTTGCCGACGAAGTTCGGGGCCTTGAACGACTCGTTGCCGACGCTTCCGCTGCCGAAGATCTCCCTGCCGATCAGGATGGCGCCGACGAGCACCAGGATGCCCGCGAGGACCAGGAAGATCGTGGAGGTGCGGTTCTTGCCCTGCCTTCGCCGGTCGGACCGCTCGTCGTAGCCGAAGCCGCCGTCGTCCGGGTTGGTCGGCGGCAGCATCGACGTCTGGCCCGCACCGTTCTGCGGGCGCAGCATCGCGGTCTGCTGGTCGTCGGGGTGGCCGCCGCCGTAGCCGACCGCGCCCATGGCGGCGGTGGCGGCGACGGGCTGGCCGTCGAGGCAGGCCTCGATGTCGGCGCGCATCTCGTCGGCCGACTGGTAGCGGTAGTCGGGGTCCTTGGTCAGCGCCTTGAGGACGATGGCGTCCATCTCGGGCGTGATCTCGGAGTCGAAGACCGACGGGGCCTGGGCCTCCTCGCGGACGTGCTGGTACGCGACGGCGACCGGGGAGTCGCCGACGAACGGCGGCCGCACGGTCAGCAGCTCGTACAGCAGGCAGCCCGTCGAGTACAGGTCGGAGCGCGCGTCGACCTGCTCGCCCTTGGCCTGCTCCGGCGACAGGTACTGCGCGGTGCCGATGACGGCGGCGGTCTGCGTCATCGTCATCCCGGCGTCGCCCATCGCGCGGGCGATGCCGAAGTCCATGACCTTCACCTGACCGTTGCGGGTCAGCATGACGTTGGCCGGCTTGATGTCGCGGTGCACGATGCCCGCGCGGTGCGAGTACTCGAGAGCCTGGAGGATGCCGACGGTCATCTCCATGGCGCGCTCGGGCAGCAGCTTGCGGCCGGAGTGCAGCAGCTCTCTGAGCGTGGATCCGTCGACGTACTCCATCACGATGTACGGGATGGAGATCTGGTCGACGTAGTCCTCGCCCGTGTCGTACACCGCCACGATCGCGGGATGGTTGAGCGAGGCGGCCGACTGGGCCTCCCGGCGGAACCGGGCCTGGAACGACGGGTCGCGCGCGAGGTCCACCCGCAGCGTCTTCACCGCCACGGTGCGGCCGAGCCGGGTGTCATGGGCGAGGTAGACCTCCGCCATGCCACCACGGCCGAGCACCTGGCCCAGCTCGTACCGGCCGCCGAGGCGACGCGGCTCTTCCATTACCTACCAGCCCTCTCCGTCGGTCCCGACCGTCCCGTGCGGGGTCGGGCGGTGTGCTGTCCGGGCATACCGTACCCGGCTTGCTCAGCGTGACCTGGCCACCACCATGACCCGTGACAGGACCGGTATCGCCACGTGCGTCTATGTGAACAACGAGTGACCGGGCTCACAAGGCGCGGTGAAGCCGAGTTCCGCCGCGTCACTTCTTGCTGTCCACGACCGCCTTCATCACGTCCCGCGCGATGGGCGCGGCCAGGCCGCCACCGGAGATGTCGTCACGGTTGGCGCTGCCGTCCTCGACCACCACGGCCACGGCGACCGGCGAACCGGAGCTGGTCTTGGCGTAGGAGACGAACCAGGCGTAAGGCTTCTCACTGTTGTCGACGCCGTGCTGGGCGGTACCGGTCTTGCCGCCGACGGTGACGCCGGGGATCTTGGCGTTGGCGCCGGTGCCGTCGTTGACGACCGTCTCCATCATCGACTGGAGATTCTGCGCGTTCTCCTCGGAGAGCGGCTGGCTCATTTCCTTCGGGTCCGTCTTCTCGATGGTGTCGAGGTTCGGGGCCTTCAGCTCGTCGACCATGTACGGCTCCATGAGCTTGCCGTCGTTGGCGATCGCGGAGGCGACCATGGCCATCTGGAGCGGCGTCGTGGCGGTGTTGAACTGGCCGATCGAGGAGAGCGCGGTCTCCGACTTGTTCATGTCGTCGGAGAACACGGACGCGTTCGAACGGACCGGGACGTACTGCTGCTTGTTGAAGCCGAACTTCTCGGCCTCCTCGAGCATCGCGTCGTTGCCGAGGTCCGAGCCGATCTTGCCGAAGACGGTGTTGCAGGAGACCTTCAGGGCGTTCCGCAGCGTCGCGTTCTCACACGGGATGTTGCCCTCGTTCTTCAACGGGGTCGTGGTTCCCGGCATGATCCACGGCAGCGGGGTGTCGGTCTTCTGGTCCGGGGCGTACTTGCCGCTCTCCAGCGCGGCCGCGGCCGTCACCAGCTTGAACGTCGACCCCGGCGGGTACGTCTCGCGCAGCGCGCGGTTCAGGAGCGGCTTGTCCTTGTCCTTGTCGAGCCGCGTGAACGTCTGGCTGTCGTCGGTGGAGTTCCCCGCGAAGGACGAGGGGTCGTACGACGGGGTGGACGCGAGCGCGAGGATCTTGCCGGTGGACGGCTCGATGGCGGCGACGGCACCCTTGCCGCGGTTCTTCAGGCCGTCGTAGGCGGCCTTCTGCGCGTCGGCGTTGAGGGTGGTGACGACGTTGCCACCCTCCTTCTGCTTGCCCGTGATCATGTCGAGGGTGTTGCGGAAGAAGAGGCGGTCGTCGTTGCCGCTGAGGATGCCGTCCTCGAGGTTCTCGATCTGGCTGGCGCCGACGACCTGCGAGGCGTAACCGGTGACGGGCGACCACATGGGCCCGTCCTTCCAGGTGCGCTTGTACTTCAGGTCGGTGCCGGTGGTCGCCTTGGAGCCGGTGACCGACTTTCCGTCGACGATGATGTCGCCGCGCGGCGTCGAGTACCGCTCGATGGCGACGCGACGGTTCTCCTTGTCGGAGGCCAGCGAGTCGGCCTTCACGTACTGGAGCCAGTTGTCCCGGATCAGGAGGCCCAGGATCAGGAGGCCGCAGAAGATCGCGATGCGGCGCAGGGGCTTGTTCACGGTCGGACCACCTGGGTCATCTCGGCGTCGGGACTTGGCGTGGGGCTCGGAGCGGGCCGCCGCGCGGTGTCGCTGATGCGGATCAGGATGCCGATGAGCGCCCAGTTGGCGATGACGGAGGAACCGCCGTACGCGAGGAAGGGCATCGTCATACCGGTCAGCGGGATGAGGCCCATGACGCCGCCCGCGACGACGAAGACCTGCAGCGCGAAGGCGCCGGACAGGCCGACGGCGAGCAGCTTGCCGAAGGGGTCGCGGGCCGCGAGGGCGGTGCGCACGCCGCGCTCCACGATCAGTGCGTAGATCAGCAGCAGTGCCATCAGGCCCGCGAGGCCCAGCTCCTCGCCGAAGGTGGCGAGGATGAAGTCGGAGTTCGCGGCGAAGCGGATCAGCTCGGAGTGACCCTGGCCCCAGCCGGTGCCGAGGGTGCCGCCGCTGCCGAAGGCCCACAGCGCCTGCATCGCCTGCTCGGAGTGGCCCGCCACGCCCTGCCGGCTGAGCATGTACTCCTTCATCGGGTCGAGCCAGGCGTCGACGCGCTGCTGGATGTGCGGCTCGAACGTGGCCACGCCGACGGCGCCGACCGCGGACATCATCAGACCGAAGACGATCCAGCTGGTCCGCTCGGTGGCGACGTACAGCATGATGACGAACATTCCGAAGAACAGCAGCGACGTACCGAGGTCGGTCTCGAAGACCAGGATGAGGATCGAGATTCCCCAGACGACGAGGATCGGTCCCAGGTCGCGGCCGCGCGGCAGGTACAGGCCCATGAAGCGGCGCGAGGCGAGCGCCAGGGCGTCCCGCTTCACCATCAGATAGCCGGCGAAGAAGATCGCGAGAACGATCTTCGCGAACTCACCGGGCTGGATGGAGAAACCGCCGATGTTGATCCAGATCCGCGCGCCGAAGATGTTCTGGCCGAGGCCCGGAACCAGCGGCAGCAGCAGCAGGACGACGGCGCCGAGCATGGAGATGTAGGTGTAGCGCTGCAGGGCGCGGTGGTCCTTGAGGAAGATCAGGACCACGATGAACAGCGCGATGCCCATGGCCGTGTACATCAGCTGCTTGGGCGCGGCGCTGCCCGCCTGGTCGATCGACTGGAGCAGCTTCGACTGGTCGAGCCGCCAGATGACCACCAGGCCGAGCCCGTTGAGCAGCGTGGCCAGCGGCAGCATCAGCGGGTCCGCGTACGCCGCGAACTTCCGTACGACGATGTGGGCGACGCCCGCGAGCAGGCCGAGGCCCAGTCCGTAGCCGAGCAGGCCCGTGGGGACCTCGCCGTCGAGGGCGAGGCCGACATTGGCGTACGCGAACACCGGGATGATCACGGCGAACACCAGGAGCGCGAGCTCGGTGTTGCGCCGGCTGGGTGCTCCGATCGCTCCAATGGTCGACGTATGGGTCGTGGAGTTACTACTCATGGCGTGCTGAGGCCCCCAACGGCTTCTACTGCTGCGCGCACGCCTTGGCCAGCTGCTGCTCTTCGTCGGAGAGAGTGGGGCCAGGGGTGGGCTTGGGAGAGGTCTTGGACTTACCGGTCGAGGATCCCGACGGGTTCGGTGTGGGTGTGGCGGTTTCCGCGGTCCGGTACGACGCCTTGGACGCCGTGCCACCCGTGGAGGTTCCGCCGGCTTCGCCCTCGCCGGTCTTCGCGTTCTTCTCGTTCTCGGCCTTGTCCCGTGCGGCCTGCTTCTCGCATGCGGTGGCCTGCGCGGACAGTTCCTGGATCTTGTCCTGGGCGGCCGCCAGGTCGCCTTCGGCGATGGTCGCGTCGACCTGCTTGCGCTGGTACGGCGGCAGGTACTTGAGCTCGATCTCCGGGTGGTCCTTCTCGACGTCGGACAGGCTCACCCAGGCGAGGTCCTGACTGATGCCGCGGTACAGCGCCACGTGCGCCTCGTTGGTGCCGACGTAGTACTGCGTCTGCGTCCAGCGATAGCCGCCGTAGAGCCCGCCGCCGATGACGGCCAGCGCGAGCACCGTGTAGAGCGATCTCTTGAGCCACCTCCGGCGGGGCCGCGGCTTCACGAAGTCCTCGTCCGAGTAGGAGAAGCCCTCCACGGCGCCGCTGTCGGGCGGGCCGAACTCGCCGCCCCCGCCCGCGGATCCACCGTGGGCCTGGCGGCCGAGTCCGGCTGCGCGCCCCGCGGGGGTCTCCATCGCGTTGCCCTCGTGCAGCGCCTGCTGGTTCTCGGCGACGGCGCCCACGATGACGGGTGCGTCCGAGAGATGACCGGCGAGGGTGTCCCCGCTGTCGATGTCCAGGACGTCCGCGACGATCACGGTGATGTTGTCGGGTCCGCCGCCGCGCAGCGCCAGCTGGATCAGGTCCTGGACCGTCTCCTGCGGGCCCTGGTAGCTGGCGAGCGTCTCCTCCATCGTCTGGTGGGAGACGACGCCGGACAGACCGTCGGAGCAGATCAGGTAGCGGTCGCCGGCCCGGACCTCACGGATGGAGAGGTCGGGCTCGACGTGGTCGCCGCTGCCCAGCGCGCGCATCAGCAGCGAGCGCTGCGGGTGCGTGGTGGCTTCCTCTTCCGTGATGCGGCCCTCGTCGACGAGGCGCTGCACCCACGTGTGGTCCTGCGTGATCTGCGTCAGCACGCCGTCGCGCAGCAGGTAGGCGCGCGAGTCGCCCACGTGTACGAGGCCGAGCCGCTGGCCCGTCCACAGCAGTGCGGTCAGAGTGGTCCCCATGCCCTCGAGCTGGGGGTCCTCCTCGACCATCATCCGGAGCTGGTCGTTGGCCCGCTGCACGGCGGTGCCGAGCGAGGTCAGGATGTCCGAACCGGGCACGTCGTCGTCGAGCGCGACGATGGTGGAGATCACCTCGGACGAGGCGACCTCACCGGCGGCCTGGCCGCCCATGCCGTCGGCGATCGCGAGCAGCCGGGGGCCGGCGTAACCGGAGTCCTCGTTGCCCTCGCGGATCATGCCTTTGTGTGATCCGGCGGCGAAGCGCAGTGACAGACTCATGCGCACCTGCCCAGCTGGCTCAGACTCCGGGTACAGCCGGTCGTGTCGAACCACACTGCCCACCCTCCGGTCGGGAGCGCGCCGGTGTCCGGGGCAGCAAAGGCCCGGACGTCCGCGTCGGCCCGCTCGCTCCGCTCGCGCTCATTCATGACGTAGCACTACTTCCGCAGCTCGATGACGGTCTTGCCGATGCGGATCGGCGCGCCCAGCGGAATCGGCTGGGGCGTCGTGAGGCGGGTCCGGTCGAGATATGTGCCGTTGGTGGACCCGAGATCCTCGACGATCCACTGACCGTCCCGGTCCGGGTAGATCCTGGCATGCCGGCTCGACGCGTAGTCGTCGTCGAGCACGATCGTGCTGTCGTGCGCACGGCCGAGCGTGATCGTCTGCCCCTGCAGCGCCACCGTCGTACCGGTGAGCGTGCCTTCGGAGACGACCAGCTTGGTGGGGGCGCCGCGCCGCTGACGGCCACCGCCCCCTTGCTGCTGCTGCCGCTGCTGCGGAGGCGCAGCGGCTTGTCGTGCGGCCTGTTGCGAACGTCCGTTTTCACGGCGTGAGCCGCGTGCGGTGACGCGCGTTCCGAACAGGTCGCTGCGGATGACCTGGACGGCCACGATCACGAACAGCCACAGAACGGCCAGGAAACCCAGCCGCATGACCGTCAGGGTCAGCTCTGACATTGCCCCCGCTTCACCCTTCGGCTTGCCGGTAAACGATGGTGGTTTGGCCCACGACGATCCGCGAGCCGTCGCGGAGCGTAGCGCGGGTGGTGTGCTGCCCGTCCACCACGATGCCGTTGGTGGATCCGAGATCCTGGATCGTCGAGGGCGTTCCGGTCCGGATCTCGCAGTGCCGGCGCGATACGCCGGGGTCGTCGATCCGCACGTCGGCCTCGGTGGACCGACCGAGCACGAGGGTGGCGCGAGAGATCTGGTGGCGTGTGCCATTGATCTCGATCCAGTGGCGCATCCGGGCGCCGGGCAGCGGGCCCGCGTCGGGCTGCTGTCCCTGTACCGCGGGTGCCGACTGCGGTGCATGCTGCGGTGCCTGCGCCGGACGGGCCGGCGGCGGGGCCGAGGGCATCGGCGGGGCCGCGGTGGGCCCCGGGTATCCGTAGCCACCGGGCGCCTGGCTCGCCTGGTTCGGCCGGGCGGCCGGGGCGGGGCGCTGCTGTTGCTGGGGCCGGTCCTGGCTGGTGGAGGACGCGAGGGTGCGGCTGCGTACCCGGTACAGACCCGTGTCCAGGTCGTCCGCCTTCTCCAGGTGCACCTTGATGGGGCCCATGAAGCTGTAGCGCTGCTGCTTCGCGTAGTCGCGCACCATGCCGGACAGCTCGTCACCGAGCTGGCCCGAGTAGGGGCTCAGCCGCTCGTAGTCGGGCGCGCTGAGCTCCACGATGAAGTCATTGGGGACGACGGTCCGGTCGCGGTTCCAGATCGTGGCGTTGTTGTCGCACTCGCGCTGCAACGCTCCGGCGATCTCGACGGGCTGCACCTCGGACTTGAAGACCTTGGCGAAGGTGCCGTTGACCAGCCCCTCCAGGCGCTGTTCAAACTTCTTCAGGACTCCCATGGGGCACCTCCTCCTTCTTTGCCGCCCTGCCTACTTGGTACTGCTTACTGATCGTATCCACGCGTCGGGAAATCGGCTGGTTCCCCCTGTCCGCCTGCTCGATGAGTGTCGACGCTCACAGCCCCTCAACCGGGCCCCTTGTCTGGGGATCGTAGAGGTGGCCTCCACACAGTGTCCCGTACGCGGCTGTGGGCCGTGGGCGATCCAGGTCCCGGGTGCCCGCCGAGCGCCCCCAGGAACGGATGTGAATCCACCCTTCGCAGCGTGCTAATGTTTTGTTCGTCGGAAGGCACAGGGCCCGCAAGGGCACAGGGTTCGGAAGACACACTCGATTGCGCGAGTGGCGGAACGGCAGACGCGCTGGCTTCAGGTGCCAGTGTCCTTCGGGACGTGGGGGTTCAAATCCCCCCTCGCGCACAGTGAAAAGCCCCGCAGATCTTCGGATCTGCGGGGCTTTTGCGTTGCCCGCCGAGAGCGGGTGCGCATGCCCACAGGGCCCCACGATCGACTGGTCGTGGGGCCCTGTGGGTTATGTCACGTCGCTACGCGCGCGTGCGCGGGTACGTACGCAGGCTTACGCGCTCAGGTACGCGCGCGTGCTCAGGCGGCGAAGCGGGAGGCGAGCGCCTTGCCCTTCTCCTCGGCGTCCGCGAGGGCCTTGGCGCGGGAGGCCTCGAAGAGCGGGATCAGCTCGGCCATCGCCGGGTTCTGCGGGGCCATGGTCAGCTCCGGGACGATGAAGTCCAGGTCGAGACCGAGGCCGTCACGCAGGGCGGCGCCCAGGAAGTTCTGCACGTACTCGAAGCCCTCGCGCGGGGTGCCCGGCGCGTAGGAGCCGCCGCGGCTGGCGACGACGGTGACCGGGGTGCCCTTGGCGGACTGGGTCTCGGGGCCCGAGGTGCGGCCCATGAGGATCACGTTGTCCAGCCACGCCTTCAGCGTGGAGGGGATCGAGAAGTTGTACATCGGGGCGCCGATCAGGATGGCGTCCGCCTGCTCCAGCTCCTCGATGAGCTTGACGCGCTCGGCGAAGGCGGCGGCCTGCTCCGGCGTGTGCGCGTCGGCGGGGACGAAGCCGGCCACGTGGGCGTCGGCGGTGATGTGGGGCACCGGGTTCGCGGCCAGGTCGCGGTAGACGACGGTGCCCTCCGGGTGCTGCTCCTCCCAGGCCTTGCGGAAGGCGTCCGTGACGGCACGGGACGCGGAGGCCTGGCCGTCGAAGACGGAGGAGTCGATGTGGAGCAGGGTGGCCATGGTTCTCTCCCGTGAGGGTTGAGGGCGCCCTGTCAGGATGGGACCGAGGGCGCGGTAATTGAGTATGTAACTAGTAATAGCACAGTGGCTTACTTTTTTTCACCCCCATACGAGAACGCAGTACCCTGGAGGCATGGTGGGCAACGGGGAAGACATGAGCGAGGCGTGTGCGTCGGGCGCCGTGACCCACGAACCCCAGAGGTGTTCGACGGTCGACATCGGCATGACGCGCGTCTTCGGACTGCTGGGCAAGCGCTGGACGGGGCTGATCGTGTCCGTCCTGATGGGCGGACCGAGACACTTCGCGGATCTGCGCAGGGCCATCCCCGGCATCAGCGAGCGGATGCTCTCCGACCGGCTGACCGAGCTCGGGGCGGCCGGCCTCGTCGTGCGGCAGGTCGACGAGGGGCCGCCGCTGCGCGTCTCGTACCGGCTCTCAGCGGCGGGGGCGGCGCTGCAGCCGGCGCTGCAGGAGTTGGGGGACTGGGCCGGGAAGTATCTCGGGGCCGAGGGCGGGACGTGTCCGGAGGAGTTCCGGAAGTAGCCGGAGAGGTTCCGCCCGCGGAGTGAGTGAGTTGTGCACGTGCTGAGGGTTTTCCACAGGCCCTGACGGGTTTTCCGGACCGGCGGTACGGTCGTGACCGATTGCACACGACGTGCGGGGACGGCTCCGTGCGGCGTGCGTACGGGACGTTCTCAGGGGACGGGGGAGGCGGTCGGTCATGGGCGGATCGGATCACGTGGCGGTGCCGAGGCAGGGCGGGGTGCCGGAGCCCGGGGCGCGGCCGCTGCCGCGGGTGCCGGGGTTCGCGGCGGCCGCGGAAGGCTCGGGCAGCACACCCAAGGCGGCGGGCAAGGCGCTGCGCGAGAAGGTGCCGCGGTCCGTGCACCGGGACTTCGCGTCGGACCCGGACCGGCCCGACGGTTCGGCCGCCGTCGAGGAGTCCAACCGCGGCAGGATCCCCGAGCTCACACCGATACGCGTCGGACGCATGGCCGCCACCCCCTTCGCGTTCCTGCGCGGCTCCGCCGGCCTGATGGCGTACGACCTCGCGCGCACCCCGGTGACCGGCATCGGCGCCCAGATCTGCGGTGACGCGCACGCGGCCAACTTCGGCCTGTACGCGGACGCGCGCGGCGGCCTCGTCATCGACCTCAACGACTTCGACGAGACGGTGCACGGCCCCTGGGAATGGGACCTGAAGCGGCTCGCCACCTCGCTCGTGCTCGCGGGTCGGGAGGCGGGGGCCGACGAGGACACCTGCAAGGAAGCGGCGCACGACACCGTCGGTGCCTACCGGCGCACCATGCGGCTCCTCGCGAAGCTCCCCACCCTGGAGGCGTGGAACGCGATCGCCGACGAGGAGCTCGTCTCCCATGCGAACGCCCGGGATCTGCTCGGCACCCTGGAGCGGGTTTCCGAGAAGGCCAGCAGGAACACCAGCGGACGGTTCGCGGCCAAGTCCACGGTCGCCGTCGAGGGCGGTGGACGTCGGTTCGTGGACGCGCCGCCGGTGCTCCGCTCGGTGCCCGACGAGGAGGCCGCGGCCGTCGCCAGCGCGCTGGGCCCCTATCTGGACACCCTGTCCGCGGACCGGCTTCCGCTGCTCGGGCGGTACGCGATCCATGACGTGGCGTTCCGCGTCGTCGGCACCGGCAGCGTCGGCACCCGCTCCTACGTGGTGCTGCTTCTCGACCACCGGGGCGAGCCGCTCGTGCTGCAGGTGAAGGAGGCGCGGGCATCGGCGCTGCTCCCGCACCTGCCGACGGCCGGGTTCGCGGCGGAGCCCGTCGGGCACGAGGGCCGGCGGGTGGTGCTCGGGCAGAAGCGGATGCAGGTCGTCAGCGACATCCTGCTCGGGTGGACCACGGTCGACGAACGGCCTTTCCAGGTGCGGCAGTTCAGGAACCGCAAGGGCAGCGTCGACCCGGCCGCCCTCGCTGCCGACCAGATAGACGACTACGCCCGGATGACCGGCGCCCTGCTCGCCCGCGCCCACGCGCACAGCGCCGACCCGCGGCTCGTCGCCGGGTACTGCGGCAAGAACGAGGAGCTGGACGAGGCGGTGGCCGCGTTCGCCGTCGCCTACGCGGACCGGACCGAGGCCGACCACGGGGAGCTGGTGCGGGCCGTGCGCGAGGGGCGGGTGGCGGCCGAGGCGGGCGTCTGAGGAGCGGGCCGCCGCAGCCGTTCCGGCGCGGGAAACACCGTGCCCTACGCTGGTCGTGTGACGACCCCGGAGACCGACGATGTGGCAGGGCAGCCGGAGGAGCAACCTCGGGAGCGCCTCAAGGACCGCCTGAAGGAACGCCTCAACGAGCGGGCCCAAGAGCGGGACGCGGAGCGGCCCGAGGCGCGCCTCGAGCGGGCCGTGCGCGCCGCCGAGCAGGCGTTGATCGAGTTCGAGATCGCCGTGGAGACCTTCCGGGTCGAGGTGGAGAACTTCTCGCGCCTGCACCACCAGAAGCTCGGGCCGATGTACAGCCGGCTCGACGAGCTGGAGGCGCTGATCGCGGAGGCGACGGCGGCCCGCACCGGTGATCCGGAGGACCACCGCAAGGCCGACGAGGCGCGGGCGCGGGTGATGCCGATGCCGGGCGTCGAGGAGCTGTTCCACGGCTGGATGGACGGGGACGGGCTGTTCCCCGAGGCCAGCGCGATGCTGACCGATCAGCCGGTGCGGCCGCCGCAGCGGGTGCGGCCCAGCGAGGAGGCGCGCAAGCTCTACCGCGCGCTGGCCCGCAAGGCGCACCCGGACCTGGCGCAGGACGAGCGCGAGCGGGAGCGCCGCGACGAGTTCATCGCGCGGGTGAACGCGGCGTACGGCCGGGGTGACGCGGCGTTGCTGCGCGAGCTGACCGAGGAGTGGGACGCGGGTCCTGTGCCGTCCGAGCAGCAGCCGAGCGAGAGCGAGGAGCTGTACGCCCGCCTCGAGTGGCTGGCGCAGCGCAAGGAGCTGCTCACGGCGGTGGCGCAGGAGCTGGAGGAGAGCGCGATCGGCTCCATGCTGCGGATGGCTCCCGACGACCCGGACACCTTGCTCGACGAGATCGCCGAGAAGCTGCTGGCGCAGGTCGCCGAGCAGGAGGCGGAGCTGGAGCGGCTGACCGCCTCCTGAGTTCCGGGCCCGAGAGGGTAGCGTCGGGGGCATGGTTTTCGGTTCTGGTGTGCCCACGGTCACTGTCGACGAGCTCAAGGAAGAGGACTTCCTCCTCGACGTCCGTGAGGACGACGAGTGGCAGGCGGGTCACGCGGCGGGTGCGCTGCACATTCCGATGAGCGAATTCGTCGCCCGCTACGGCGAGTTGACGGAGGCGGCGCCGCAGGACGGCCGCGTCAACGTGATCTGCCGCTCCGGCGGACGCTCCGCCCAGGTGACGATGTATCTGGCGCAGCAGGGCGTCGACGCGGTGAACGTCGACGGGGGCATGCAGGCCTGGGAGGCGGCCGGCCGCGCCGTCGTGGATGACAACGGGCAGCCGGGCGCCGTGGCCTGAGAGCTGTTCTTTCGGCCTTCGGGGCCTGACATCTGCTTTCTGGGGTTGATCACCCCAGGGGGTGCGCCGCCAGCAGGTCGCCGAGTGCCTCCTCGTGGGCGGCGGCCGGGCCGAGCGAGAGCTCCAGGTGCTTGGCCCATGCGTGATAGCGGTGCAGCGGGTAGTCCGTGTCCGCGCCGAAGCCGCCGTGCAGATGCTGTGCGGTCTGCACGACGCGTCGGACGCCGTCGGACGCCCAGGTCTTGGCGACCGCCACGTCCCCCGCGACCGGCAGCGGGCCGCTCGCGTTGCTACTGATGCGCCAGGCCGCCTGCCACAGGGTGGCTTCCATGGCGCGCAGATCGATATAGCGGTCGGCGGCCTGCACGGCCACGGCCTGGAACGTGGCGATGGGGTACCCGAACTGCTCGCGCTTGCCCGCGTAGTCGCTGGTCATCTTGAGCACGCCCTCGCCGAGGCCGAGCGCGAGCGCGCAGGTGCCGGTGGCGAGCAGGTCGTGCAGGCGGGGCCAGGCCGTGGCGTCCTCGATGAGGTGCGGCCCCTCGACGCGCACGCCGTCCAGGCGCAGCTCGGCCTGGCGCTCGCCGGTCGTCGATATCTGCTCGGCGAGCGTGAGCCCCGGTACGTCGGCGAACGGGCCGGGGAGCACCGCCAGCACCGCTTCCCCCTCGCCGGTGTGCGCCGGGACGAGGATCCGGTCGGCGCCGTAGGCCCAGGGCACGGCCGTCTGCACGCCGTCGAGCACCCAGGTGTCCCCTCCCGCGTCGGGCTCCTTGCGCGCGGTGACGGCCAGTTCGGCCGGGTCGTGCCCGGTGTGGCCCGCGGAGGCGACGGTCAGCACGAGCTCGCCGCGCGCGGCGCGGGGGAGGATCTCCTGCCGCAACTGGTCTCCACCGCAGGCCTCCACGACCGTCGCGGCCGCGCTGTGTTCGAGCAGCGGGATCCGGGCGAGGACCTTGGCCGATTCGCGCAGCACCAGGCAGAGCGCGATGGCGTCGAGTCCCGCTCCGCCGTGTTCCGGCCCGATCAGCAGACTGAGCAGATCGGCGTCGGCGGCCTTCGCCCACAGCGCCCGGTCGAAGTCCTCGGCGACCGCGCCCGAGGTGAGTGAGGGGCTGGGCACACCGTCCGGCGCGACCGGCCCGAACACCGCCTGCGCCGCTTCGACGGCCGCCTGTTGCTCCTCGGAGAAGGTGAAGTCCACTGGCCTTTCCTCCCGTTGCTGCCATTCCGGCCGTGCCTGCCGTACCTACCGTGCCTGCCGTACCACGCCCGCGATCTGACGGGTCGTCAAGATAGAACAGGTTCTACGAGAAGGGAACAGGGGTCGGCGGGGCGCTCCGGGGTCAGCGGTCGAAGTCCAGCTCCACCTTCTCCGTGGTCGGGTGCGACTGGCAGGCCAGCACATAGCCCGCCTCGGTCTCCTCCGCCTCCAGCGCGAAGTTCCGGTCCATGCGGACCGACCCCGAGACCAGGAACGCGCGGCAGGTCCCGCAGACCCCGCCCTTGCAGGCGTACGGCGCGTCCGGACGGTTGCGCAGCACGGTCTCCAGGACGGACTCGCCGTCCTCGACCGCCCAGTTGCCCGAACGGCCGTCGAGCTGCGCCGTCACCGTGCTGTGCGCGGGCGTCGGCGTGGACCCCCGGTCCCGGTCCTGGCCGCCGTCGTCGACGTGGAATATCTCCTCGTGGACGCGTTCGCGCCGCACGCCGAGTGCGCGCAGCGCCCGCTCGGCGCTCTGCACGAGCCCGTACGGCCCGCACAGGTACCAGCCGGCCACCCGCTCCATCGGCAGCAGCGCGGGCAGGAGGGCGGTGAGCCGCTCCTCGTCGAGCCGGCCGGATGCCAGGCCCGCCTGCTGTTCCTCCCGGGAGAGCACGGTGACCAGCTGGAACCGGTCCGGGTAGCGGTCCTTCAGGTCGGCGACCTCCTCCAGGAACATCGTCGACGCGGTGCTGCGGTCGCTGCGTATCAGGCAGAACCGGGCGTCCGGTGCCCGCTCCAGGAGGGTGCCGGCGATGGACAGCACCGGTGTGATGCCGCTGCCGCCGACCACCGCGGCGTAGTGCGCGGAGGCGGTGTCGGGGGTGGGGTCGAGGGTGAAGCGGCCGGCCGGGGTCATCACCTCCAGCTCGTCACCGACGGCGATCTCCTTGTGCGCGTACGTGGAGAACGCGCCGTCGTCGACCAGGCGCACGCCGACCCGGAGGCTGCTCGGTGCCTCGTGCGCCGGGGCGGTTGAGCAGATCGAGTACGTGCGCCGGATCTCTGCTCCGTCCACGGTGCGGCGCAGGGCGAGGTGCTGTCCCGGAGTGAAGCGGTACGCCTCGCGCAGCTCGGGCGGTACGGCGAGGGTCAGTGCCACGGAGTCGTCGGTGAGCCGGTCGACCGCCGCGACGCGGAGCCGGTGGAAGCGGGCCCGTCCCCCTTCGTGCGCCATCACAACTCCTTGAAGTGGTCGAAGGGCTCGCGGCAGGACAGGCAGCGGCGCAGCGCCTTGCAGGCGGTGGAGGAGAACCGGCTCAGCAGCTCGGTCTCCGTCGAGCCGCAGTGCGGGCAGGCGATCGCTTCCTCGGCGACGCTTGCTTTCTCGGAGGCGGCCGGTTGGGACGTGTGCCGGGTCGGACTGAGGGACACGGCCACCGGGCCCGCGGGCGCGCGCGTCGTGCGCGGCGGCGCTATGCCGAACTCCCGCAGCTTGCGGCGGCCTTCGGGTGTGATGTCGTCCGTCGACCAGGCCGGGGTGAGCACCGGGCGGACGGTGACCTCGGGGACCCCGTGCTCGTGCAGCACCCGCTCGATGTCGGCCGACATCGCCTCGATCGCGGGGCACCCGGTGTACGTCGGGCTCAGCTCGACCTCCACGCGGCCGGGCCCGCGCGTGTGCACGGCGCGCAGCACGCCCAGCTCCTCCAGGCTCAGGACGGGCAGCTCGGGGTCGGGCACGGACCCGGCCAGCCTGCGCAGTTCGGCCTCCAACGGGGTTTCCCGCTGTGCGTGGTGGGCCCGGGGCGAGGCGGTCACCATGACGCCCCCGGGTGGCTGCGGTGCAGATGCTGCATCTCGGCGAGCATCCGGCCGAAGGACTCGGTGTGCACGCCCTGCCGACCTGCTCCCGCGCTCCATGCACCGAGCTGCGGGCCCTCGGGCACGGTCAGCGTCGCCTCTTGCAGCGTGTCGGCGATGGACGTGTTCCAACTCGCTTGCAGTTCGTGCTGGTTGATGTCCAGGCCGGGGACCGGCTGGAACATCTCGCCGGTGTACCGCCACAGCGCGTCGACCGCGCGCTGCATCCGCGCGTGGCTCTCCTCCGTGCCGTCACCGAGGCGCAGCGTCCACTGCCGGGCGTGGTCCTGGTGGTAGGCGACCTCCTTGACCGCCTTGGCGGCCAGGGGAGCGAACTCGGATCCGTTCTCGGCCAGTTGGGCGTAGAGGAGGTGCTGGTAGGTCGAGAAGTAGAGCTGCCGGGCGATGGTGTGGGCGAAGTCCCCGTTCGGCTGCTCGACCAGCTGCACGTTGCGAAAGGCGCGCTCCTCGCGCAGGTACGCCAGCTCGTCCTCGTCGCCCACCAGGCTCAGCAGGACGCGGGCCTGGCCGAGCAGGTCGAGCGCGATGTTCGCGAGGGCGACCTCCTCTTCGATGACCGGTGCGTGGCCAGCCCACTCCCCCAGGCGGTGCGAGAGCACCAGGGCGTCGTCGCCGAGGGCCAGGGCGGCGGACGCGGTGTCCGTCGTGCCGTGCGTGCGGGGCCGCGTCGTATCGAGCCGCGCCGTTTCAGGCCGCGTCGTTTCGGGCTGCGTCACAGGTGCTTCACCCCTTCCGGGATCTCGTAGAACGTCGGGTGCCGGTAGGCCTTGTCGGCGGCGGGCTCGAAGAACGGGTCCTTCTCGTCCGGCGAGGAGGCGGTGATCGCCGCGGACGGCACGACCCACAGGGAGACGCCCTCGCCGCGGCGGGTGTAGAGGTCGCGCGCGTTGCGCAGTGCCAGCTCCGCGTCCGGGGCGTGCAGGCTGCCGGCGTGCGTGTGGGAGAGGCCGCGGCGGGAGCGTACGAAGACCTCCCACAGGGGCCAGTCCGGGGTACCGGAGGCGCTGCTCGGGGTGTCGCTCATGCCGCCCTGCCTTCTCGCGTCGCCGTGGTGGATGCGGTGGATGGGGAGTGCTTGGCCGCGTGGGCCGCGGCGGCGTCGCGCACCCACGCGCCCTCGTCGTGCGCGCGCCTGCGCTGGGTGATGCGCTGTTCGTTGCACGGCCCGTTGCCCTTGAGGACGGCCTTGAACTCCGACCAGTCGATCGGCCCGAAATCGTGCTGCCCGCGCTCCTCGTTCCACTTCAGCTCCGGGTCGGGGAGCGTGAGTCCGAGGGATTCGGCCTGGGGGACGCAGATGTCCACGAAGCGCTGGCGCAGCTCGTCGTTC
This sequence comes from Streptomyces sp. UC4497, assembly GCF_054871485.1. Classification (NCBI taxonomy): domain Bacteria; kingdom Bacillati; phylum Actinomycetota; class Actinomycetes; order Kitasatosporales; family Streptomycetaceae; genus Streptomyces; species Streptomyces sp. UC4497. The sequence continues at coordinate 25,584 of NZ_JBTYHB010000009.1, read as the reverse complement.
GAGTGCCGCTTGATCTTCCACTCCATCGACTGGGCGGAGTGCGCGGACTCGTCGTCGGGCGGGCCGAACATCATCAGGGACGGCCACCACCAGCGGTCCACGGCGTCCTGCGCCATCGCGTGCTGGGCCTCCGTGCCACGGCTGAGCGCGAGCAGCAGCTCGTACCCCTGGCGCTGGTGGAAGGACTCCTCCTTGCAGATCCGCACCATCGCCCGCGCGTACGGACCGTAGGAGCAGCGGCACAGCGGCACCTGGTTGGTGATCGCCGCGCCGTCCACGAGCCAGCCGATCGCTCCGACGTCGGCCCAGGTCAGCGTCGGGTAGTTGAAGATCGAGGAGTATTTCTGACGGCCGCTGTGCAGCTTGTCGAGCAGCTCGTCGCGGCCGGTGCCGAGGGTTTCCGCGGCGCCGTAGAGGTAGAGGCCGTGCCCCGCCTCGTCCTGGACCTTCGCCATCAGGATCGCCTTGCGGCGCAGCGAAGGGGCGCGCGTGATCCAGTTCGCCTCCGGCTGCATGCCGATGATCTCGGAGTGGGCGTGCTGGGCGATCTGGCGCACGAGCGTCGCGCGGTAGGCGTCGGGCATCCAGTCGCGGGGCTCGATGCGCTCTTCCGCCGCCACCGCCGCGTCGAACACGGCCTGGAACGCGGCGGTGCCCGGCTCGGCGGCGGCGCCGGTGTCGTCCGGCCGCGCTCCGGCCGCGCGGTGCTGCGGGGTTGCTGTCGCCATGCCCGGTCCCCCTCGACCTTGGGTGCCCGACCTCGGGTCGAGGGCCTCACCGGCTCCCGACCGATCGTTCGGTTCGTCGGATTCAATGGTGGGTCTCGGCGCCGTAAGGTGTCAACCCTGTGCGGTCGGCCTGTGGATAACCTCGGATGTCTGTGCCGCGCGGGCGCTCCCCAGTACGGTTCCGGTGCGTCGTCCCGCGGGGCGACGGCTCGGGATCGGTTTGTCACGGGGGCGCCGATCGGCGGATGGACCGGGAGCCGGGCAGCACCGGATCGGGATCGGGGAGCACCGATGGAGACAGAAGCAGGCGCCGCGGACGAGGGCGCGCGGCTCACGACGGAGCCGTCGGCTCCGCCGCGACCCCGCCTGCCCGAGCCGTCGGGGTCATCGGGTTCGTCGGGGCCGTCGGGTCCGTCGGGTACGGAATCGGGCGGGGGACCGTCCGATACACCCGAGCAGCGGCGCGGGCTCGCGGCGCTCTCCCCCGGTCACCAGCTGACCGCCGTCCTCGCGCTCATCGGCATCTCGCTCGTCACCTGCGTACACATCCTGATGGTGTTCCTGCACGTCGCGCCGTCGAACACGATCACCAAGAAGCACGGTGAGCTGGTCGGCGCGTGGGTCTACCCGGAGTTCGAGCAGAACTGGAAGCTGTTCGCGCCCAACCCGCTGCAGCAGAACATCGCGGTGGAGGCCCGCGCCGAGGTGCGCACGCCCGACGGCGAGCTGCGCGCGACCCGCTGGTACGGACTGTCCGCGCAGGACGGCGCCGCCATCGACGGAAACCTGCTGCCCAGCCACACCCAGCAGAACGAGCTGCGCCGCGCCTGGGACGTCTACACGGGCACCCACGACGCGCAGAACCGGCCGAACGGTCTGCGCGGCACCCTCTCCGAGCAGTACCTGCGCCGCATCCTCGTGCTGCGCCTCGACCGGCTCGGGGCCGCGGGCAAGGGCGAGACCGTCGAGCGCGTTCAGATCCGCTCGAAGACGACCATGGTCGAGCCCCCGAAGTGGAGTGACGAGAAGGTGAACCAGAAGCCGGTGTACCGGCAGGTGCCGTGGTGGACGGTCACCTCCAGCGATGCCCCGCTCGACAGCGGCACGCGCGTGCGGGTGCAGTCGTCGGTGGCGCCCTCGGCTGGCGGTGACCGATGAACGGCGCGCCTTCCGTGGGGCTCATGGACCGCATGCAGCGGAGGCTGGGCGACGGCCTCCAGTGGATCACCGGGTCCGCGCTCGCTCCCTATCAGAGCGCCGTGATCCGCATCGGGTTCTCCGCGACCTGGCTGCTGTTCCTGCTGCGCGAGTTCCCGCACCGCCAGGAGATGTACGGCCCCGACGGGCCGTGGAGCTGGGGCATGGCCCAGCAGCTCACCGACGACAACCACGCGTTCAGCGCGCTCATGTGGTCCGACGGGCAGGGCTGGTTCGAGCTGGTCTACATAGTGGCGGTGGTGTCGTCCGCGCTGCTGATGCTGGGCTGGCGCACCCGCACCATGTCGGTCGTCTTCATGATCGGCGTGCTGTCCCTGCAGAACCGCAGCGTCTTCATGGGGGACGGCGGCGACAACGTCATCCACCTCATGTCGATCTACCTCGTCTTCACGCGGTGCGGGCAGGTCTGGTCGCTGGACGCCCGCAGGCTGCGGCGCGGGGCCGAGGACCGGTTCGGCATCGTGCTGTGGTGGGGCATGGGCCTCGTGCTCGCCGCGATCACGTTCACGGGGAAGGTCGGCGGCGGCTGGCTGCTGTTCTTCTGGGGTATCTGGGCGGCCCAGGCGGTGTGGTGGTCCGTGAACCGCCGCGACCGGCAGGGCGATTCCCGCCTCCTGTGCGACGTCGTCGCCAACCTGCTGCACAACGCCGGGCTGCTCGTGGTGATGGTCGAGGCGTGTCTGATCTACGCGACGGCGGGCTGGTACAAGATCCAGGGCAGCCGATGGCAGGACGGCTCCGCGGTCTACTACCCGCTCCACCTGGACTACTTCTCGCCCTGGCCCGCCCTGGGCGACCTGCTCACGACGTACGGCCCGATGGTGCTGCTCGTGACGTACGGGACCGTGGCCGTCCAGGTCGCCTTTCCGTTCACCGTCTTCAACCGGCGCCTCAAGAACGTCCTGTTGGTGTTCATGATGCTGGAGCACGCGGTCATCGCCGTCGTGCTCGGGCTGCCCTTCTTCTCGCTCGCGATGATCGCCGCGGACGCGGTGTTCCTGCCGACGTCCTTCCTGGTGCGCGTCGGCGGCTGGGTGGCACGCGCGCGTAGTCGCGTTTTCTCCTCTACGAAGGCCCCGGCCGAGCCCGGCCGGCCCGTGGAGGACGAGGGCGAACCGGTGGCGGCGGAGCAGTCGGCCGTGCGCACGTAGGCTTCCTGCCGTGAACGGGACGACTACGGCGGACGGCGCGGGCGGCATGCGGGACGAGCGGCCCGAGGGCCCACAGGGCGCGGGGACCGCCGAGGACGCCGTGCGTGCCTGGCGGCGGCTCGCGGACTCCGCGGTGCTGCTCGACGGGTTCCACGCCCTCAAGCACGCCCTGCGCTTCGGCGCCGACGTCCCGGTCGCGCTCGCCGTCGACCGTGCGTCCGCGCTCGCCCTGGCCGACGAGCTTGCCCCTGATGTCGTACGGGATCTGGCGGGGCTCCTCGTGGAGGTGCCGGACGAGGTGCTGCGGGGGCTCGTGCCGCGGCTGCACCCCACCGGGGTCGCCGCGCTCGCCGGGCGCCCCGCGCGGGCCGACAACCTGGCCGCTCTCGGGCGCGACGCGCGCACCACCCCCGTCGTCGTGCTCGACAACCCGCGCAACCTCGGCAACGCGGGCGCCGTGATCCGCCTCGCCGCCGGCTACGGCGCCACCGGGGTCGTCACCACCGGCGACCTCGACCCCTGGCACCCCACCGTCGTACGGGGCGGTGCAGGGCTGCACTTCGCGACCGCCGTGGAGCGGCTCGCGGTCGACGAGCTGCCGAGCGGGCCGCTGTACGCGCTCGACCCCGAAGGCGCGGACATCCGGGGCCTGAAGCTGCCCGACGACGCCCTGCTCGCCTTCGGGTCCGAGCGCAGCGGCCTCTCCGCCGAACTACGCGCGCGTGCCGACCAACTGGTGTCGCTGCCGATGCGGCCCCAGGTCTCCAGCTACAACCTGGCCACCAGCGTCGGCATGACGCTCTTCCACTGGAGCGCGCACAGCACCCAGGCGCCTTAGGAGGCCTCCCGGCGCACCTCCACCACCCGGAAGCGGTTCGCCACGAAGGCGCTGTCGCACAGGGCCGCGTTCGCCGCGGGGTTGCCGCCCGAACCGTGGAAGTCGGAGAACGCCGCCGTCTGGTTCACGTACACCCCGCCCGTCAGGTTGAGCGAGAGCTGCGCGCACTCCTCCAGGCAGACGTCCTCGACGGACTGGGCCACTTCTTCGGAGGTGGTGTATGCGCCGACCGTCATGGCGCCCTTCTCGCGCACCGTGCGGCGCAGGAGGTCCACCGCGTCACCGGTCGAGTCGACGCAGACCGCGAAGGACACCGGGCCGAAGCACTCGCTCATGTAGGCGGCTTCCGCGTCGGCCCCCTCCCAGTACTTCCGCGCGCCGTCCTGCTTCACGATCACCGGCGTACGGACCACGGCGTCGGGGAAGTCCGGGTTGCTGATCTCCCGTGAGGGCAGGGCGACTTCGCCGATGCCGGGGGCCGCGTCGAGCCGCGCCTTCACGTCCGGGTTGACCAGCGCGCCCAGCACCCCGTTCGCCCGGGCGTCGTCGCCGAGCAGGCCGCCGACCGACTTCGCCAGGTCGGCCACCACCTCGTCGTACGCCTTGGGGCCCTCGTCCGTGGTGATGCCCTCGCGCGGCACCAGGAGGTTCTGCGGAGTGGTGCACATCTGGCCGCTGTAGAGGGACAGCGAGAACGCGAGGTTGGCCAGCATGCCCTTGTAGTTGTCGGTCGAGTCGATCACCACCGTGTTGACGCCGGCCTTCTCCGTGTAGACCTGCGCCTGCCGGGCGTTCGTCTCCAGCCAGTCGCCGAAGGCCGTGGATCCCGTGTAGTCGATGATCCTGATCTCGGGGCGTACGGCGAGGGTCTTTGCGATGCCCTCTCCGGGCCGCTCGGCCGCCAGCGCCACCAGGTTCGGGTCGAAGCCCGCCTCGGCGAGGACCTCGCGGGCCACCTGCACGGTGAGCGCGAGCGGCAGCACCGCGCGCGGGTGCGGCTTCACCAGGACCGGGTTGCCGGTCGCCAGGGAGGCGAACAGGCCCGGATACCCGTTCCACGTAGGGAACGTGTTGCAGCCGACCAGCAGGGAGATGCCGCGCGCCACCGGCGTGAACTCCTTGGCCAGGACCAGGGGATCGCGCTTGCCCTGGGGCTTGGACCACTCCGCGGCGCCCGGGGTCCGCACCTGCTCCTCGTACGCGTACGCCACCGCCTCCAGGCCGCGGTCCTGCGCGTGCGGGCCGCCCGCCTGGAACGCCATCATGAAGGCCTGGCCGCTGGTGTGCATGACCGCGTGCGCGAACTCGTGCGTCCGCGCGCCGATCCGGGCCAGGATCTCCAGGCACGTCACCGCGCGCACCTCGGCGCCTGCGTCACGCCACGCGCGCATACCCGCGCGCATGGCCGGAAGCAGCACGTCGATGTCGGCGTGCGGATACGTGACGCCCAACTCGATCCCGTACGGCGACACTTCACCGCCCACGAACCCGTCCGTACCGGGCTGGCCGAGGTCGAGGCGGGTGCCGAGCAGGGCGTCGAAGGCGGCCTTGCCCTCGGGCATGCTCAGGCTCCCGTTCTCCCCGTACGCCTTGGGGTGCTCCGGGTGCGGGGACCAGTACGCGCGCGTGCGGATCGTCTCCAGCGCCTGGTCGAGCGTCGGCCGGTGCTTGGCGATCAGGTCGTGCGCGGTGAGTTCGGCGGCGGCCATGGGGGACCAACTCCTCCTGGGCTGCGGCTCCTCGTCGAGCCGGCGAGCTGGGCGGGACTGGACGGGACTGGGCAGGCTGGTCTGGGCAGGAACGAACCAACAGAGTTAGAGTAACCGAACGATCGGTCGGGACAAGGGGGTGCGGAAAAGCTGTGGAAAAGCCGGAGAAAATCGGCCGCACCAGCCCCCGGACCCCATGGCTTGGCCCGGTACGGGAGGATCACGTGCATGACAGCACATGACCGCCTCGTCGGCGTGGTGGGCACCGGCACCATGGGGCAGGGCATCGCCCAGGTCGCCCTCGTCGCCGGGCATCCCGTCCGGCTGTACGACGCCGTGCCGGGGCGTGCGAGGAGCGCCGCCGAGTCGATCGCAGCGCGCCTCGACCGGCTCGTCGAGAAGGGCCGCTTGGACGCCGCCGAGCGGGCGGCCGCGATCGCCCGGCTCGAACCCGCGCAGACGCTCGGCGAGTTGGCGCCCGCCACGCTCGTCGTCGAGGCCGTACTGGAGCGACTCGACGTCAAACAGGACCTGTTCCGCGAGCTGGAGGGCGTCGTCGCGGAGGACTGTCTGCTCGCGACCAACACCTCGTCCCTGTCCGTGACGGCGATCGGCGGGGCGCTGCGCCGGCCGGGCCGCTTCGTGGGGCTGCACTTCTTCAACCCGGCGCCCCTGATGCCGCTGGTGGAGGTCGTCTCCGGCGCCGCCACCGACGTCACCGCGGCCACGCGCGCGTACGAGACCGCCCGCGCCTGGGGCAAGACCCCGGTGGCCTGCGCGGACACCCCCGGCTTCCTGGTCAACCGGATCGCGCGGCCCTTCTACGCGGAGGCGTTCGCCGTGTACGAGGAGCAGGGCGCCGACCCCGCCACCATCGACGCCGTGCTGCGGGAGAGCGGCGGCTTCAGGATGGGGCCGTTCGAACTCACCGACCTGATCGGCCAGGACGTCAACGAGGCCGTGACGCGCTCCGTGTGGGAGGGCTTCTTCCAGGACGTGAGGTTCCGGCCGTCGCTGGCCCAGCGCCGCCTGGTGGAGGCCGGCCGCCTGGGCCGCAAGTCGGGCCAGGGCTGGTACGCGTACGGGGAGGACGCCGAGCGTCCCGAGCCGCACACCGCAGGTCCGGCCGGGCCGCCCGCGCGCGTGACCGTCGAGGGCGACCTGGAGTCCGCGGGCGAGCTGATCCCGATGATGCGCGAGGCGGGCATCGAGGTCGTCCAGGAGGACGAGGACAAGGGCACGCGCATCGTGCTGCCCAGCGGCGGCCAGCTCGTGCAGGCGGACGGCCAGACGTCCGTCGAGTTCCGCGACGTCGTCTACTTCGACCTCGCCTTCGACTACCGCAAGGCCACCCGCATCGCCCTGGCCACCAGCCAGGAGGGCAACCCGCGCACCATCGGCGAGGCCGTCGGCCTCTTCCAGGCGCTCGGCAAGGAGGTCAGCGTCATCGGCGACGTGCCCGGCATGATCGTGGCCCGCACCGTGGCGCGGATCATCGACCTGGCGCACGACGCCCTCGCGCGCGGGGTGGCCACCGAGGGCGACATCGACACCGCGATGCGCCTGGGCGTCAACTACCCGCTGGGGCCCCTGGAGTGGGGCCGCAGGCTCGGCCGTGGCTGGGCCTGCGGGGTGCTCGAGGAACTGCACGAACGCGACCCCTCGGGGCGGCACGCGCCGTCCCTCGCCCTCTTCCGGCACTCGTACACCCCCAAGAAGTGGGAGGGCTCCGCATGACCACCGCACGACGGGACACGGGCGCGCGCCGCGACACCTACACGCCCGAGAGCCTCCTCGCGGTCGCGGTCACCGTCTTCAACGAGCGTGGCTACGACGGCACGTCCATGGAGCACCTCTCCAAGGCGGCCGGCATCTCCAAGTCGTCGATCTACCACCATGTGACGGGCAAGGAGGAGCTGCTGCGCCGCGCCGTGAGTCGCGCGCTGGACGGTCTCTTCGGGATCCTCGACGAGCAACCCGCGCGCGCGGGACGCGCGATCGAGCGCCTGGAGTACGTCACGCGGCGCATGGTCGAGGTGCTCACCGGTGAACTGCCGTACGTGACCCTGCTGTTGCGCGTACGCGGCAACACCGACACCGAGCGGTGGGCCATGGAGCGGCGCAGGGAGTTCGACCACCAGGTCGCCCAGCTGCTCAGGGCGGCCGCTGCCGACGGGGACGTACGCGGTGACATCGAGGTGCGGCTCGCCACGCGGCTCGTCTTCGGGATGATCAACTCGCTGGTGGAGTGGTACCGGCCGGACGGCGGCGGGCTCGGCGACCGTGAAGTGGCGGACGCCGTGGTCGAGCTGGTCTTCCAGGGGCTGCGCAAGGCCGGCTGACCCTGGGAGGCGCTGGGGGCGCTGAGAGGCCCTCGGCGGGCCCTCAGGAGTCCGGTGTGCTGCCTTCGAGGTCTTCCTCGTCGAAGACCAGCAGCGTGCGTGTGCTCAGCACCTCGGGGATGGACTGGAGCTTGGTGAGGACCAGTTCGCGCAGGGCGCGGTTGTCCTCCGTGTGCACGAGGATCAGGACGTCGAAATCGCCGCTGACCAGTGCGATGTGCGAGGCCTCCGGGAGCCGGCGCAGCTGCTCGCGCACGGTCCGCCAGGTGTTCTGGACGATCTTGAGCGTGATGTAGGCGGAGGCGCCCTGGCCGGCCCGCTCGTGGTTGACGCGGGCGCCGAAGCCGCGGATCACGCGGTCCTCGATGAGGCGGTTGATCCGCGCGTAGGCGTTCGCCCGGGACACATGGACCTGCTCGGCGACGGAGCGTATCGACGCGCGCCCGTCCTTCAGCAGCAGCTGCAGGATGTCCCGGTCGATGGCGTCCAACGGGCGGGCCGCGGGGTCCGGCACCGGGGTCCCGGAGCCTTCGGCCATTTGTTCAGATGCCATCCGCCCCCGCCTCCTTACCATGGACGTACTGCATTCATCTCAGGCTGTGGAGAACCGATTGTCCACAGCCTGGAGGTGCCTGTAGCCAAAATGTGCCGTCGACCGAACAATCGGTAGGTGAGGCGCATCACATCCGACGCGCCGTCCGAGCCGCTCCCACGAGGAGGTGCCGTCATGACGGTCATGGACCAGCGGGCCACGCGCGAGGGCAGGCCCGTCCCGCCGCCCGCCTGGCAGCCCCGCACGGATCCCGCGCCGCTGCTGCCCGACGCCGAGCCCCACCGGGTCCTGGGCACCGACGCCGCCGCCCACGTCGACCCGGAGCTGCTGCGCCGCCTGTACGCGGAGGTGGTGCGCGGCCGCAGGTACAACGCGCAGGCGACCGCGCTGACCAAGCAGGGCCGCCTCGCCGTGTACCCCTCGACGACCGGCCAGGAGGCCGCCGAGGTCGCCGCGGCGCTGGTCCTCGAGGAGCGGGACTGGCTCTTTCCCAGCTACCGCGACACCCTCGCGGCCGTCGTCCGCGGCCTCGACCCCGTCCAGGCCCTGACGCTGCTGCGGGGCGACTGGCACACCGGATACGACCCGCGCGAGCACCACATCGCACCGTTGTGCACCCCGCTCGCGACGCAGCTCCCGCACGCCGTGGGCCTCGCACATGCCGCGCAACTTAAGGGCGACGATGTGGTGGCGCTCGCCATGGTCGGCGACGGCGGCACCAGTGAGGGCGACTTCCACGAGGCGCTGAACTTCGCCGCCGTGTGGCAGGCACCGGTCGTCTTCCTCGTACAGAACAACGGGTTCGCCATCTCCGTGCCGCTGGCCAAGCAGACCGCGGCGCCGTCCCTCGCCCACAAGGCCGTCGGGTACGGGATGCCGGGCCGCCTGGTCGACGGGAACGACGCCGCGGCGATGCACGAGGTGCTCAGTGACGCGGTCTCCCGCGCGCGCGGGGGCGGCGGTCCGACGCTGGTCGAGGCCGTCACGTACCGGATGGACGCGCACACGAACGCCGACGACGCGACCCGCTACCGCACCGACGCCGAGGTCGAGATGTGGCGCGCGCACGACCCGGTGCTGCTCCTGGAGCGGGAGTTGACCGCGCGCGGCCTCATCGACGAGGACGGCATCCGGGCCGTGCGCGACGGCGCGGAGGAACAGGCGGCCGAGCTGCGCGCGCGCATGAACCAGGACCCCACCCTCGATCCGATGGACCTGTTCGGCGACGTGTACGCAGAGCAGACCCCCCAACTGAGGGAGCAGGCAGCACTGTTGCGGGCCGAGCTGGACGCCGAGGCGGAAGGGGAGCAGGCATGACGACTGTGGCCCGGCCACCCAGGAGCAAGTCCGCGACCAAGCCCGCCACCATGGCGCAGGCCCTCGGCCGCGCGCTGCGGGACTCCATGGCCGCGGACCCGGCCGTGCACGTCATGGGCGAGGACGTGGGCACCCTGGGCGGCGTCTTCCGGATCACCGACGGGCTCGCGAAGGAGTTCGGCGAGGACCGCTGCACGGACACCCCGCTCGCCGAGGCGGGCATCCTCGGCGCCGCCGTGGGCATGGCGATGTACGGCCTGCGCCCGGTCGTGGAGATGCAGTTCGACGCGTTCGCGTACCCCGCCTTCGAGCAGCTGATCTCGCACGTCGCGCGGATGCGCAACCGCACGCGCGGCGCCATGCCGCTGCCCATCACCGTGCGGGTGCCGTACGGCGGCGGGATCGGCGGAGTGGAGCACCACAGCGACTCCTCCGAGGCCTACTACATGGCGACGCCCGGTCTGACCGTCGTCACGCCGGCCACGGTCGCGGACGCGTACGGGCTGCTGCGGCAGTCCATCGCATCGGACGACCCGGTCGTCTTCCTGGAGCCCAAGCGCCTTTATTGGACGAGGGATTCCTGGAACCCCGAGGCACCGGAAGACGTTCTTCCGATAGGTACGGCAGTGGTTCGCCGCCCCGGCACCAGTGCCACGCTGCTCACGTACGGACCGTCCGTCCCCGTCTGCCTGGAGGCGGCCGAGGCGGCCCGAGGGGAGGGGTGGGATCTTGAAGTGGTCGACCTGCGCTCGCTGGTGCCGTTCGACGACGCGACGGTCACCGAGTCCGTCCGGCGCACGGGACGCGCGGTCGTCGTGCACGAGTCGGGTGGCTTCGGCGGGCCCGGCGGGGAGATCGCCGCGCGCGTGACCGAGCGCTGCTTCCACCACTTGGAGGCGCCGGTGCTGCGTGTGGCCGGTTTCGACATTCCGTATCCGCCGCCCATGCTGGAGCGGCACCATCTGCCCGGAGTGGACCGGGTACTGGATGCGGTGGCCCGGCTGCAATGGGATCAGTGAGGGACGGTGGGGTAATGGCGCAGGTGCTCGAGTTCAAGCTGCCCGACCTCGGGGAGGGTCTCACCGAGGCGGAGATCGTGCAGTGGCTGGTGGGAGTCGGTGACGTCGTCGCCGTCGACCAGCCCGTCGTCGAGGTGGAGACCGCCAAGGCGATGGTCGAGGTGCCGTGCCCGTACGGCGGTGTGGTCACGGCCCGATTCGGCGACGAGGGCAGCGAACTGCCGGTCGGTGCGCCGCTGTTGATGGTGGCCGTGGGCGCGACGTCGTCGTCGGACGTGCCGCTGTCGGACGTTCCCGCACCGTCGTCCGTCGCCGCCGGGGAGCCCGCGAAGGTGCGCCAGGCGGCTCCCCAGGCGGCTCCTGAGAGGGCGGAGAAGGCGGAGAACGCGGACAAGGCACAGAAGTCCGAGGGCTCGGGGAACGTGCTGGTGGGGTACGGAACCACCACCGCGCCGACCCGGCGCAGGCGCGTGCGGCCCGCGCCGCTGGACAGCGTGCCCGCCGCCCCGGAGAGCGCACCGCGCGCCCAGGGCCCCGTCCCCGTGATCTCGCCGCTCGTCCGCAAGCTCGCCCGCGACCGCGGCGTGGACCTCAGAGAGCTGACCGGGTCAGGGCCCGACGGGCTCATCCTCAGGGGAGACGTGGAGAACGCGGCGAACGCCGCGAGCACGGCCAACGACACGAACATCGCCCCTGAGCGCACCCCTGCACCCCCCGCCCCCGCCCCCGCTCCGGCCGCCACCCGGCAGGAGCACCGCACCCCCCTGCGCGGCATCCGCGGCGCCGTGGCCGACAAGCTGTCCCGCAGCCGGCGCGAGATACCCGACGCGACCTGCTGGGTGGACGCCGACGCCACGGAACTCATGAACGCGCGCGTGGCGATGAATTCCGCGACCGGCCCCTCCGCGGGTCCCAAGATCTCCGTGCTCGCGCTCCTCGCCCGCATCTGCACCGCGGCCCTGGCCCGCTACCCGGAGCTGAACGCCACGGTCGACACCGAGCGGCGCGAGATAGTCCGGCTCGACGAGGTGCACCTCGGGTTCGCAGCGCAGACCGACCGCGGCCTGGTCGTGCCCGTCGTACGGGATGCCCACGCGCGCGGGGCCGAGTCGCTGAGCGCCGAGTTCGCCCGGCTGACCGAGGCGGCCCGCTCCGGGAAGCTGTCGCCCTCGCAACTCACCGGTGGCACCTTCACGCTGAACAACTACGGGGTGTTCGGCGTCGACGGCTCCACGCCGATCATCAACCACCCCGAGGCGGCCATGCTCGGCGTCGGCCGCATAGCCGCCAAGCCCTGGGTGCACGAAGGGGAGTTGGCGGTCCGCCAGGTCGTCCAGCTCTCGCTCACCTTCGACCACCGGGTGTGCGACGGCGGCACGGCGGGCGGCTTCCTGCGGTACGTCGCGGACTGCGTGGAACAACCGGCGGTGCTGCTGCGCACCCTGTGACCAATCGGCCCGGGCGGACCGTCGGCAAGGATCGCCCGCCCGCCTGGTGGCAATGATCGCCCGTGAGCCCATACTCGGGGGATGAACGCGTACGACGCCATCGTCCTCGCCGGGGGCGGCGCGCGCCGGCTCGGCGGTGCGGACAAGCCGGGTGTGCGGGTCGGCGGTCGCGCGCTGCTCGACCGGGTCCTGCACGCGTGCGCCGGGGCCCGCGCCACTCTGGTGGTCGCCGAGCCGCGCCGCACCGCGCGCCCCGTCGTCTGGGCCCGCGAGGAGCCGCCGGGCGGGGGGCCGCTCGCCGCGCTGGAGGCGGGGGTCCGGGGACTCGAGGCCGCGCCGGGCCCGGTGGCGGAGAGCATCGTCGTGCTCTCCGCCGATCTGCCGTTCCTGGGCGACCGCACCGTACGAGGCCTCCTCGAAGCCCTTGAGGGCGATGCGGTCGACGGCGCGGACGACGGCGTGAACGACGGCCCGATCGACGGCGCGCTGCTGGCCGACGCCGACGGCCGTGACCAGCCGCTCGTCGCCGCCTACCGGTACGCGGCACTGCGACGCGTCCTCGGCGAACTCAAGGCCGAACACGGTGACCTCACGGGCCTTCCGTTGCGTCTGTTCACCCGTAACCTCAGGCTGACCCGCATCACCGACCCCGTCGCGTCGTTCGACTGCGACACCTGGGACGACATCGCCGCCGCCCGGTCACGTATCAGGGAGCATGGACGAGTGCTTGACGAATGGATCACCGCAGCCAAGAACGAACTGGGCATCGAGCTGGACGTCGACACGGGCGTCCTGCTCGACCTCGCCCGTGATGCCGCGCACGGCGTCGCACGCCCCGCGGCGCCGCTGACGACGTTCCTCGTCGGATACGCGGCGGCGCAGGCAGGAGGCGGCCCCGAAGCCGTGGCGTCCGCCGCGGCGAAGGCGGTCGAACTCGCCAACCGCTGGGCGCAGGAGGCCGAGGCCGAGGCCAAGCCGGACGACGCGGGATGAGCGCCCCCAACGGGCGGTCGCCGCAGGCCGCCCCGGTGGGCGTCGACCCGATGGACGTCGACGTGGACGAGGCGCTCGCCCTCGCCAACGACAACCGCCCCCACGGCGGCCGGCACCACGGAGAGCAACACCACGGAGAGCGGCACCAGGACGACCGGCGCCGCGACGAACAACCCAACGGCGAGCGGACCACCGGGCGGACCACCCCGGAGGGTTCCGCCGCACCCGGGACCCCCGCCCCCGCCCCGTCGCACCGCCACGCCGCGACCTCCTGGGCCACCGCCCGCCGCACCGCCGCACGAGCCGAACGCGGCCCCCGCGCAGCGATCAGCGTCCCGCTCGACCGGGCCCTCGGCCTGGTCCTCGCCGCCCCGCTGACCGCCCTCACCGACCTGCCCTCCTTCGACACCTCGGCGATGGACGGCTGGGTCGTCGCAGGCCCGGGCCCCTGGGCCGTGGGCGCCGAAGGGCTGCTCGCCGGGCACGAGCCGCCCGCCCCGCTGACCGACGGCGAGGCCGCGGCGATCGCGACCGGCGCCCGTGTGCCCCCGGACGCCACGGCCGTCATCCGCAGCGAGCACGGACACCTCGACGCGGGCGGCCAGTTGCACGCGCTGCACGCCGTCGCCCACGGTCAGGACATCCGCCCGCGCGGCCAGGAGTGCCGCAGCGGCGACCTGCTGCTGCCCTCGGGCGCCCTCGTCACCCCGGCCGTCCTCGGTCTCGCCGCCGCCGCGGGCTACGACACCCTGACCGTCGTCCCGCGGCCGACGGTCGAAGTCCTCATCCTCGGCGACGAGTTGCTCACCGCCGGTCTCCCCCGCGAGGGCCTCATCCGGGACGCGCTCGGCCCGATGCTCCCGCACTGGCTGCGCGCGCTCGGCGTCGAGGTGACCGCCGTACGCAGGCTCGGCGACGACGCGAAGGCGCTGCTCAAGGCGGTACGAGAGGCCGGCACCGACCTGGTCGTGACCACCGGCGGCACCGCGTCCGGGCCCGTCGACCACGTGCACCCCACCCTGCGCGCCCTCGACGCCGAGCTCCTCGTCGACGGGGTCGCCGTCCGCCCCGGCCACCCGATGCTGCTCGCCCGGCTCAAGGAGGGGCAGCACCTCGTCGGCCTCCCCGGCAACCCGCTGGCCGCCGTCTCCGGTCTGCTCACGCTCGCCGAGCCGCTGCTCCGGGTGCTCTCGGGCCGGGCACAGGACCAGACGCACAGCTCTGCGCAGCGCCAAGCCCACGACGGGCAAAGGAAGTTGGACGGGGCCCGGAACGCGGACGCGTACACCGCACCCCTGCACAGGCCCGCTCCCGGCCACCCCCACGACACCCGCCTCATCCCCATCGTGCTGCGGCAGGACGACGGCAGTGGGCACGAGTGGGCGGTGCCGCTGCACTACAACGGTCCGGCCATGCTGCGCGGCATCGCAGCCGCCGATGGGCTCGCCGTCATCCCGCCCGGCGGCGCCACGGAGGGCCAGGAGGTGGAGATCCTCGACCTGCCGTGGTCGTGGAACCCTGGCCTGCCCGGTCTCAACCCGGCGGGAAACGAAGGGTGTTTCACGTGAAACTGGCCGGCGATGACGCCATCGCACGCCAAGAGGAAGAGCGGACCGCGACCTACCGGGTGAAACTTCCCCGGCAGGTCGTCGAGCGTCCGCTCCTCCAAGTGGCCCGGCGCGTGCTGATAGCGCTCACCGTGCTTGTCGTCACCGCACTGATCGTGTGGATCGACAGAGACGGCTACAACGACAACTCAGATGGCCATGTCGACCTGCTCGACTCGTTCTACTACGCGACCGTCACGCTCTCCACCACGGGATACGGCGACATCACGCCGGTCAGCGACGCGGCGCGGCTCACCAATATCTTCGTCATCACGCCGCTGCGTGTGCTCTTCCTGATCATCCTGGTCGGCACCACGCTCGAAGTCCTCACCGAACGGACGCGGGAGGAATGGCGCCTGAAACGCTGGAGGTCCACCTTGCGTGACCACACTGTCGTCGTCGGCTTCGGAACCAAGGGTCGCAGCGCCGTGGAGACCGTCTGCGCGAGCGGCCTGAAGCCCGAGCAGGTCGTCGTGGTCGACCCCAGCCCCAAGGTCGTCGAGAGCGCCAACGCCCATGGATACGCGGGCGTGACGGGCGATGCCACGCGCAGCTCCGTCCTGTTGCAGGCCGAGGTGCAGCGGGCGCGGAAGATCATCATCGCGACGCAGCGCGACGACACGGCGGTCCTGGTGACGCTCACCGCGCGGCAGTTGAACCGCGGGGCGAAGATCGTCGCCGCGGTCCGCGAGGAGGAGAACGCGCCGCTGCTGCGCCAGTCCGGCGCCGACGCCGTCATCACCAGCGCCAGTGCGGCGGGGCGGCTGCTCGGCCTGTCGGTGCTCAGTCCGCACGCGGGCATGGTCATGGAGGACCTCATCCAGAAGGGCTCCGGCCTCGACCTGGTCGAACGCCCGGTCACCAAAGCCGAGGTCGGCCTGCAGCCGAAGGAGACGGAGGACCTGGTCGTCAGCGTCATCCGAGGGCATCGGGTGCTCGGCTACGACGACTCGGCCGTCGGCTCGCTCAAGCTGACGGACCGCCTCATCACGATCACTCGCGTCACGCCCAAGACCCAGCTGGCACCGGACATGAAGCCCACTCCGCGCAGCTGATCCGCTCCGTGCGGTCGGCCCTCTCCACTCGGCTGATCCACGGGAGTAGCCTCGCGGCCATGCATGCGATCACGATCCCGGAACCCGGCGGACCCGAGGCGCTCGTCTGGACGGAGGTCCCCGACCCCGTACCCGGCGAGGGCGAGGTCCTGGTCGAGGTGGTCTCCAGCGCCGTCAACCGCGCCGATCTGCTCCAGCGGCAGGGCTTCTACAACCCGCCGCCCGGCACCTCCCCCTATCCCGGCCTGGAGTGCGCCGGCCGGATCGTCGAGCTCGGCACCGGCGTCTCCGGCTGGTCGGTCGGCGACGAGGTGTGCGCGCTGCTCGTGGGCGGCGGCTACGCGGAGAAGGTCGTCGTCCCCGCGGGACAGCTCCTCCCGGTGCCGGGGGGTCTCGACCTGGCCACGGCCGCCGCGCTGCCCGAGGTGACCTGCACCGTCTGGTCCAACGTCTTCATGATCGCCAACCTGCGGCCCGGGGAGACCTTCCTCGTGCACGGCGGCTCCAGCGGCATCGGCACCATGGCGATCCAGCTCGCGAAGGCGGTCGGCGCCAAGGTCGCGGTCACGGCCGGCACCAAGGAGAAGCTCGACTTCTGCGGGGAGCTCGGCGCGGACATCCTGATCAACTACCGCGAGCAGGACTTCGTGGAAGAGATCAAGAACGCCACGGACGGGGCGGGCGCCGACGTCATCCTCGACAACATGGGCGCCAAGTACCTGAACCGGAACGTCGACGCCCTCGCCACCAACGGCCGGCTCGCCATCATCGGCATGCAGGGCGGGGTGAAGGGCGAGCTGAACATCGCCACGCTGCTCGGCAAGCGCGGCGCCATCACCGCGACCACGCTGCGGGCCCGCCCGCTGACCGAGAAGGCGGCGGTCGTCGCGGCCGTGCGCGAGCACGTGTGGCCGCTGGTCGAGGGCGGCCATGTGCGGCCGATCGTGGACCGGACGCTGCCGATGAGCGACGCCGCGCAGGGCCACCGGGTCCTGGAGGAGTCGGGTCACATCGGCAAGGTCCTGCTCACCAACCAGTAGCCGGCAGCGTTACCGGCGCAGCCGCAGCGCCAGGAACCCGAGGCCGAGCCCCGTGAGCAGCAGCCCTGCCCCCAGCGGCAGCACGTTCACCAGGGGCCCGGACCCGGGCTCGCCGACGGCCTGCCCTTCGGGGGCGGTGGACCGCTCGGGGCGCGGCTCCCGCGACACGGCGGGCGGCGGCTCGGTGGGGGCCGGGGGCAGCACGGCCCCGGTGGTGTCCGGCGTGGGCAGCTCGCGCCCCGGCGGCGTCCGGCCCACCCCCGCACGGCTCCCCGCGAGGGACCCGTGCGGCGAGGGCTCGGCGACGTACGAGCGAGCCTCGGTGACGTACGAAGAGGACCCGGCGGCGTACGACAGGGACACGGGCGCCGCCAGGAACAGCAGTGCTGAGAAGAGAAGCCCGGCCACCCACCGAAGCCGCCGCATCCCCAGCCCCCTTCCGCTCCCGGTTCGTCCAGATGCTTGTGCCAAGCCTCACATAGCCGGATAAAACAGGCACGCCGGATTTCGTCCCGCCAGGCATGGTGGATCAGCTCCGAACGGGGGCACCACCGAGATGTGACAGCGACGTACGAGAGAATGGCGGCATGGAGATGCCGAGGAACGAACAGTCGCCGGAGAACCCGCAGGTCCTGGTCGTGGGCCAGGACGGCATGGCGCTTGGCGGCGGTGGCGGCGACGAGTCCCGCGAGATCCCGGTGACCGACATGGTGGAACAGCCCGCCAAGGTGATGCGCATCGGCAGCATGATCAAGCAGCTGCTCGAAGAAGTGCGCGCGGCTCCCCTCGATGAAGCGAGCCGGCAGCGCCTCAAGGAGATCCACGCCAGTTCGGTCAAGGAGCTCGAGGACGGTCTCGCCCCCGAACTCGTCGAGGAACTGGAGCGGCTCTCCCTGCCCTTCACGGAGGAGGCGACCCCGAGCGACGCCGAGCTGCGTATCGCGCAGGCCCAGCTGGTCGGCTGGCTCGAGGGGCTCTTCCACGGGATCCAGACGACGTTGTTCGCCCAGCAGATGGCGGCGCGCGCCCAGCTCGAGCAGATGCGCCGGGCCCTGCCGCCCGGCGTCGGCGGCGGCGAGGAAGAGGACGAGGACCCGCGCGCGGGCGGCCGCGTGGGCGGTCCGTACCTCTAGAGCCTGCCCTGGACCGACGGACAGGTGGGCCGGCGGAAAGGTCAACCTCCAGGTCAACAAGTACATAGGTGCACATACGTAGGGGCCCGTCTTCTAGGCGGGCCCCTACGTATGCGTGAACTTGGCCACCGGACGACAGGTGCCGATCGCCCCGAGTGATCACGAAATCGTCATCGGCCGCCTACAAATATCCTGCTCACGATTTGCAAGGCCTGCACGGCAACGGGTTGGATGTCCGGTCCATCTCGGAACAGCGACATGGCCGATGCCTGTAGCGTGGCCCGACGGAGTCGGTATTTCGCAACCGCGCGTACTCCGATATATGGATCCGGCAGCACGGACAGAAACGACGGCGAGGACTGATGGCACAGCAGCAGCGCGCTCAGGGCCCGTCCGACCCCGAGGCGACTGGCGGCGGTATGTCAGATGCGCCGGAGATGTGGGGTAACGGCGGGCTCGTCGGGGACGGTCGGTATCGACTGACCGGCAGACTCGGCCGGGGTGGCATGGCGGAGGTCTTCGCGGCCGAGGACGTACGCCTCGGGCGCACGGTCGCCGTCAAGCTGCTCCGTTCCGATCTTGCCGAGGACCCGGTCTCCAAGGCCCGCTTCACCCGCGAGGCACAGTCGGTCGCGGGGCTCAACCACCACGCGGTCGTGGCGGTCTACGACTCCGGCGAGGACATCGTCGCCGGCAGCACCGTCCCGTACATCGTCATGGAGCTGGTCGAGGGCCGCACCATCCGCGACCTCCTGCTCAGCGCGGAGGCTCCGGGTGCCGAGCAGGCCCTGATCATCGTCTCGGGTGTCCTGGAAGCGCTCGCCTATTCGCACCAGCACGGCATCGTGCACCGCGACATCAAGCCCGCGAACGTGATCATCACCAACACCGGCGCGGTGAAGGTGATGGACTTCGGCATCGCGCGCGCCCTGCACGGCGCGCAGTCGACCATGACGCAGACCGGCATGGTCATGGGCACCCCGCAGTACCTCTCGCCCGAGCAGGCCCTCGGCAAGGCCGTCGACCACCGCTCCGACCTGTACGCCGTCGGCTGCCTGCTCTACGAACTTCTCGCGCTGCGCCCGCCGTTCACCGGTGAGACCCCGCTGTCCGTGGTCTACCAGCATGTCCAGGACACCCCCGTGCTGCCGTCCGAGGTCCTGGACGAGGTGCCGCCGGAGCTGAACGGCCTCGTGATGCGCTCGCTCGCCAAGGACCCGGACGACCGGTTCCAGACGGCCGAGGAGATGCGCGGGCTCGTCCAGTACAGCCTGCAGATGCTGTACGAGCAGGGTGGCCACACCGGCACCTGGAACACCGGACCCGTCGACGCCCACGAGGGCGGCTCGACGCCCGCGATGGGTATGGGTGTCGCCGCCACCACGGCGATGCAGCACCCCGGCGACTCCGGCACGGCCCAGCAGCCGATGCTGCGCCCGCCGGGCGGCGACGACGGCGGCTTCGACGGGAACGGGAACGGGAAGGGTGGCGGCCGCGGCAAGCTGTGGATCGTCGCCGTGCTCGCGGTCATCGCGATCGCGGTGGGCGTCGCCTGGGCGCTCAGCGGCGGTGACGGCGACAAGGACCACCGCCCCAAGAAGTCGCCGAGCGCCACGAAGTCCGAGAAGAGCTCGGAGCCCAGCGAGACGGCCTCGGACGACGCGTCGGAGGGCGCGACCGAGGAGCCGGGCACGAGCACGGGCGGCGACACCGGCTATACGCCGACGCAACAGCCCACGACGACGAACCCGTCGCCCACGCAGTCGGAGGAGCCGACGGGCGATCCGACCAGCGCGGACCCGACGCCGACGCAGACGGCTACCAAGCCGACCCCGAGCCAGACGACCACGCCGCCCGACGACAGCAACGGTGGCACGGGTGGTGACGACGGCGGCGTCATCGGTGGTGACACCGGCGGCGACACGGGTGGGGACACCGGCGGCGACGGCGCCGAGTAGTCCGCCCGGCCACACCACGGGGCTCCGCCCCGGACCCCGCTGCTCAAACGCCCCGCAGCTCGTGCACCGTCACGAACTGCGGGGCTACGTGCAGGTAGACCGGGTCGAAGGGCTCGCCGTCCGCGGAGTGCGGGGCGGGTCCGAAGAGTTCGAGGTCGGCCGTGGTCGGCTCGACCTGCTCGCAGGTGCCGACGCACTGCACCGACCACTGGCCCGCGTCCTCGGGGCGCTCCTGCCCCAGGTTGTCCGCCCCGTAGGCGACGACGCTGCCGATGCACGCCTCGTGGTAGCCGAAGCCGCGGTGCATGCGCAGCAGAAGCCGTCCGCCGGTCACGATGTGGCGGGCTGAGGCGAGGAAGGGCAGGGCGCGCATGCTGGTCGCGACGCGGCCGTAGGGCACGCGGGCGAGCAGTTCGAAGGCGAGGTCCCGGTCCGGCCGCGGGGGCGCCTGCTGTGGGTCTTTCTGCGGGTCGGAGGGCATGTCACCACTCTGCGCCGCGGGCTCGTCCGTAAACCAGAGGAGCCCGCCCCCAGGACGCGTGACCTAGGTCCTGTGCGGGCGGGCATCCCGGGAGGGGGACGGGGGAGCCGTCAGTGCTTCTCGGCCTGCATACGGGCCACGTACGCGGCCGCCTGGGAGCGGCGCTCCATGCCGAGCTTCGACAGCAGGCTGGACACGTAGTTCTTGATCGTCTTCTCGGCGAGGTGCAGACGCTCGCCGATGACCCGGTTCGTCAGGCCCTCCCCGATCAGGTCGAGGATCTTGCGCTCCTGGTCGGTGAGGCCGGCGAGCTTGTCGTCACCCTTGCGGCCGCCGTCGCGCAGCCGCTCCAGGACGCGGGCCGTGGCGACCGGGTCGAGCAGCGACTTGCCACCGGCGACGTCCCGTACGGCGGTGAGCAGCTCATTGCCGCGGATCGCCTTCAATACGTAGCCGGAGGCGCCGGCCATGATCGCGTCGAAGAGGGCCTCGTCGTCCGCGAACGACGTCAGCATCAGGCACTTGACCGACTCGTCCTGGGAGCGGATCTCCCGGCACACCTCCACCCCGCTGCCGTCCGGCAGGCGCACGTCGAGCACCGCCACGTCGGGCCGGGTCGCGGGGATGCGCACCAAGGCGTCGGCGGCCGTTCCGGCCTCTCCGACGACCTCGATGTCGTCCTCGACGGACAGCAGCTCATGGACGCCGCGACGGACCACCTCGTGGTCGTCGAGCAGAAATACATGGATTTTTCCGTCTTCGCGCACGGCCTCAGTCTCACACAAGAACCTTGGCCGCGCCCTAGATGCCTGTGGGGTGACCGGGATAACGTGCCGGTGTTCCGGCCCCCTGCCAGGCTGAGATCCAGGACTCGTCGCACAGCTGTGACCTGCGACGCTTCGTCTTCCCTCGCGATACTAGGAAATCCAACCAACCACTTACTTGGAAATCCAAGCAAAATCGCAGGTCAGATGGGGTTTCGCAGATGTGTGACCCACTGGGTAACGTGCTGGGTGAAGGGTGTTTGCCGGAGCACTTGTCACGCCTGTTGCCGGCGCCTCGCACCCACCCCGTGCGTGGACGGATCAGGCGAGCCGAGCCGACTGGCCATCCGGCAATCCCGGGGCCGGACCGACGGAGGAGCACACGTGACCGTAGACAGTGCGGACAGCACTGCCGCAGCGCAGAAGGCACAGCCGCCGCGCAAGCGGACCGCTGCGAAGAAGTCTGCGAAGAAGTCCCCCGGCAAGACGCCCGCGAAGAGCACCGCTGCCAAGGCGCCCGCGAAGACGCCTGCCAAGGCCGGAGCGCCGCAGAGCGACCTGGTGCAGCTGCTGACCCCTGAGGGCAAGCGGGTCAAGAACGCCGAGTACGACCGCTACGTCGCCGACATCACCGACGACGAGCTGCGTGCCCTGTACCGCGACATGGTCCTCACCCGCCGTTTCGACGCCGAGGCCACCGCGCTGCAGCGCCAGGGCGAGCTGGGCCTGTGGGCGTCGCTGCTCGGCCAGGAGGCCGCCCAGATCGGTTCGGGCCGGGCCACCCGGGAGGACGACTACGTCTTCCCGACCTACCGTGAGCACGGCGTCGCCTGGTGCCGCGGGGTCGACCCGACGAACCTGCTCGGCATGTTCCGCGGCGTGAACCACGGCGGCTGGGACCCGAACAGCAACAACTTCCACCTGTACACGATCGTCATCGGCTCGCAGACCCTGCACGCCACCGGCTACGCGATGGGCGTCGCCAAGGACGGCGCGGACAGCGCGGTGATCGCGTACTTCGGTGACGGCGCGAGCAGCCAGGGCGACGTCCTGGAGGCCTTCAACTTCGGGGCCGTCTACAACGCCCCCGTGGTGTTCTTCTGCCAGAACAACCAGTGGGCGATCTCCGAGCCCACCGAGCGCCAGATGCGCGTGCCGCTGTACCAGCGCGCGCAGGGCTTCGGCTTCCCCGGCGTACGCGTCGACGGCAACGACGTGCTGGCCTGCCTCGCCGTGACGCGCTGGGCCCTCGACCGGGCCCGCCAGGGCGAGGGACCGGCGCTGATCGAGGCGTTCACGTACCGCATGGGCGCGCACACCACCTCCGACGACCCGTCGAAGTACCGGTCCGACGACGAGCGCGTGTCCTGGGAGGCGAAGGACCCGATCCTGCGCCTGCGCGCGTACCTGGAGTCCCAAACCGACACGGATGAGGGATTTTTCGCGGAACTCGACGCCGAGAGCGAGACGTTGGGCAAGCGAGTACGCGATGTCGTACGGGCCATGCCGGACCCGGACCTCATGGCGATCTTCGAGAACGTGTACGCGGACGGGCACGCGCTCGTCGACGAGGAGCGCGCTCAATTCGCCGCCTACCAGGCGTCGTTCGCGGATGGGGAGGCCTGACGGTCATGGCTGTACAGAAGCTTCCGATCGCCAAGGCGATCAACGAGTCGCTGCGCACCGCGCTCGACAACGACCCGAAGGTCCTCGTCATGGGCGAGGACGTCGGCAAGCTGGGTGGCGTCTTTCGTGTCACGGACGGCCTGCAGAAGGACTTCGGCGAGGACCGGGTGATCGACACCCCGCTCGCCGAGTCCGGCATCGTCGGCACCGCGATCGGCCTCGCGCTGCGCGGCTACCGGCCCGTCGTGGAGATCCAGTTCGACGGTTTCGTCTTCCCCGCGTACGACCAGATCGTCACGCAGCTCGCGAAGATGCACGCCCGCGCGCTCGGCAAGATCAAGACGCCGGTCGTCATCCGTATCCCGTACGGCGGGGGCATCGGCGCGGTCGAGCACCACAGCGAGTCGCCGGAGACGCTGTTCGCGCACGTGCCGGGGCTCAAGGTCGTCTCGCCTTCGAACTCCAGCGACGCGTACTGGATGCTCCAGCAGGCGATCCAGAGCGACGACCCGGTGATCTTCTTCGAGCCCAAGCGCCGCTACTGGGACAAGGGCGAGGTCGACACCGAGGCCGTGCCCGGTGATCTGCACAAGGCCGCCGTCGCGCGCGAGGGCAGCGACCTCACCCTCGCCGCGTATGGGCCGATGGTGAAGGTCTGCCTGGAGGCGGCCGCGGCCGCCGAGGAGGAGGGCAAGTCCCTGGAGGTCCTCGACCTGCGCTCCATCTCGCCGATGGACTTCGACGCCGTGCAGAAGTCGGTGGAGAAGACGCGCCACCTCGTGATCGTGCACGAGGCGCCGGTCTTCCTCGGCGCCGGCGCGGAGCTGGCGGCCCGGATCACCGAGCGGAGCTTCTACCACCTGGAGGCGCCCGTGCTGCGGGTCGGCGGGTACCACGCGCCGTATCCGCCGGCGCGCCTGGAGGAGGAGTACCTGCCGGGCCTCGACCGGGTGCTCGATGCCGTCGACCGTTCCCTTGCGTACTGAGAGGAGGCCCCATCATGGCTCGTGAGTTCAAGATGCCCGACGTGGGCGAAGGCCTGACCGAGGCCGAGATCCTCAAGTGGTACGTCCAGCCGGGCGACTCCGTCGAGGACGGGCAGGTCGTGTGCGAGGTGGAGACCGCGAAGGCGGCGGTCGAGCTGCCGATCCCGTACGACGGGGTGGTGCGGGAGCTGCTCTTCCCGGAGGGGACGACGGTCGATGTCGGCCAGGTGATCATTTCGGTGGATGTGGCGGGCGAGGAGCCTGCGCCTGAGCCTGCGGCGGTTGAGCCGGAGGTTGAGGCTGCCGAGCCGCAGGGGCGGCAGCCCGTGCTCGTCGGTTACGGCGTGGCCGAATCTTCCACGAAGCGTCGTGCCCGCAAGGGAGCCAACGGGGTTGAGGCCTCCGTCTCGGACGCTGCACCGGCGGCTGTGCCCACCCCTTCTGCCCCTGCGGAGCAGTTGCCCACAGCGGCGGTGAACGGCAACGGCAATGGCACGGCCGCCCTGGACCGGCCGCTGGCCAAGCCGCCCGTGCGGAAGCTTGCCAAGGACCTTGGCGTCGACCTCGCCACCGTGATTCCGTCCAGTGCCGACGGGATCATCACGCGGGAGGATGTGCACGCCGCCGTCGCACCCGCGCCGGAAGCACCGGTGTCCGCACCGGCTCCGGCACCGGCCGCCGCCCCCGCCTCGTACGACTCCGTCCGTGAGACCCGGATCCCGATCAAGGGTGTGCGGAAGGCGACCGCGCAGGCGATGGTGAACTCGAAGTTCACGGCGCCGCACGTCACGGAGTTCGTGACCATCGACATCACGCGCACGATGAAGCTCGTCGAGGAGCTCAAGGGCGACAAGGACATGGCGGGGCTGCGGGTCAACCCGCTGCTGCTCATCTCCAAGGCGCTGCTCGTCGCGATCAAGCGCAACCCCGAGGTCAACTCGGCCTGGGACGAGGCGAACCAGGAGATCGTCCAGAAGCACTACGTGAATCTGGGCATCGCCGCCGCCACCCCGCGCGGTCTGATCGTGCCGAACATCAAGGACGCGCAGGCCAAGACCCTGCCCGAACTGGCGTCCGCGCTGGGCGACTTGGTGTCCACCGCACGTGAGGGCAAGACGTCCCCGGCCGCGATGCAGGGCGGGACCGTCACGATCACCAACGTGGGCGTCTTCGGCGTCGACACCGGTACGCCGATCCTGAACCCCGGTGAGTCGGCGATTCTTGCCGTCGGAGCGATCAAGCTTCAGCCGTGGGTCCACAAGGGCAAGGTCAAGCCGCGTCAGGTGACGACCCTGGCGCTGTCCTTCGACCACCGCCTGGTGGACGGGGAGCTGGGCTCCAAGGTGCTGGCGGATGTGGCGGCGATCCTGGAGCGCCCGAAGCGGCTCATCACGTGGGCTTAGCAAGCCCCGCCGGCGGCTTAGTAAGCCCCGCCGGCGATTGAGGCGCGGGGTCTGGGGGGGGGGGGGGGGCGGCCCCCCCCCCCCCCCCCCCGCCCGGGGGCGGGGGGGGGGGGGCGCGGGCGGCCGGGGGGGGGGGGGGGGGGGGGGGGGGGGGGGGGGGGGGGGGGGGGGGGGGGGGGGGGGGGGGGGGGGGGGGGGGGGGGGGGGGGGGGGGG